>CAJUQM010000024.1 GCA_910588005.1 uncultured Oscillibacter sp.
TGGACACTTGGGTTGATACATACGTCGTTCCGAATGTGAAGCCCTACACGGCGGATTCTTACCGCTCGATTTGTGAGAACCATGTGAAGCCCGCTCTTGGCAGGGTGAGGCTGGAACAGCTTACTACTCCTCAAATCCAGCAGTTCTATAATAAACTGCAACGGGAAAAGGGGCTGTCCGCAAAGACCATTAAAAATGTTCATGGGGCGCTTCACAAGGCTTTGAATCAGGCTGTTAAAATTGGTTCTATTCGCCACAATCCCGCCGATGCCTGTGACTTGCCGAAGGTGTATCAAAAAGAAATCGCGCCCTTGGAACAGGAAGAAATCTCCCGGTTCCTGGAGGCGATTCAAGGGCACGCCTATGAATTGCTGTTCCTGGTCACTCTGTTCACCGGTATGCGGCAGGGGGAGGTCCTGGGCCTTACCTGGGACTGCGTAGACTTCCAGAGCAACACGCTTTACATCAACAAGCAGCTGCAAAAGAGCAAGAAAGTGGGCGGAGAATACCAGTTGATTCCCACGAAGAACGGCAAGGCCCGGCTGATTACCGTTGCGCCCTCCGTCATGGCGGCGTTGAAGCGGCAGAAGGTCAAACAGGCGCAAGCGCAATTGTGCGCCGGTCCCGCCTGGGAGAACAAAGAGGGGTTTGTATTCACAAATGCCCTGGGCGGACACCTGGCCCATTTCACGGTCTACAAGGAGTTCAAGAAAATCGTTTGCAGTATCGGCCTGGACAATGCCCGATTTCACGACCTGCGCCATTCCTACGCCGTGGCGGCAATCGAAAGCGGGGACGACATCAAGACCGTGCAGGGAAATTTGGGCCATGCCACCGCCGCCTTTACGCTGAATATCTACGCCCACACCACCCAAAAGATGCGCCAGCAGTCCGCTGACCGGATGGAGCGGTTTATTCAAGCGGTCTCCGGGGCCAAGTAACAATCAGGGCATAATAAGGGAAAAAATAAGGGAAAAAACAAAGAGAAAACCCTGGAACCATTGCAATTCCAAGGTTTTCTCTGGCGCGGAAGGAGGGATTTGAACCCTCGCGCCGGTTTTATCCAGCCTACTCCCTTAGCAGGGGAGCCCCTTCGGCCACTTGGGTACTTCCGCAGGTCTATATAAACTTCAGAAAAATTGGCGGAGAGAGTGGGATTCGAACCCACGGAGACTTGCGCCTCGCCGGTTTTCAAGACCGGTTCCTTCAACCACTCGGACATCTCTCCGTAGCTCTGTGGGGCGCCCACCTCTCAAACACTTGAAGTATGATACCATATGCGAAACCAGTTTGTCAACAAGTTTGTTGCGTCCTGTCCAAAATTTCCCGCCGCCGTTCTCCGCTTTAACGAGGTGTAAAATACCAGGTCTCCCCTGCTCTACAGGCCCGCACCCCAAAAACCCGGTCGATCTCTCCGCTCTCATACAGTGTCTCCGCACCGGCGCACAACACCAGCCGCCCCTGCTCCAGCAGGACGGTCTGATGGCTGTATCCCAGTGCCTGGGCCAGATCGTGGAGCACCATCACTATGGTCTTTCCCCGGCTGTTCAGCGTCCGGATCAGTCCCAGCACCTCAAACTGACGGCCCAGGTCCAGGTAGGTAGTCGGTTCATCCAGAAAAATCACCTCTGTCTCCTGGGCCAGAGCCATGGCCAGGTACACCCGCTGCCGTTCGCCGCCGGAAAGCTCCCGCAGATCCCGGCCGGCCCAGGCCGATACGCCTGTCTCCTCCATGGCCCGCTCTACCGCTGCCCGGTCCGCTTGACGCAGCTGCCGTGAGAGTCCCAAATGCGGAAACCGCCCATGCGCCACCAATCCTCCCACTGTGATGGAGGGCACGGTCCGCACCTGGGGCATAAAAGAGGCGGCCCGGGCAAACTCTTTGCGGCCATAGTCAGAGACGGACCGTCCGTCCATCAGAATCTCTCCCCCGGATAGCGGCAGCTGCCGGACCGCCGCCCGCAGAAGGGTGGTCTTTCCACAGCCATTGGGACCGATGACCGCCGTGATCTTTCCCCGTGGTATGTGAAGCGAGACATCCCGCACCGCCGGCACGCCGCCGTATCCGGCCGTCACATGGCAAAATTCAATCATATACCCGTCCTCTCTTGTGATGCAGCAGCAAATACAGGAAAAACGGTCCCCCCAGCAGGGACATTACGATTCCAACCGGCAGCTCAAACGGCGCGAACAGCAGCCGGGACGCCACATCACACAGCAATACGAAGCTACCTCCCATCAGCGCCGCCGCCGGCAGCAGCCAACGGTTGTCCCCGCCTATCAGCCTCCGGGCCATATGAGGTACCAGCAATCCCACAAAGCCCAGCAGACCGGAAAAGCTCACTGCCGCCCCTGCCAGCAGCGCCGCCGCCAAAATCGCCAGAAAGCGGGTCCGCCCCACATGGAGGCCAAGACCTGCGGCGCTCTCCTCCCCCAGCCGCAGCACATCCAGGTCCGACGCCAGAAAAAACGCCAGCAGAGCACCTGCCGCAAGATACACCCCGGCAGACCGGACGGACGACAGTGCTACGCCGTTAAATCCCCCCAGCATAAAAGCCGTAGCTCCTATCGCCGTGTCCGGATCCAGCAGCGTCAGGGCATTGCTGCCGGCAGTCAGCATACTGTTGACCGCGATCCCCGCCAGAATCAGTGTGGTACGGGAAAGTCCCGCTTTTACCGCCAGAATATAGATAAAAAGAGCCGTTCCCAAGGCCCCAAGGAAGGCTGCCAGGGACATCATGCCCGCCGCCCCCGGAGCCAGGACCCCCGCCAGCATGGCGGCAAAGCCCGCTCCGGCGTTGACGCCGATGATATTGGGGCTTGCCATGGCGTTGTTCAATACCGCCTGAATCAACGCTCCCGCCAGCGCCAGGGCACAGCCGGCCAGCCCCCCCGCCAGCGTACGGGGAATCCGGACATAGAGCACAATCCGCAGCACCGCGTCATCGGGATCTCCCTGGCGGAGGGCCTTCAGCAGTTCCCCCAGGGGAATGTTCTGGCTGCCGCACCGCAGACTCAGCAGCGCCGCGGCGCACAGGGCGGCGGCCAACAGTGTCATCACCGCCGTCCGTTTCGTATTAGATTTTGCCCGCAAGCTCCGGATACAGGATCTGCGCGAGATAGGCATAGCTCTCCCCCCAGCGCGTGTTTGGCTTGTAGTGGAATAACTCCTTTGGCAGCAGCACATACCGGCCGTCTTTTACGGCGCTGAGTCCCGCCCAGGCGGGGTTCTCCTCGAAGGCCTGCGACATAAACTCCAGCGCCTTGTCCTCCGCACCCATGGTGGTAATCAAGATGAAATCCGGATCGGCGGCAACCACCTCCTCCAAGCTCACATCCTCCAGCAGGCTCTCATAGCGGTCCACGAGGTTGTCCGCACCCAGATCCCGCAGGATCACACCGGCCAGATTGTCGTCTCCCTTGGCCTTGGCCCCGGTGGAATAGGCCCGGATCAGCAGCGCCGTGGGACGGCTTCTCCCCTCCGCCGCCTCCAGAACGCTGTCAATCCGCTTTTGTACCGCAAGGCCGTTCTCCTGATAGAGGTCCTGCCGGCCAGTCATCCGGCAGAACTGCTCCAGCATGGTCAAATAGTCTGCAAAGGCGTCCACCCGGTAGTAGGCGTGGGGGACCCCCGCCGCCGCCAATCCCCCGTGGAGTTTCACCTGGCTGGCAATATCGGCGGAGAGAATCACAAAGTCCGGATCCAGGGCTAAAATCTCCTCAAAACCGGGTTCCTTCACCGTACCCACAACGGCCACATCCTCTCCCAGCTCCAACCCCCGTTCGCTTACGGCATCCTCCGTGGTTCCCGCCAGAGTTCCGCCGGCAAGGAGCCACGTCTCCGCAAAGCTGCCGTAGAGGGACACCACCCGCTCCCAGCTGTCCAAATCCACCTCATATCCCAAGGCATCGGTAAAGGCGGCAGCCTCCGGCGGCAGGGTCAAAACCGGGTCCGGGGCGCCGCGGCTCTCTGCAGACCCGGCGGAGCACCCCGCCAGCAGCAGCGCCGCACAGAGTATACTGAACGCTTTCTTCATATTCACACCACTTTCCTGCTTTCAAACAAAATATCCAAAAAACAGTTGTTACAAACCGCCTCTTATGGTAAACTAGATATACGAGATTTTAGCCGGGATTCCTCCCGGCACAGGAGGAATAGACAATGGAAACCATCCATCCTGAGAGCTGGAAGCAAGATCTGCCCGCCTTCCGGGAGAAAACCGCCGCCTTCTACGCCGGAGAATTGGACAAGGCCGCCTACAAGGGGTTCTCAGGCCTCTACGGCAGCTACGCCCAGAAGGGCGGAAACGCCAATATGCTCCGCCTTCGGATGACGGCCGGCCGGGTGACGCCGGAAAAGCTGGCCTTCACCGCCAAGGCCATTCGGGAGCATAAAATATCCCGGGTCCACTTCACCACCTGCCAGACCATTCAGCTCCATGATCTGGACGGCCAGACTGCCGGAGACATCATGGAGGCAGCCCTGGATGCCGGAATCGTCACCATGGGCGGAGGAGGAGACTATCCCCGCAACGTCATGTGCTCTCCCCTATCCGGTACCGAGAAAGACGAGTATTTTGACGTTCTGCCCTGGGCGGAGGCCGCCGGAGCGTATTTGATGACCTTTATCAAGGCGGAAAAAATGCCGCGAAAGTTAAAGGTAGGCTTCTCCAATTCCCCCCAAAACGCCACCCATGCCACCTACCGGGACTTGGGCTTTGCCGCCCGGCCCGACGGGAAATTTGACGTTTACAGCGCCGGCGGCCTGGGGAATAATCCCCGCTTTGGCGTCAAGGTGGCGGAAGCTGTGGACCCATCCAAAATTCTCTACTATATTAAGGCCATGTGGCTGACCTTCTTAGCCTATGGCAACTATGAAAACCGGGGCAAAGCCCGCACCCGCTACATGCAGGAGTCCTGCGGCGGCCCGGAGCGCTATGCCAAAGCGTACGGAGAAAAGCTGGCGGAGGTCTTTGCCTCCGGTGAAAGCCTGGATCTGGACCTTCACCCCGCCGCTGTGGAAAAGACGGGGGACGGCTCCGTTGTCTCCGGTCCCCGCGTACTGGAACAAAAACAGCCCGGCCTTTACACCGTGGTGTGGCACCCCATCGGCGGGCAGCCGGACCCGGGGGTGTTCTGCGCCGTCAGCGACGCTGTGGAGAAGATGCCGGGCGCGGAAATGCGCCTCTCTCCCGATGAAACCGCCTATCTTATCAATCTCAACGGAGCTGAGGCCCGGACAATGCTGAATCTGACCCACGACAGCGCCAAAACCCTCTTTGAATCCTCCGTCAGCTGTATCGGTGGCACGGTCTGCCAGGTGGGGATCCGGGACTCTCAGGGCCTGTTGGCCGCCTGTGTGGCGGCCGTCCGGGATGCGGGTATTCCAGACGGCGCTCTGCCCCGGATTCACATCTCCGGCTGCCCCTCCTCCTGCGGCACCCACCAGACGGGCGTCATCGGTTTCCGGGGCGCGTCTAAACTGGTGGACGGCAAACCCCAGTCCGCCTTCACCCTGTTCATAGGCGGAGACAGCCGCCAGGGTCAAGAGGTCATGGGCCGGGAGCTGGGCGTGATCCTGGAAACACACATCCCCGCTTTCTTAGTGGAGGTCGGCCGGGCCGCGTCCGGTCAGGGCTTCGCCGCCTGGCGAAGAACCGATCCCACCGCGCTGGAGGCCATTGCCGCCAGATACCTCGTCTGATGATACCATATTCTCTCATCAATTGCCAGCGGCAATTCCCCCGTTCTGTTTCAAATTCAGAATCTTTAAAAACGGCGGCGCACCGGGAAGATGCGCCGCCGTTTTGATAATTTTTTCTATATGGGCAAAAATTCCATTGCTTTTTTTTCTTTTTTCCGGTATACTCGAAACCGTAAAAGGTCGACCAATTTTAACACCGCCGTTTTCCGTCCACGAAAAACGACGGTATTTTTAAAAAGAGAGGTGTTTTTTTGGAGCGTTACGAAAGCGTCCGTCAGGAGATCTGCACCGTCTGCCATCTCCTTTACCAGCGGGGCTATGTGGTCAGCAACGACGGCAATGTCTCCGCCCGGGTAGAGGAGAACAAGGTTCTGATCACCCCCTCCGGAGTTGGGAAGGGCCGCATGACACCGGATATGCTGGTCCTATGCGATTTGGAGGGCAACATTTTAGAGGGTGACCGCCATCCCTCCTCCGAGAGCAAAATGCACCTGATGGTCTACCGGGAACGGCCGGACATCCACGCAGTGGTCCATGCCCATCCGCCCCTGTCTACCGCCTGCGCTGTCTGCCGCCGTCCCTTGAAGGAGCGGTATCTGGCAGAGATGGTCATCGGTTTGGGAGAGATCCCCGTCACGGAGTTCGCCATGCTCTCTACCGACGAGGTGCCAAACAGCGTCCTGCCCTTTGTTCACACCCACAACGCGGTATTGCTGGCCAACCACGGCTCTCTGTCCTGGGGTCCCACCCTCCTCTCCGCCTTTGACCGGCTGGAGGTGGTGGAGCAGACCGCTAAGGTCTATTATTACGTGGACCGCATGGGCGGCGGCGTGGAGATCACGCAGGAGCAAGCAGACACTTTGCGTTCCATGACCGGTTTTTACGAAAAACTGGCGCAAAAGCGAAGCTGAGGAGGAAAAATCCCATGGCTTACAGCGCGCAGGAACTGATCCGGCTGCTGTCCCTGCAGCCCCATCCCGAAGGAGGCTGGTTCGCCTTTCGCGAAAGCAGCGGAACCCCGGTCCCCGTACCCGGCTTCTCCGGAGAGCGGGAGACATGCAGCTATATCTACTATCTCTTGCAAAAGGGCGAAATCTCCCGCTGGCACCGCCTTCAGGCGGCGGAGGTCTGGGCCTGGCATCAGGGCGGCAGCCTGCTGATGACGCTGGGCGGGGACGGCAAAGCGCCCGCGGCGGAGCAGACGCTTTCCCTGGGTCCCCGGCTGGAGGCAGGAGAGCAGTTTCAGATGCTGGCCCCTCCCGGCCAGTGGCAAACTACCCGGGTAGTAGACGGAGATTTTGTCCTGGTATCCTGCGTGGTATGCCCTGCGTACCACGATGAGGACTGCCTGCTGCCGGAATCCCCTCTGCCAAATGAGATCTACAGTTAAAGGAGGCCTCTCCCATGGATCTGTCTCTTTTCTCCCTGGAGGGAAAAACCGCTCTGGTCACCGGCGTCAGCCGGGGACTGGGGCAGGCGATGGCAGCCGCCCTGGCTAAGGCCGGAGCCGATATTGTGGGCGTAGGCCCCCGGGGCCTGGGTTCCACCCGTTCCATGATCGAATCCGCGGGCCGCCGGGCCTTTGAGGTCAAGGCGGATTTGAGCGCCGGCAATACCGCCGCCGCCGTGGCGGAGGAAGCCATCGCCGCTTTCGGCAAAATTGATATTTTGGTGAACAATGCCGGAATCATTAGGCTCTCTCCGGCGCAGGAACACACCATGGAGGACTTTGACGCGGTGATGGAACTCAACCTCCGCTCCCTCTTTTTGCTGACCCGCGATATCGCCCGGCAGATGATTGCTCTGGGTCACGGAAAAATCATCAACACCTGCTCCGTCCAATCCTTCCGGGGCGGCTCCGGAGATGCGGCATACGTGGCCAGCAAGCATGCCGTCCACGGCCTGACCCGGGCCTGGGCCAACGAGTGGGGCCGGTACAATATCCAGGTCAACGGCATCGCGCCCGGGTACATGGTCACAGACAACACCGCCACGCTCCGGCAGAACCGGGAAGCCGTGGCCGCCATCACCTCCCAAATTCCCATGGGCCGGTGGGGCCGGCCGGAGGACCTGATGGGTCCCGTGATTTTTTTGGCCTCCGCCGCCTCTGATTATGTCAATGGCCATCTGTTGACGGCGGACGGCGGATACCTCAACGCCTGATCTGTGAAACCCAAATTATAGAATGGAGTGATTCCCATGAGCGCAGAACTCAAACAGGTGACCCACATCGACAACGTGCGTCTGGGCGAGGATGAGAAGAGCGTAGTCATTATCGACCAGACCCAGCTGCCAAACCGCACGGAATATCTAACCCTCCGCACAGCGGAGGAGATGTACGACGCCATCAAGCTCCTTCAGGTCCGGGGCGCCCCGGCCATCGGCATCTGCGCCGCCTACAGCATCTATGCCCTGGCCCGCCAATGGGAAGTCCAAGACTCCGCCGCCTTTGCCGAGAAATTCCACGGCCAAAAGGAGTATCTGAATTCCTCCCGTCCCACTGCCGTGAACCTCAGCTGGGCGCTCAACCGTATGGAGGGTGTGGTAGCCGCAAACACCGGAAAACCCGTGACGGAGATTTTGGACTCCCTGGGCAAGGAGTGCCGGGCCATCCACGAGGAGGATATCGCCATGTGCCGGGCCATCTCGGAGCACGGGCTGAGCCTTATCAAAGAGGGAGACGGCATTCTCACCCACTGCAACGCCGGTCCCCTGGCTACCTCGCGGTATGGAACCGCTCTGGGTCCCCTGTTTTTGGGCAAAGAGCGCGGCATGAATTTCCGCGTCTTTTCCGATGAGACCCGTCCCCTGCTCCAGGGCGCCCGTCTCACCTCCTACGAGCTGCAAAAGGCCGGGATCGACGTGACACTGATCTGCGATAACATGGCCTCCATTGTCATGAAGAACGGCTGGGTCCAAGCCTGTTTCGTCGGCTGCGACCGGGTGGCCGCCAACGGTGACGCGGCCAACAAAATCGGCACCAGCGGCGTGGCGATTCTGGCCAAGCACTACGGCATCCCCTTCTACGTCTTAGGTCCCACCTCCACCATTGACCTCAACTGTCCGGACGGGGACCATATCCCCATTGAGCTGCGGGACCCGGACGAGATCCGGGAGAAGTGGTACGCGGAACCCATGGCTCTGCCGGAGGTCAAGTGCTATAATCCCGCCTTTGACGTCACCGACCACACGCTGATTGCCGGCATTGTCACGGAAAAGGGCATCTGCCGCGCCCCGTATACCGAGAGCCTGGCCGCCCTGTTTGATGAAAAACATTGAGAATTTCACCGGCGGCCGTCAAATTTGTGCAAATGCCGTCTTGTCAAGCGGGACTGCAGCTAGTATAATCAGGTAGTACCAATCTTAAAAAACCACAGCAGAATCCGGCAGGAGCGTCTCTTACAATCCCTGCCAAAACAACATCAGGAGGAAAAATTGATGAAAAGAGCAAAGAAACTCGCGGCACTGTTCCTGTCCCTGGCCATGGTCCTGGCCCTGGCTGCCTGCGGCGGCAAGGACAACACCAATGACAACGGCGGCGGCAGCAACGGCGGTGACGGCAGCACTGCGGACGCCAAGCTGAAAATCTGCATTATCACCACCACCGGCATTGACGACGGCTCCTTCAACCAGAACTGCTACGAGGGCATCCAGGCCTTTATCGCCGACCATCCCGACTGCACTGTCAGCGACATCAAGGAACCGGATTACAACGAGCTGGTTCCCACCGTGGAGCGTATGGCCGGCGACTATGACGTATTCGTTCTGCCCGGCTTCAACTTCTCCGCCTGCGGCGACGTGGCCGCCGCCAACCCGGACACCTACTTCCTGGTGGTGGACTCCACCATCACCGACGCCGAAGGCAACCCCGTTACCTTGGATAACGTGTACACCATGACCTTCTCCGAGCAGGAGGGTGGCTTCTTCTCCGGAGTCGCCGCCGCGCTGGAGACCAAGACCGGCAAGGTGGCCGTGGTCAACGGCATGGCCTATCCCTCCAACGTCAACTATCAGTTCGGCTTCATGTCCGGCGTGAACTACGCCAACAAGCACTTCGGCGCCAGTGCCACCTGCGTGGAGCTGCCCTCCTATGCGGGCGTCGACGTCACCGGCGCCGCCGTGGGCGGCAACTATATCGGCGACTTTGGCGACGAGGCCACCGGCAAGGTGGTGGGCGACGCCCTGATCGCCGAGGGCTGCGATGTGCTGTTCGTGGCCGCCGGCAATGCCGGCAACGGCACCTTCACCGCCGCCAAGGAGGCCGGAAACGTCTGGCTGATCGGCTGCGACGTGGACCAGTATGACGACGGCGCCCGGGGTGACGGCAACGCCATGCTCACCTCCTGCCTCAAGGTTATGGACGTCAACGTCCAGCGCCAGCTGGAGGCCATTTATGACGGCACCTTCGCCGGACAGGACGCCTTCCTGGCCGCTGATACCGACTCCACCGGCTATGTCTCTGCCGAGGGCCGGCAGCAGCTCTCCGCCGATACCCTGGAGAAGCTGGCCGAGTGCTACGAGCAGGTGAAGAGCGGCGCCATCGTTCCCGCCGCCAACTTCAACGGCCACACCCCCGACAACTTCCCCGGCCTGTAAGCCGAGAAAGGACAAAATATTATGACGAAGACTTCTATTTCCGCCAGCATCAGCGTCACGGATGCCGAAATTGCCAAGGTCGTTCTCATGCCCGGCGACCCCCTGCGGGCCAAGCACGTGGCAGAGCGCTATTTGGAAAATCCCGTCTGCTTCAACACGGTCCGCAACATGCTGGGCTACACCGGCACGTACAAGGGCAAAAAGATCTCCGTAATGGGCAGCGGCATGGGAATTCCCTCCATGTGCCTCTACGCCAACGAACTCTACAACCAGTTCGACGTGGACGCCATCATCCGGATCGGCTCCACCGGAGGCCTTTCCGAC
The DNA here is from genome assembly GCA_910588005.1 of uncultured Oscillibacter sp. Classification (GTDB taxonomy): domain Bacteria; phylum Bacillota; class Clostridia; order Oscillospirales; family Oscillospiraceae; genus Oscillibacter. The sequence goes on from CAJUQM010000024.1 coordinate 10,625, forward strand.
CAGGTGAAAATGCGGGACGTCATCATCGCCATGGCCGCCTCCACCAACTCCAACTACGGCGCCGCCTTCCCCTTCCCCGGGTTCTTCACCCCGGTGGCCGACTACGGCATGCTGGCCAACGCCGTGGATTCCGCCAAGGAACTGGGCGTCCACGCCCTGGTGGGCAGCATCTTCTCCAGCGACCACTTCTACCATCCCTCTCCCGAGGTCAATAAACAGACCCGGGATCTGGGCATGCTGGCAGTGGAGATGGAGACCGCCGGCCTTTACTGGACCGCCGCCGCCAGCCATAAGCGGGCGCTGAGCATCCTCACCGTCTCCGACCATCTCTTCACCGGAGAGGCTCTCTCTGCCGAGGACCGGCAGGAGTCCTTCCACGAGATGATGGAGGTCGCTCTGGAGACTGCCTGGCGCTGCGTTGAATAAACCACCATGAAGAGGGCGGCGGGCGTGCGCCCGCCGCCCTCTGTGCCGCCCCTCCCGTCAAAACGGCGGAAGGGGCGGCACGCATTAAAAAATCTTTGCCGTTAACTCGCGGCAAAAGGGGGTAGGTCCATGGAAGACTACATTGTGGAAATGCGCCATATCACCAAACGGTTTCCCGGCATCGTCGCCAACGACGATGTGACCATCCAAATCAAACGGGGCGAGGTATATGCCCTGCTGGGTGAAAACGGCGCCGGTAAATCCACGCTGATGAGCATGCTCTTCGGCATGTATGAACCGGACAAGGGCGAGATCCTCATCCGGGGGGAGAAGGTCTCCTTCCGCTCCTCCAACGATGCCTCTGCCCTGGGCATCGGCATGGTCCATCAGCACTTCAAATTGGTGGACAACTATACTGTGGCGGAAAACATCGTACTGGGCCGGGAACCGATGACCAAGGTCCTGGGTTTTCTTCCCTGCGTCAATATGAAAGATGCAAACCGTCAGATTGCCGAACTATCCAAGCGCTTCGGCTTAGAGGTCAACCCCACAGACAAAATCGAATGTCTGCCGGTCTCCGTCCGCCAGCGGGTGGAAATTTTGAAGATGCTCTATCGTGAGGCGGATATTCTTATCTTCGATGAACCCACTGCTGTGCTAACCCCTCAGGAGATCGACTTCCTCCTCAAAATCATCGGCGAGCTGCGCAAGGGCGGCAAGACCATCATCCTCATCACCCACAAAATTGAGGAGATCAAAAAGATCGCTGACCGCTGCGCCATCCTCCACCGGGGAAAGCTGGTGGACGTGCTGGACGTGCAGACCACCTCCTCTCAGGAGATGGCCAACATGATGGTAGGCCGCCAGGTAGAGTTCTCCTCCAGCAAGTCCGTCCCCAATTACCAGGACACCGTCCTGGAGGTGGAGCATCTCTCCGTCCGGGACGCCAACAAGTTTGAAGTGGTCAAGGACGTGTCTTTCCAGATCCGCGGCGGTGAAATCTTCGCCATTGCCGGCGTCTCCGGAAACGGCCAGGGCGAGCTGGCGGACGCCATCGCCGGAATGCTCAAAACCTCCGGAGGCACCATCCGGCTCTGCGGAACCGACGTCACTGAATACTCCATCCGCCAGCGGGTGGAGGCCGGACTCAGCTACATCCCGGAGGACCGCCACGGCGTGGGCGTGTTTATGGACTTTGACCTCTCCCAGAACCTGGCCCTGCGGCAGTATTACCGGGAACCCTTCGCCAAAAAGGGTATTTTAGATTTCAGCCAGTTTGACAGCTACGCCCAGCGTCTGATCGGCGAATACGACATCCGCAGCGGCCAGGGGGGAAAGACCTCCCTGCGCTCTATGAGCGGCGGCAACCAGCAAAAGGCCATTATCGCCCGAGAGATTGAGCAGCACTCCAAGCTCATCATCTTCGTTCAGCCCACCCGCGGCCTGGATATCGGCGCCATCGAGAACATCCACCGCCAGATCATCGCCGAACGGGATAAGGGCGTGGCGGTGCTGCTGATCTCCCTGGAGCTGGATGAGATCATGGAGCTGGCGGACACCATCGGCGTCATCTACAACGGCCAGCTGCTGAAAATTGCCGACGCCTCCACCATGACCTCCCACGACGTGGGCAAATATATGATGGGGGTGAAAGAGGCATGAAAAAAGCGGTCGACAAATTGGCCAAAACCTTGGACGGCCAGCGGTGGGGTTCCCTGTGGGTCTCCGTGCTGAGCATTGTTCTAAGCATGATCTGCGCCAGCGTCATTCTGCTCATTATGGGCAAAAATCCCCTGGTGGCCTTCCAGAGCTTCCTCCAGGGCGCCGGTTTCTGGCCCAAGACCAGCTATGGCGGCGGCAGCGGTATGCTCACCGACCTGTTCTCCTTTTTAAACGTACTGGCCCCCATGATTCTGGCGTCTCTCAGCTTTATCGTAGGCTTCAAAGCGGGCCTTTTCAACATCGGCATCTCCGGACAGATGCTGGCCTCGGGATACTTGGCCATCTCCATTGTGGGTTACAGCGGCCTCTCCGCGGTGCTGGCCAAACCCTTGGTAATTCTGGTAGGCGTGGTGGCTGGCGGCCTGTTGGGGGCGTTTGTTGGTTTTTTGAAGTATAAATTCAATATCCATGAGGTGGTCTCCACCATCATGGTCAACTACATCATCAGCTACCTCACCGGTTTTTTCATCAATACCTACCACGCCGACGCTCTGACCCGGTCTATGAAGATCTGCGGCAGCAACGCCCGTCTCACCTGGACCAACGTCCAGCTGGCAGGGGTGAAGTGCAACATTCCCCTCGGCATTGTCTTGGCGTTGATCGCCGCTTTTGTGGTGAAATTTATCTTTGACAAAACGGTCTTTGGCTTTGAGCTGCGGGCCGTTGGCCAGAACCCCACCTGCGCCCGCTATACCGGCATCAAGGTGGGCAGCCGGATCATGGCCTCTATGATGCTCTCCGGCATGCTGGCGGGCCTGGCCGGCGTCACCTATTACTGCGGCTACTACAATACCATTGTTCCCAAGACCTTGCCGGACCTGGGCTACGACGCCATCGCCGTGGCGCTGCTTGGCAACTCCAGTCCGATCGGCGCCATCTTCGCGGCAATTCTCATCAGCATTTTCCAGACCGGCAGCAACTATATGAGTTCCTCCCTGGGCGTGGCCAAGGAGATTGCCTCGCTGATCACGGGAATTCTGCTGCTGTTCTCCGCCTGCGGCGGATTCTTCCGGCTCCTGGCCCACCGCCGCTTGGAGCGGCTGGCGGACGAGGCGGCACCGTCCGCCCCCGAAACTGGAAAGGAGGGCGGCCCCCATGCTGGATAAGGTCTTTATCGACGGTCTATCTTTTGCCGCGCCGCTGTTCATCATGGCAATCGGCGCCATATACTCGGAGAAAAGCGGCGTCACCAACTTAGCCATCGAGGGTCTCCAGGGCTTCGGCGCCTTTGTCGGCGCGCTGGTGGCCGTAATCTTGATGCCGCTTATGGGTGAGGGAAACCAAACCATCATCTATATCGCCATGGCGGCCGCCTTTATCGGCGGAGGCCTGTACGCCTGTATCCACGGACTGCTGTGCGTCAAGTTCCGGGCCAACCAGGTCATCAGCGGCGTCGTGGTCAACATTCTGGCGGTAGCTCTCACCACCTTCCTCACCACCGCCATGAACAAGGCCCTCACCGGAGGACAGTCCTCCAACAAGTTCATCCTGGGGATCTCCAGCCGGTTTGATTTTCCGCTCCTGTGTAAAATTCCGGTGCTGGGCGCACTGTTTCGGAACATGTATCCCTTTGAATGGATCATCCTGGCCATCGGCATTGTGGCCTGGTACCTGATGTACAAGACCCGGTTCGGCATGCACCTGCGGGCCTGCGGTGAGAACCCCCAGGCCGTGGACGCCGCCGGCGGCGACGTAGCCCGGGTTCGCTTCCTGGCAGTGATGCTCTCCGGCGCTCTCTCCGGCATCGGCGGACTGTGCTTTGCCTATTCCATCTCCGCCAACTTCTCCCCCAGCATCTACATGGGCTACGGATATCTGTCCATTGCCGCCATGATCTTCGGCAACTGGAACATCCTCCCCACTGCGGCGGTGTGCATGTTCTTCGGCCTGGCCAAGTCCGGCGGTTATCAGCTGTGCCTTCGCATGGGGCTGCCCAGCAACTACTCTGATCTCTTTATGATGCTGCCCTATATTCTGACGCTGTTGCTGCTGGCCTTCTTCTCTAAGAAAAATCATCCCCCCGCAGCGGCCGGTGAAGCATATGACAAGGGAAAGCGCTGACCGCCTCCCAAGACTGTGAAGAGGCGCTCCGGCCTTTCAGGCCGGGGCGCCTTCTTTTAGTTACCGAAAAAGGAGTACACACTATGATGAAAACCACGTTGATCCGCAACGCCAGAGCCATCGTCACTTGCGACGCTCAGGATCGCGTCTATCAAAACGCGGATCTGCTGATTCAGGGACCAAAGATCACAAAGATCGGTCAAAATCTCACCGATCCCTGCGATGAGGTGATTGACGCCTCGGAGATGTTCGTCTATCCCGGTCTTATCAACACCCACCACCACTTCTTTCAGACCTTTGTCCGCAACCTGAAAACCATTGACTATCCTAATATGACGGTACCGGAGTGGCTGGATAAAATCTACCGCATTTTTCAGCTGGTGGACGGCGACGTCATCTTCTACTCCTCCCTCACCGCTATGGCAGATCTTCTGAAACACGGCTGCACCTGCGCCTTTGACCACCAGTACTGCTACACCAAGGCCACCGGCAAAACGCCGGTGGACCGGCAGATGGAAGCCGCTAAACTGCTTGGCATCCGTTACCACGCCGGGCGGGGCACCAACACGCTCCCCCGGGAAAAGGGCAGTACCATTCCGGAAAACATGTTGGAGACCACAGAGGAATTCCTTCTGGACTGTGAGCGCATCATCGGACTCTACCACGATCCCAACCCCTACTCCATGTCGCAGATCGTCATGGCCCCCTGTCAGCCCATCAACAGCTATCCGGAGACCTTTATCAGCACTGTAAAATTTGCCCGGGAAAAAGGTGTGCGTATGCACACCCACCTGGGCGAAGGTGAAAATGAGATCATGCTGGAGCGCTTCGGCAAGCGCACGCTGGACTGGTGCCGGGATATCGGCTTTATCGGTCCCGACGTATGGTACGCCCACGGCTGGGAACTGACCCCTGCGGAGTATGATGTGTTGGGTCAGGCCGGCAGCGGCGTGTCCCACTGCCCCGGTCCCGCCATTCTGGGGGGCTTCCCCATTCTACCCATGGCCCAGATGGCAGAGGCCGGAGTCTGCATCAGCCTGGGATGTGACGGCTCCGCCACCAACGACAGCTCCAGCCTCCTGGACTCCATGCGCACCGCCTGGATGATGCAGGCCTGGCACAGCAAAACCCGGGGCGGCTGTATCTCCCCCTACGATATGCTGAAGATCGCCACTGTCAACGGCGCCAAAACCTTGGGCCGGAATGATTTGGGATCCCTAGAGCCGGAAAAGGGCGCGGACCTGTTCATGATCGACGCCGGAAAGCTGGAACTCACCGGAACCCTCCACGACCCCCGGAATCTGCTGGCCCGGACAGGCGTCACCGGTGAAACCGCCTTGACTATGGTCAATGGGCGCGTAGTCTTCCGGGACGGCGTCTTCCCCGGCATTGATGAGCGCGCTCTTGCCAGAGAGGGAGAGGCCGTCTGTACCAAAGTTCTGCGGCAGCCCTGTGAAGCCTTCCGAAACCTTATCTGATCAATCTCATCCACGCGGCAAAAGGCCCCGGGGCAAACGCTCCCGGGGCCGCTTTTTTTACGCCGTATAAGGTTCGGACACGTCCACAGCTCCATAGTATTTCTCAAACTCACCATCCACCAGAAAACGCACCTCCTCTACCGCTTCCAGGGAACAGAGGGAGCGCCCCAACGCCTGAAGTCCCGTGCTGAGAGACACATTTCCCCCCAAACTGCCCAGCAATCCAGAGGAAAGATTCACATAGCAGATCTCCTCTTCCTGCCAGATACTCCGCACCCGGAATCCCTCCGGCAAAGAAACAAAAAGTCCCTTGGTCTCCGGCGGATTTTCCAGCGCCCGGACCACTGCGTTCACTTGGGTATCCCCCTCATAGAGATCCAGCGTCCGCCACTCCTCTGTCAGCTCCCCTCTCTCATTCAGGAAGTACAGCGCCGCCTCCACGGTGCCCACCACATCCTCCTCCGAGGACAGCAGCACATCCCTGGCCGTAAATATCTGTTTGTCCCGATAGGCCAGCTCCTGGCCCTGAACGGTGATCTTCACAGAGTTGATCTCCGGAAGCTGGGTCAGCGTCAGCGTTACGGCATAGTCCGCCATGGTCAGCCGCACGCCGGAGAGGGTGCTGTATGCCGTGGAAAAGTCCACCAGCGCCCGGCCTCCCTCCACATTCGCCGACAGCAGCGTGGTACTGGCGGGCAGCGTCCCCCGCAGCAGCTCGCTCCGGGGTCCCGCCAAAAGGCCCTCCAGCAGAGCCTCCACCATCTCCTGCGTGTCCAGCCCCTCCTCCAGCTCCGCTGGTTCCGTTTGAAACACATCACCTCCAGAGGAGGCCGTTAAATCCTTCTCCCGGAAATAGAGCTGATAGGCGTTCTCCTCCGGCTGGCTCTCCTCCGGGGCGCACGCCGCGCACGCCAGCGCCATCAGCAGTCCCACGCACAGCAGCAAGACTCTTTCTCTCACGCCAGATCCCCTCCCCTCGCATAGGGCCAACAGGCGGTAAACACCGCGCCGCCCTCCGGACGGTTGGCGGCCTCCACAGTACCGCCCCGCTTCTCCATGGTGTCCCGCACAATGGACAGTCCCAGCCCCGTACCGCCAGCGGCCCGGGAACGGGCCTTGTCCACCCGGTAAAACCGCTGAAAGATCCGGGGCAGATCCTCCTCCGGAATTCCGGCGCCGTTGTCCGCCACCTGTAAGACCACCTGCTCATTCCGCCAGCGCAAAGAGACCTGGACTGCTCCACCAGCGGCAGAGTATTTCACCGCGTTGTCCACCAGATTATAGATCACCTGGTGAATCTCATCCTTAGCGGCCAGCACCGTGCAGCCCTCCGCCGCGGCATAGGTCAGCTCTACGCCCTTCTCCTGGGCCACCAGATTCATCATCCGCATCACCTGCTCCAGCACCGGCAGTACATCCACAACCTCCGGCTTGCCCATGGCACCACTGTCAAGGCGTGTCAGGCGGAGAAGGTCCTCCGTAATCCGGGCCAGCCGCTCCGCCTCCTGCCCGATATCCGATACAAACTCCCGGGTGGTATCCAGATCGATGTCCTCTGTCTGCAAAATAGAATCCGTCAGCAGCCGGATCGCCGCCAGAGGCGTTTTCAGTTCGTGGGACGCGTCGGAGACAAACCGCCGCCGGGCGCCCTCTGTGGTCTGGAGGCGGTCCGTCAAACTGTTGAACTCCTGGGCAATCTGGGCGATCTCATCCGCACCTCGGATATCCGCCCGGTGGCTGTACGCCCCGGCCCGCACCTGGCGGATCGCGGTCAGCAGCCGTCCAATCTTCTGGGTCAGCGCCCGGGAGAGGATGACGCTCAGCCCGGCTACCACCACGGCAATAACAGCGGAAAGGCGCAGCAGGTTCCCCTGGAGTCCCTCCAGCAAAGCCGCCTGCTCGGTGTCATACTCGTAGGCGCATACCGCGCCGATGATCTGATTGCGGTACAGCACCGGCGACGCCGCCCGGCTGTGGAAGGCCCCACGGCGGTAGGAAGAGTTGTTGGCGTCGTTGCCCAGCAGGGCCTGGACCACCTCGGTGTACAAGCAGTACTCCCCCACAGCGCCGCCGGTCTCCCGGGTATCGTACAAAATCCGGCCGGCCGCGTTGGTCACAAGGATCCGCGACAGGTTCGTCTCCTCCACCACCGCCATGGCCGCCGCCACATTCTCCTCCGTCAGCTGATCCAGGCCGGAGAGAGAGTATACCATTACGGAAACGCTGTTTTGCAGCGTGGCCGTCTTAGAGTGAAACACCAGGTCCTCCGACACCAGCAGAGGATAGGTGTTCAGCAGCAGTAGTACCCCAGCGATAACGGCGATGTAGCTCAGACCAAACCGGAACTGGATGCTGCTCCAGATCGAAGGTTTATTCCTTGAAATAGTACCCCACTCCCCACTTGGTCATGATATGTTCCGGCTCCGCCGGATTCTGCTCCAGCTTCTCCCGCAGGCGGCGGATGTGGACATCCACCGTGCGGTAGTCACCGGCATAGGAGTAGCCCCACACCACATTCATCAGATTCTCCCGGCTGTATACCCGCCGGGGATTGCGCATCAGCAGGGTAATCAAATCATATTCCTTGGCGGTCAGCTCCACAGCCTCTCCTCCCCGCAGGGCCGTCCGCTCCTCGGTGTTCAGCACCAGATCCCCCGCTGTCAGCAGCGCGCCCCGGCTGCGCTGAACGCCTGCGGCCCGCCGCAGCAGCGCCCGCACCCGGGCCTTCAGCTCCAATACATTGAAGGGCTTGGTCAGATAATCGTCCGCCCCGCACTCAAAGCCCATCAGCTTGTCCGCGTCCTCGCTTTTGGCGGTCAGCATGATAACGGGCACATTGGAGAATTCCCGGATACGCATACAGGCCTCCAGCCCATCCACCTCCGGCATCATCACGTCCAAAATGATCAGATCGAATTTTCCCTCCCTGGCCAGTTCTACGGCGGCGGCGCCGTTGTAGGCGCACTCCACCTCATATCCCTCGTTCTCCAGGTTGAATTTCATGCCCTTGACCAGTAATTTTTCATCGTCCACAACCAGTATCTTCATAAAAAGCTCCTATACAGAGAATTAGATTTTAATCAGCCGCCTGCGGTGATCCGCCCATCCAGCTCCGCCAGCTTTCTCTCTCCAATGCCGGATACTTTCAGCAGGTCCTCCTCCGCCTCAAAGGGACCGTGTTCTGTCCGGTAGTCCACAATCCGGCCTGCCAGCACACCGCCGATCCCCGGCAGGGTCGCCAGCTCCTCCTCCGAGGCGGTATTGATATTCAAAGGCGACACATCCGGCATAAATGTCTCCTGGGCGGCATCGCGCTCTGTCTCCACCGCCACCGGGGCCGCCTCCGCAGCTGCGCGGTCCCGAAAAAACAGCGCCAGCAAAACAACCAGAAACAGCGCCGTCAGTCCCAGCAAAATTTTTTCGCTTTTTACAGCATTTCCTCTTTCGTCCACTGTTGAACTCCCGCATTTTTTTTGTTATACTAGGAAGAGATGTCGAATTTGGCCGGCCTCAGCCGGTATACGATACGAATTGGAAAGCGCGATACGGTCTACAGTGCCTGTGTGAAACAAGTTCACTTCCCGTTTCACGGCTATTGTACCACGAATTCTGGGAGAATGATATGAAATTCAATCGTTTTTTATCGTTTTTTTTATTGGCCGTCTTTTCGGTAACTCTGTGCGCCTCTCCCCAGGCCGCCGCACTGGAACCCCCGGAGATCCAGTGTAAAGCCGCCCTGCTGGTAGACGCCCACACCGGAGCTATTGTCTACGCCAAAAATGAGCACCAGGAGCTGTATCCCGCCAGTCTGACCAAAATCATGACCTGCCTGCTGGCTCTGGAGGCCATCGACAAGGGAAAACTGGATATGAACCAGGTCATTACCGTTACCGCCTCCTCTCTGGAGGGCCTATCCAGCGACGGCAGCACCGCCAATATTCAGGCTGGCGAGGTTTTGACTGTGGAGAACCTGCTGTACTGCATGATGCTGGTCTCCGCCAATGAGGCCTGCCATATTCTGGCGGAAGCCATCTCCGGTTCCGTGGCCGCCTTTGTTGGGGAGATGAACGCCAAAGCGGAGGCCTTGGGCTGTGTTAACACCCATTTTGTCAACCCCCACGGACTCCACGACTCTCAGCACTATACCTCCGCTTGGGATATGTACCTCATTACCCAGGAGGCTATGAAGCATGAGCGGTTTATGACGATCTGCGACACGCCCACCGCCGTCATTCCGGCTACCAATCTCAGCTCCACCCGCACCCTGCGCACCACCAACTACCTGATCGGCAGCTGGTATACCCGAGGCTACCTCAACGGCGATGCCCACGGCGTCAAAACCGGTTCTACCTCTCAGGCGGGATACTGCCTGGTGTCCACCGCAACCCGGGGCACGCGGAGTTTTGTCAGCGTGGTACTGGGCGGCGACCGGGTGGAACTTGAGAACAATGAAATCCGGACTTACAGCTTTTACGACACCAACCAGCTGTTCAACTGGGCCTTTGACAACTTCACCTATCAGACCCTGCTGGAAGACGACGAGCCGGTGCTGGATGTGGCGGTATCCCTGTCCGAGGCCGATCACGTGATCGCGCATCCCGCCAGGGATGTGGAAATTTTGCTGCCCAGCGACGTACCGCCGGACGCTCTGGAGCGCACCGTCTCCCTGGTGTCTGATCCTGTGGAAGCCCCTGTGGCCGCAGGCGACGTGCTGGGAACCATGACCCTCAGCTATAATGATGTGGAATACGCCACTGTGGACCTGCTGGCTCTATACGACGTAGAGGCCTCCCGCTCTCAGGTTTTTCTGCGGGATCTGCGGCTCTTTTTCGGCCAAACCTCGGTAAAGGTGGCCGGCGCTGTTCTAGCGGTGCTGGTGCTTTTATTCGCCGCCTGGAAGATGATCTTCAGCCGCCGGCGCTACCGCTATGGCCGCAGCGTAGGCCGGGGCCGTAAAAACAGCTACCGGGGCCGCCGGCGCTGAGTGAAAAGACCAACCCCCGGGAGACAACAGTCTCCTGGGGGTCTTCTCTTATCCGCCGCTTACCCGTTGGGCTGCCAGCCTCTTTGCCGCAGCAGTTCATCGCACATCTGCCGCCGGTTGGTATCGTAAAATTCAATGTATTTCAGAGAATAGATATCGCAGACAATATACCGGTCCCGGCCCGCCTGGTAGATCGTCAGGTAGTTGTTTCCTACGTCATACAGGATGCCCTCCCATGCCACAGTGCCCTGGGTCCCGATCAAAAACGTCGCCACCACAAAATTTCCCAGGTTCCGGCTCAGCAGGGCTTTCCAGGACCCTGCCTGGGCCTCTCCCACCGTGGTGGGAGCATCAATGACTTCCGTGGGAAGATCATTCTTCATATCCAGCTGCGCACCGGAAACCGTGGGGGTCATCCCCCCCTCAAACCGCTGTTCTCCGCCAGGGGTCTGAGAAGATCCCGGCCGCGGTACGCTGATCTCCTGGGTCCAATCCATACCGTCCGCCCTGCGGACACCCGCTCCGGATGCCGCGGGCATTGGGGAATACTGATTCTGCATCGTTGCCATAAAAACCTCCATGCGCCTGCCGGCGCTGCAATTGATGAATTGATAAGTGGACTCCCCGTCCCCCTCTGCCGCTCAAAAGCGGCCCTCCGCTTATGTTTGATAATAGGCGTTCGTGGGGTTGTAAAAGCAGTGGTCGCCGATGCGGGTCTGCCAGTATCCCACATCCGACGGGAAGCGGGAGCGGCACTTTGGTCCGAAGGGATTGTAAAACCATAACGACTCTGCTACATCCGGCACCCGGTTTCCCGCGATGGCCCAATCGGCGATGTCGTAGTGGATCTGCTCCGGCCGCATATTGTAAATGTTTTGTGGATTATAGGCGCCGCCCTCTGTCTCGCTGGCGCAGACAAACTGATAGGGTTGAAAAATGATTTTCCGAATGCTGCCCTGTCCTACCCGGGCATACTCCCCGCCGACAGCGTTGACCCGGTTCATCACCACACCGGCCACCGCCTTCATCCCGATGTCACCTTCGCCGCCGGCCTCACACTGAATCAAGCGGGCCAGCAGCTCCCGGTCCGAATAAGCCATAGTATCACCTCTGTCCATACGGCCCGGCCTGCGCTATGTACCAACGCCCGGGCCGGACCTCTGTTTTTTCCCGGCTCACGCCAGTATACGCAAAGACACGGCCGCAGGTGTATCCCGCGGCCGCGTTTTACTGAAATCTCAATTGGAGAAAGAGGATTCTCCGGAATATGCGGTGCGATGGAGGCAATCCCGCCTCTCGCCGCGCCGCATGCCGGACGTATGGCGCGGCAGATTTTCAAAAAGTCCGTCAGTTTGGATCCGAGGCGCGGGTAAACCGTGAAAATCCCCGCGGAATCTCTCAAGAGCTAGAGTCTGTTTTAAAACCGGCGGAATGCCGGATTGGAACAGATTTTTCTGTCGGGCAAGGCGATTTGACGCGGGAATCCTGGCGGATTTCAAGTCAAATCAACGCAGCCCCGGCGGAAAAAGGCGCTCTAAGACGGCGTTTTGACGGTTTTAAAACAGACTCTCGAGGGCCGCAGACATACGTCCACGGCCCTCCTTTTCCCTATGTTTTAAACGGTCCTGCTCTTTTCTCCTATGGCCTGACGGAACATCTCCTCCGTCTGTTCAATGGACCGCTCCAGGGTATACTGCTCCGCGTGCTCAGCGTAGCGGCGCTCCATCTCCCGCCGCTCCTCCGGGTGCTCAATCCACCAATCGATACGCTCCGCCAAAACATCGCTGTCTCCCGCGGGAAACAGGCTCCGTTCATCCAGGGCAAACTGAGGCGTGGCGGAACGGGGAGAGTCTGCAATGACGGGCACCAGCCCGCAGGCAAAGGCCTCCATACAGCTCATCGCCTCGATCTCCGCATCAGAGGTATGGACATAGAGGTCCGCCATATGCAGGATTTCGATTAGCCGGGCCGGCTCGTAGAAGCCCATCACCACGGGATTCGGCAGCTTTTCCGCAAGATGGCGGTACTTTTTCTCCAACGGTCCCTTGCCCGGAAGAATCACCTGGATCTCCCCGGCATGGCGGCACTTGGCGGCGGCCTCGATCAGCACATCCTGCCGCTTCTCCCCCGCGTACCGGCCCACCATGAGGATGTTGAAAAAGCCCTCCATCCAGTTCTCCTTGGGACGCTTGCCATATACATACTCGGAACTGATCCCATTGGAGATCACGTGGAGCTGGGCGGTGTACCCGTGCTCACGGAGCTGATTCGCAATCATATTGCTGGGACAGTGGATATGTGTAAAGCGGTTGAAAAAGGTATCCCGGAACTTTCCGTACACAAAGTCATTCATCCGCCGGCTGTTGCCCATGTGCAGGGTAAATGTGATATTCTCCGGCTGGCAATGGAAGGCCGCCGTATGGGGAATTCCGATCTTCTCCACATGCTTTAAGCCCATGATGGCCAGGGGCGAGGGCATCATGAAATGAACCACGTCCGCCCAGGCGGCCGCCTTTTCAAACACATGCTTGTTGGGAATGGCCAGGCGCATACCCTGGCTGGTAATCAGGTGCTCCACAATGGGGAAAAACCGCATCTGCCGCACCGCGTATTTATAATCCGCCGGCTTTCCGGTGGCAATGACCCGCACTTCGTTGCCGTGGGCCTTCAAGGCCGCGGCAAAGCGGCGGGCGCTGATGGTAGTGCCGTTATTGGCGTCGTCAAACTGGTCTATGACCAACACGATCTTCATGGCTGAGCCGCCCTTTTCAACCACAGCCCTCAGCTGTTGGCCAAGATCTGCTCCAGGCCCCGGGCCAGCTGGTCCGGGCAGGAGGTGGGGCGGGGACCGCAGGAGATCCCCTTGAGCCGCTCCATGGCATCCTGGGCCTTCATCCCCTTTACCAGGGCGGCCAGGCCCTTGTGATTGCCGTCACAGCCGCCTACAATCCGCAAATCCTGAATCACGCCCTGATCGTCCACATCTACAACAATTTCCTGGGCGCAGATGCCCCGGGGGCGAAATGAATACGTCATGTCAAATCCCTCTTTTTCAAATAATTTCCCAGTTAGTATACTACAATATCCCCCAAAAGGCAAGAAAAATGCCTCTGCAAAATTTTCTCTTGACAATGTCGATATTCGATAATATACTGAGGGCAGGAAATAACGATATTCGATAATAGAAGGAGGAAGGCTTGTGCCGCGGACAAAATTTCAGACTTTGACGGAGCAGATGTTCTACATCCTTCTGTGCCTGCGGCAGGAGTGCTGCGGCGCGGACATCGCGACCCAGGTGGCCTCGGTCACCGGCGGGCGGGTGGCCGTGGGGCCGGGAACCCTTTACAATCTGCTGGACAGCTTCCTCCAGGCGGGAATGATCCGGGAGACAAAGGTGGAGGGCCGAAAGCGCAGCTACGTGATCACGGCGGATGGCCGCAGGGTCCTGGAGGAGGAGTACCGCCGCCTCCAGATTCTGACGGCGGACTATGAGCGCTGTACCGGAGAGAGGGGTGTCTCAGAATGAAAAACACAAAGCGCCGCATGGAAAACCTGAACCTGTATGACTACCGGCACGTGGAGGATCACCTCTCCGCCATGGCCGCCAGGGGCTGGCGGCTGGAGAGCGTCGGCGCCCGGCTGTGGAAGTACCGCCGGGCGGAGCCTGCGAAGGTTCGCTACGCCGTCACCTACATCCAGGATGCTTCCCAGTTCAACCCAGGCCCCACGGAGCGGCAGCAGACCCTGGAGGAGCTGTGCGCCGCCGCCGGGTGGGAGAAGGTGGCGGATTGGTTTCAGATGCAGATCTACTGCTCCGAGGCAGAGGAACCCATCCCCCTGGAGACGGAGGAGTCCGTCCGGCTGGAGGCCGTCCACCGGTCCATGAAGCGGAATCTTCTGCCCGCTAACACCATCTTCCTGCTGGTCTCCCTGATAATGTCGGGGCTGTTTATCCACACGCTGATCGTAAACCCGCTCCACATTTTCGAGAACGACGGCAGGCTCTTTACCGGTCCTCTTCTGCTTCTTGTGACGGTGCTCCTGCTGATTTCCCTGACCCACTACTGGCTGTGGTACCAGCGCTCCGCCAAGTCCGTGTCCCAGGGCGGTGCCTGCGCTGACCCCGGGGACATCCGGTGGGTCAACTGGGTGGGCTATGCCCTCCTGATCCCCTGGACGACGCTGTATTGTCTGTCATGGCTGGCCCGGGGCCTGCCGGGTCCCGCCGTCTACTTTGTGCTCCATATGCTCATCATCTGTCTGATGATCCTCCTGCTGCGGAAGACCACCGCCCTGCTGCGGCGGATGAAGGCCTCTTTTGGACTGAATCTCTTTCTCACCCTGCTGGCGGATGTGGTGCTGGCCGCCGTGCTGGTGGGCGGGCTGAATATCGCCGCCATCAAGGGCGGCTGGTTCAATGGGGCCAAGGGCGAGACCTACATCTATCAGGGCCAGGAGTGGGACGTGTCCCCCATGGATCTGCCCCTCACGGTCTCCGACCTCACCGGGGAGACTTACAGCCATATCTCGCGGCAGGACACCTCCGCCGGCTCCGTCCTCCTGCCCCGGCGGGTCTGCCGTGAGCACGTCATGGAGGGAACCGTCCGGGAAGGTATCCGCTATGAGATCACCAAGCTCCGCGGATGGCTGTATGACATGGCGGTGAGAAATGCTGCGGCCTCCCGGGAGGAGACGTTCTCCTATCGGACTGCCCGCTTCTCCTGGCTCTACACCTGGGAGGAGATCCCCGCCGCCCCCTGGGGGGCGGCAAAGGCCTACCGGGAGCTGTGTGACGGTGAGTTTACGGACACCGTGCTTCTGATCTTCCCCGACCGGCTGGTGGAATTTGAGTGCTCCATGGATCTGACGCCGGAGCAGATGGCCCTGGCGGGTGAAACGCTGAAAAACGCGTAAGTACCCGGAAAAAACAGAAACAGGAGGGGCCAATGCCTCTCCTGTTTCCATCTCTTTGTATCAGCCGGTGAGTCCGCCGCCGTTGCGCATCTCCAGTACCAGCCTGTCCGCAATCATGGCGATAAACTCGCTGTTGGTGGGCTTGCCTTTCGCGTTGCTGACCGTATACCCAAAGTATTTTTGCAGCGTCTCCAGATCACCCCGGTCCCACGCCACCTCAATGGCATGGCGGATGGCCCTCTCTACCCGAGAGGGCGTTGTGTTAAACCGCTTGGCTACCGCCGGATACAGCACCTTGGTCACGGCATTGATCACATCCATGTCCTCCACCGTAATCATGATGGCCTCCCGCAGGTACTGATAACCCTTGATATGGGCGGGCACGCCAATTTCATGGATTACAGAAGTAACCATGTTTTTCAGAGACGCGGCATGCTCCTCCGCCGTCACGGACTGGCCGAATACCGCCCGCATCCGCTCCAACAGAGCGCTCGTCTCACAGGGCTTCGGCAGAAAATAACTGACGCCCAGGTCCCGGGCCTCTGTCACCACCTGATCCCCGCAAAATGCCGAGAGTAAAATGACTTTGGGCGCGGCGCCACTGGCCTTTAACTGCCGCAGAACGGACAGTCCGTCCTGTCCCGGCAGGACTACGTCCATCACCAGTAAGTCCGGCTGGCATCCGCTCGCCAGCTCCAGCGCCTCCAACCCATTTCCCGTGGACCCCACCACCGCAAAGTTCTCGCTTTTCTCAATCTCTTCCCGCAGCATCGTGCGGAATTCCTCGTTGGCGTCTGCCAACAATACATTTCTTCTGATCTCCATGTTTTACCCTTGTCCTTTTCCAGAATTTTGGAATTGCGACGGATTCTCGAAGGTTGGAATTACCTTTTCTATAAACTAGCATAAATTTACAGATTTTTCAAGCCTCAACTGTAAATAAATTCCATGAAATATTCGACATCTTTTTCAGGACAGCGCCTGCCTTTTGTGATATAACCGGCGGATAAATACAATTCTGTACTATTCATGGCTGATCTTACGCCGCCTTCCTCAACGAAAAGCAACACAATCCCCATGCATTCTCCCAATTTTTCCGTTTCGTCCGGCTTCCTTTACTTCTCCCCAGTTCTGTGATAATATCGTTCCATCAGAAACAAAGGAGTTCTTTCAATGGATCTGCTGATGGAGTTAGGGCAATATACCCCATGGAACGAACAGGAGGCTCGGGACCGGGAGGAGCTGTGCCGCCGCCTGCGGAGCGGTGAGCCGCTGTACACCCGGGAAAACCCGGCGGCCCATCTCACCGCCTCCGCCTGGGTGGTCAGTCCGGACCGCCGTCAAGCGCTGATGGCGTACCACAATCTATACGGCTCCTGGGCCTGGCTGGGCGGCCACGCCGATGGAGAACACGATCTGCTGTCCGCAGCCCTGCGGGAAACCCGGGAGGAAAGCGGCCTGGCACATGTGCGCCCGGTCTCAGAGCGCATTTACTCCTTGGAAATCCTAACTGTAGACGGCCACGAAAAGCGAGGACAGTATGTCTCCAGTCATCTGCATCTAAATATCACTTACCTGTTGGAGGCCGATCCGGCGGAACCTGTCCGCTGTAAGCCAGACGAAAACAGCCGTGTCGCCTGGTTTCCCCTGGCAGAGGCTGTAGCGGCCTCCGCCGAGCCTTGGTTCCGCCAGCGAATCTACGGCAAGCTCAATGCGAAACTGGCAGATGTCCCGTAAACAGGCGGCTCTCCGGGAGAATTCCCAGAGAGCCGCCCAGTCTTTTCCACCTGCCGGCAGCCCGCCGGCAGGTCCAAACTTGATCCATAGAGCGATTGGGCAAAAGGCGGCAAACTGCCGCTATCCCAGGGATTCGGGTCCAAAGCTGTGGGGCAGCAGCTCCGGCAGCGTAAACGTCCGCTCCTCCCCGTTTCCATTGAGGCAGATAATTTCCAGCTCCGGAGCAAACTCCCGCATCACCTGGCGGCAGATGCCGCAGGGCACGCAGAAATCCTCTCCGCGCCCGGCGATTACAATGCGGCGGAAATCGGTATGTCCTTCCGCCACAGCGTGGAACATGGCGTTGCGCTCAGCGCAGAGTCCCGCCGGATAGGCGGCGTTTTCCACGTTGCAGCCGGTAAACACCGTCCCGTCGGCACACTCCAGGGCCGCTCCCACAGGGAAGTGGGAGTAGGGGCAGTAGGCCCGGTCCAGCATGGCTGCGGCGGCGGCTTTCAGTTCCTCTCTCGTCATAGCATGTTCCCTCCTTAAGAAGATGGAAGATAGGGGATAGCGCCCAGGCTCGCCGGGGAGTGGTACAGGCTCACGGACCAAACGGG
The DNA here is from genome assembly GCA_910588005.1 of uncultured Oscillibacter sp. Classification (GTDB taxonomy): domain Bacteria; phylum Bacillota; class Clostridia; order Oscillospirales; family Oscillospiraceae; genus Oscillibacter. The sequence goes on from CAJUQM010000024.1 coordinate 28,546, forward strand.
AACCGTGTCCGAACCGGCGGCCCCCTGATTCACGGACTCCGTGTCGTAGTATACGATGACGCCCACGCCCTCCTCCACATTGTAAATGTCACCAAAGAGGCCGGAGAGCGTACCGTCCGGCTCCCCCCATACGCCCAGAACGTCTCTGCGGATCCGTCCCGTCAGGGCGGACTCCGCCGCCTCCGGGTCCATACGGGACAGGGTCTCCGGCGTGGGGAAAACCGCCGGGCAGGTCTTTGCAGCCAGCAGAAGGATCGCCGCCGCAGCTGCCGACAGCACCGCCGCCGGAAGCGCGCGTCCCTTCAAATATTGTGTCATAGCCGCCCTCACTCCCAAAGTATTTCCCGCTGGGGCCGCGCATCCACATCCATGATGTCCTTGGCGTCGTAGAACTGGAGATAGCGTTCCCGGGAACGGCGCAGGGTGGTGCCGTCCGGATGGAGGCGGTCGCAGATCACAGCGCAGATGTCCTTTTTAATAAAGCTGAAACTCTCGGTTCCCACAGAGCAGAACACCCGAAAGCCGGTGGACTGGAGGTATTGGAAGATGGGACCGGTCTTTGTCCAATCGTTGCCGTCCGGCCGCTCTCCATGCGGGTAGAAGAGGATGTCCGTCTCTCCTACCAAACTTCCCACCTCATCATACCAGCGCTTTGTGTCCGCCTGAATGGACTCCATGGTCCTCGTCTCCCCGCTGAGGCGAATATGGCCCCAGGTATGGCTGCCGAAGGTCCAGCCGGTGCGGCGCAGCTCCTCCACGATGGGCGCAACGGCCTCCCGCTCCTTTTGGCGGGCGGCCTCCTTCGCCTCATTCCAGTCCTTGGTATCTGTAGAGGTCCGGTAACCCAGGATCCCCTCATAGCCTGTCAGGCTCAGGCATCCCTTGGCTCCAAAGGGAGAGAAGTCCGGATGCTCCTCCACAAACTTGTCCAGAATGGGAATCGCATCCAGATCCCGGCTGACCACCTCGCCGCCCTCCGGATCCTTACCCCAGGAGGCGATCTTCCCATCGTCCCCGATAATGAGTTTATAGGCAAATCCATTTTCCAGCATGTAAGGATAGTAATTGGTGTCGTCATAGGAGAGGATGAGAGGCTTTTTGCCCTCCGGCAGGTACAGTGTATTTCGAACCATTTTGGGCTGGCCGTCCTCGCCCTCCGTCTCACTCCACACGTCACCAATGTCCACCAGAACATAGCCATTGTCGTAGCAGCTCTGGAGGATCTTGTTGTACTCGCCCACCGTAACCATGTAATCATCAATGCCGTTTTCCTCGTTGTCACCGTCAAAGGCCAGCTCCGGATAGGCTACCACAGGGTGGAAGAACAAATGCTCCACGATCCCGTCCCAGGCGGCATAGGGCACGCCGTCCCTGCTGCCTCCTTCCGGTTCCACCGCGGGATCATAAATCATGTACGGCTCAGGCTCCGGTTCCGGCTCAGGTTCTTGTTCCGGTGAGGGCACTTCCTCTTGGGCGGGGGGAGCCGTGTTCCCCGCCGGAGGAACTGCCGGCTGGGCGCAGGCACTTAGGGACAACAGCAGAATCAGCAGCAAAAAGAGAGCGGTAAAGCGGCGCATAGAGAGACGTCCTTTCTGTCGAATTTTCTGACAGATACAGTATGACAGAAAATTCGACAAAAAGAACCACAAAAAAGTGACAAAAAAAAGACAAAATCTGGGCGATTTGTTACAACTGCGGACGGGCCGCCGGAAAAACCATAGGATTCTCCGCCAGCCCGCCCCTTGAATGGCCTTAAATGACCGCTACCGTTTATCGCCCGGCTTAAAAAGCAGCGCCATGGCTACGCCGGCTGTCACCGCCATAGTGATTCCTCCGGCAGTCGCGCTGAGTCCCCCGGTGAGAATGCCCAGCCAGCCTTGTTCACCCACAGCCTTTTTCACACCCTTGGCCAGGGCATGTCCAAAACCGGTGAGCGGCACTGTGGCGCCGGCACCCCCCCAGTCTGCCAGGGGCTGATATAGGCCCAAGGCACTGATGAGTACCCCTGCCACTACATAGCCCGTCAAAATACGGGCAGGTGTGAGCTGGGTCTTGTCAATTAAAATCTGACCAATGGCACAGAGGATGCCACCGCAGATAAACGCGTTGAGATATTCCATAACATGCCTCCTGTGATTTCCCTGTTCCTCAGTGTTTCCCACAGGAGGTAAACTATGCGCTCAGACAATGAATCCGCCGTCCGCTGTGAGGATCTGTCCGGTGAGGAAAGACGCGCGTTCAGAGGCAAAAAAAGCCACGGCGTAAGCCACATCCTCCGGCGTTCCCAGGCGGCCCAAAGGTGTCTGCTCCCCCAAGCTCCGCAGAGTTTCCTCCCCCAGGACCTGCACCATATCCGTATTGATCACGCCGGGAGCCACGCAGTTCACCCGAATATTGGAGGGGGCCAGTTCCAAAGCCAGAGAACGGGTCAGGCCGATGAGAGCCGCTTTGGTACAGGCGTAGACCACCTCGCAAGAGGCGCCGCGCAGTCCCCAAATGGATGAAATATTCACGATGCATCCCCGTTTCTCTGAGATCATGTGTGGAAGCACCGCCTGAATGGCATTTCGGGCGCCGCCCAGGTTCACACCAAGATACCGGTTCCACATCTCATCCGAGACATCCTGAAAAAGGCATTGGCCTGCCACGCCGGCATTGTTCACCAGCAGCTCCACAGGACCCAACTCATCCTCTGCGGCGCGGACCATCCCGTCCACAGCGGAGCGGTCGGAGACATCGGCCCGAAAGGACATGGCTTTCAGTCCCTGACTGCGGAGGTGGTCCACAAGATCCTCCGCGGCCTCCCTGTGCTCTAGGTAATTGACGCATACAGGCCACCCCGCCCGGGCCAGCTCCAGGGCCGCCGCCCGGCCAATTCCCCGGGAGGAGCCGGTAATCAATGCCGATGGGTTCATACAAATCATCCTTTTCCATAATATTCTGATATTTCCCTATATTATAACAGTTTTAACCGCCGGTGGAAACAGAAACTTTCCCCCTCCGGCTCTGCCGCCGGGGGCAACTGACAATTGCTTTACAGAGGAGGCAGGCGGTGGTATGCTGAAAACGAGGTGATAGAGATGAAATTTCACGAGGTATTTTCCGATCTGCGCAAAAAGGCGGGACTCTCCCAAAACGATGTGGCGGAGAAACTGTTTCTCACCCGCCAGGCGGTAAGCCGCTGGGAACAGGGCGGCACCGTACCGGAGCCTGAAACGCTGGTAGCGCTTTCCAAGCTGTTCGGCGTGTCTGTGAACACGCTTTTGGGCAGCCCCCGAACGCTGGTGTGCCAGAGCTGCGGAATGCCCCTGGAAGACGGAATCCTGGCCCGGGAGACCGACGGCAGTTTTAATGAAAAGTACTGCAAGTGGTGCTGGGCCGGGGGCGCGTTTACACAGGAGTGCACGCTGGAGGAGATGGTGGAAATCTGCCTTCCCCACATGCCTCTTGCCAAAGCGGACCCCGACGCCTGCCGTACCTATATGCGAAAACTTCTGCCCACTTTGGAGCGGTGGAACCCCGCATAAATCCCGCTGAGAAGAGCGGCGCCGGGAGGCGCCGCTCTTCTTAAGGGCAAAAGCGTTTGGACAGACTTCATACCGGAACACCTTAATTTTTATTACAAGAGCCTTTTTCCCTCTTGCGGTTTCCAATTTTTTGTGCCATAATCGCAGTAATGCTCATTTTGCGTTATTGGTAAAATTGGAGATGAATTATGATTCCACAAAAGATTGCCCTGCTGACGGATTCCTGCGCCGACCTCTCCCCGCGCTTGGCAGAGGAATACCATATCTACCGGGTGCCTCTGCGCATACTGTGCGCCGACGGGGAGTATTCCGACGGTGTGGACATTTTCGGTGAGGACATCTATGCCCGTCTGCGGGCCGGAGAACTTCCCCAGACCTCTCTGCCCTCCGGGGAGGATATTGAAAAAACCTTGCGGCAGATTGTGATGGATGGCTATGACGGCGTGATCGCCGTCATGTTGTCCAGCGGACTCTCAGGTACTTATAATCTGGTACGGCTCATCGGTGAGGAGTGCCGGGGACTGCTGCCGGTCAAGGTATTCGACTCCCTCAGCGGGTCTTTGGGTATGGGAATGACGCTGCTCCAGTTGGCGGAGGACCTTCGAAACGGCATGGGGTGGGAGGAGCTGACGGAGCGCCGCGCCCCGCAGCTGCTGTCTGGCAGCCACCCCTTCTTCTCTGTAGACACGCTGGAGTATCTGATGAAGGGCGGGCGCATTGGCAAAGTAACCGCCACAGCGGGAACACTGCTGCAAATCAAACCCATCATCACCTTCGCTCCTGACGGACAGCTGCAGTCCGTTGCCAAGGTGAGAGGCCGGCGGCAGGTGATTGATAAGTTGGTCGCCATGGCCGTCAAGGCCTGCGGCAGCCACAAGCGGTATAATCTGGCCGTGGCCCACGGCGGCGCACCGGAGGAAATGGAAATCGTCCGGCAAAATCTGATGGCTGCCCTGCCGGATTACGACCATATCTGGGACGGCGAAATTGACGGAACCCTAAGCGTCTACATCGGCGACGGCGTTTTGGGCGCAGCTGTACAAGTACTGGATTAAATACATCCATATGATTCAAATGTCTATGCCGGATTGGCGGGAAATGACCTGCCGGTCATCGCAGGAGACAGACCGGCTTCCCGCTCTCCAAGGCTTACCCCGTACCGTCGTCCGGCGCCTTTTGTTTCCCATTTTCCGCCGCGTTAAAAGGACGGATCTCGAAAGAGATCCGTCCTTTTCTGATACGCCAGCCGGATCGTCCCATTCAAAAACCGGCTGCTCCCAATTGGGGGAGATTCCCGGCTCTCGCACGGCGGACGGCCGCTCCGTTCAGGGCTTATTCAGTGCCGCATCCTGTAGCTCGTCAAAGGCCGCCATGCACTCGTCCACCGTGGCGCCGTTTAACAGCTCCCGCACAATTAAACAGGTATTTCCCCACTGCTCCACCTTCATCCCCGCATTGGAACCCAGGACATAGACGCCCTCCTCGATTCTGTCGTTGAGCGGTCTCAAGGCGGGGACACAGTCTACCTTTATATTTTTAGAAGGGGAAATCACCCGGTTGGTCTCCGAATAAACCTGAAGCGCCCGGTCAGAGACGATGATGTCCAGAACGCGCAGCGCATCCTCCGCATGCTCCGCGTTCACGCCAACGCCAAACCCGGTCATAGGCATCACAGGCATCTGCCCCAAACTGCTGGGAAAACCAATCACCTGCATCTCAAAGTCTGTTTTTCCATAGGCGGTCTCCGTATTTGCCGCTCCCCAATAGGCCATGACAATGGGGGTCTTTCCCGCCAGAAAATCCGGCCGCTCCGCCTCAATAGCCTCGCTGACAGCGGCTTTTTCCGCGTCAATATAGCCGCGGTCAATGAGTTCCTGGAGAAACAGAAAACCAGGGCGCATATAGTCACTGTACCGGGTCTCCCCACTGTTGAGCGCGGCAATCTCCGCCGCCGTATTCCCGCCGTTGTACAGTTCCGCATAGGCCTGGGCAAAGATAAAGGTCTCCAGCCACCAGCGGTTGGCGCCCACCGGCGTCTCAATCCCATTTTCTTTAAATACCCGGCAGCACTCTAAAAATTCCTCCGGAGTCTCCGGCAGGTTGAGTCCATACTCTCGAAATAGATCTACATTGACAAACAGGCCATAGGCAACCACCTCCTGAGGGATTGCCACCAGCTTCCCATCCACTGTGTTAGCGATTTTGATAATCTCCCGCAAATTCTTGGTGCTCTCAAGCCCGGAGAGGTCCATCAGCTTTCCCTCCTCCCCCAAGGCCAGGAGGGTGTCCGGGTTGAGCAGATACAAATCATCCATATTGTTGCGCGCCCGCTCCAAAGTCACATCGTCGTAGGTTTTGTCCTGGTGGTCCTCCGCCGTATAGGTTTTATAGGCCACGGTCACCCCCAGCTCCTCCTCCGCCATCATGACCGTCAGATCTGACGCGCTTCTTGCGGTATTTTTCGCATTTGGATCGCTTTTCTCCATAGGGCTGAACAGGTTAACCACCCGCACATCCTCTTTTTCCTGTGTAATCAGGTTCTTGGGATCTGTATCACCTCCGCAGGAAGCCAGTGATAACGCCATGAATCCTGCCAAGACGGCAGCCGCCCAACCACGAAAGTCTCCTTTTTTCCACTTTCGCATAATAACTCCTCTTCTCCAGAAAATTATTCGATATAGTCTGCAAAACTGAAAGCTGTGATCTCTGCCTTTCAGCGGCAGTCCTCCGGCATACAAGGCACGCTCTTTTGATAAAGGGAAGCAACCGCCGCCCTCTTTACCGCTCCCAGAGGCAATTTCACCCTTGGCCTAAAAACAATATCATAATCCTACTTTTTTGCAAGCTCACTGGCAATTGCCCTCTTCAGCACTTCCATGTCCAAGGGCTTTGGCACATGGGCGTCCATCCCTGCGTCCAATGCCGCTTTCTCATCCTCGGCAAAGGCATTTGCCGTCATGGCGATAATGGGAATGCGCCCGGCATCGTCCCGAGGCAGAGAACGGATGGCCCTGGCGGCATCGTGTCCATTCATCTCCGGCATCTGAACATCCATCAAAATCGCGTCAAACTCTCCCTCTGCCGCCTGCTGAAAGCGCTCCACCGCCATACGGCCGTTTTCCACAGTCTCGCAGGAGGCTCCCTCGACATCCAAGAGCTCTCTCAAAATCTCCGCATTGATCTCATTATCCTCTGCGACAAGGAAATGCAGCCCCTGCAGCCCGCCGGCCGCCGCAGGCTCTGAACGGTGCTCTCCAGACGGCGCCGTCCACATCTCCGCAATTTTTCTTTGAAGTGCAGAGACAAAGAAGGGTTTTGTAAGAACGTCCACACGGTCTAAGCGAGGCGCCTCCTCTATTCCCTCCGCGTCAAATTCCGCCAGGAGCAGGATTGCTGCGGCGCCCGGAAGGATCTCCCGCAGCTCTCTGGCCGGCTGGGGACCGTAAGCTTCCCAGTCCAGCAGAGCCAACTGGTAATCCCCGCCGCCCTCCTGAACTCGGGCCGCCGCCTCCTTCCAATCAGAGACGGCATCCACCTGAACGCCCGTATCCCCCATAAGCACCTGTATATTTGCACAGCTCTCCGGATCTCCGCAGACCGCCAGAATTCGGGAAATTCCGCACTTCTCCCAAAACGCTCTGTCCGTCTGCTCCTCCAAAACACGCAGCTCCAGCTCAACCCGGAAAAGAGACCCGCGGTCCACCTCGCTGAAAACCTCAATGGTGCCGCCCATAAGCTCTACAATGCTCTTGGTGATGGCCATGCCCAATCCAGTGCCCTGCACCTTGTTTGTCGTACTGTTCTCCGCTCTGGTGAAGGCGTCGAAAATCGTCTTCAAATACTCCGGCGTCATGCCGTAGCCATTGTCCTCCACCTCAATTCGAATTCGCTCATACTGACTTGAGCGCTGCTTCAGCCCGATAACACGCAGCCAGATCCGCCCGCCCTCCGGCGTGTATTTCACGGCATTGGAGAGGAGGTTGATCAAAACCTGGTTAATCCGGGTCTCATCTCCCACCAGATACTCGTGGCGAACGCCCGTTACATCCAGATGAAATTCCTGTCTCTTGGCTTTGGCCATCGGCCGGATCATCGTCTCCACAGAGGAGATGATGTCGTTGAGCGCAAACGTTTCATAGTTGAGGACAACTTTTCCGCTCTCAATCTTTGAGACATCCAAAATATCGTTGATCAAGCTGAGCAGATGCTGCCCAGAGAACATGATCTTCTTCGTATACTCCCGCACCTTAGCCGGATTCTCCGCATCTGCGGCCAAAAGCGTGGTAAATCCCAGCACCGCGTTCATCGGCGTGCGAATATCATGGGACATGTTGGAGAGAAACATGGTCTTGGATTCGCTGGCGATCTGCGCCGCCCGCAGAGCCTCCGCCAGCTGTTGGTTATGAACTCGCCGCTCCTCCTCCCGCTCTTTTCTCACCTTGTCCTGCTGCCTCCAGTTAAAATAGTACAGCAGAATGCAGAGCAGAAACGTCACCAGCATAGAGACCACAACGATAAAAATATTCTGGTTGACAGTCCGGCCCTCTTGCTGGATCGATTCAACCGGCACATAGCCCACCAGGAAAATCGTCCCATCATTGACCGACCACATATAGTTAAGGGCCTGTACGGCTCGAATATCATGATAAAACAGAAGGTTCCGGCCGGTATCCAGACACGCCTCCACTTCCGTATGAATTGCCGTATTCTGGATTTCGTTCGCCCGGTAAAAATCGTCCAGGTTCAGATGGCCCGCATCCCGCTGTCCCATTCCCTTGGGCTTTAAGACAAACCGCTGGCTTTCCGCATCCATAATATACAGCGACGCCTGCTGGTTGTAAAATCCGGTTGGGAGAGATTTATCGATTGCGTCGTAAACATATTCGGCGTAAAGGGTCCCGATCTCCTGTCCGCCCCGCTCGACAGGGCATTTTATTGTATAGGCCCACGTACCCATATAGTTCACGTAGGACTGGGACACCGCCAGTCCCTCCACCGTTCCGCCTGCGGAAAAGTCCAGACCCTCCTCGGCAAACGGGTCTCCGGTGCTGGAAATCCCCTCCGTCCTCCCGGTCAAAATCAGGGAGAGCTTTGCCATCGTCTGGTTTCTCTTATAGGAGCGGATATACTCCTCCGGGTCCTCTACCCGGGCAATCTCCTGGGCTATCAGAGTTTGAAATTCTGCCTCGCTGCGCAGGATCGCCTCAATGGTGGATTGAATCAGCCCCAAGCTCTCACTCAAATTTTGAATGGCGGCTTCAGACATCTCCCGGGTTATCTTCCGTGACACCGTAAGCACAATTGTCCCAAAAATGCAAAAGACCAATATAATAGAGAGGAGCAGGGACAATCCCTTCCGTCTTTTCCGTTTGCTTTGTGTCTCTTTCATTGACAGTCTCCATTCCGATCCCCCTGGAACATCGGTGTCTAATGACTCTCCCAGAGAAGAAAATGCCCTCCGGTTCCCCGGCGCAAATCATGCTGCAACTATATTTTCATTATACTATTTTTTCCCTTTTAGTGTCAATAGAAGCCAAACAGGGAAAGCCAAAGGCGCGCAAGTCTCCCGTTTTCTCCGGCAGTAAATCCGGCACAGCAGATCGCGGCCGAAAACAAAAAAATTCCCACAAACGCGCAGTTTTCGCCGCAAGGCGGAAACTCCACGTTCAAGAAGATCTCTGAACCAGTGCAAGCGCCCAGTTTCGACGCGGGCGCTTCCCAGGTTTCGCAAGGAGGATGGCTGCGGGAAAAACCTTTGCGGGTTCTCCCTGTGGGATTCCAATCAGCCCGCCGCAGCGGTCCGCCTTTGCCGTTGGCTAATGCGGAGCACCAAAAGGACGCGTCTCAAAGCAGTGCAAGGCAACGGTCTGCACGATTATTTAGTCCCTGTTCAAGATCAATGCTGCTATATGCCTTTTCCCAATCCTTTCACCGATATGCACAAAATATGGCGGCTCCACAAAGCTGGGAGCCGTTTTTCTTTTTACGGGAGACTGAGAACTGGCCGTCTGTCGGCGGTGAAGAGCCGGACCGGCTTGCCCGGTTATCCAATTGCGATAGAATCTTTACTATTTTTCAAACTTGAAAAGTGTGTATTGAAAAAATGGAAAACAGCGGATATAATGAGAAAGATCAGCCGCTATAGTATAGAGGGAAATCCTTTTTTGCGGTATAAATAAAGAGGCACGGCGTTGTTTGAGACGGCGCCAAAAGTTAACGAGGAGGTACGGTTTGATGACATTAGAGGATTTACTGCACTATAAAGATATTGTAATCCAATGCCATGATGACCCGGACGCAGACGCTATCGCCAGCGGTTACGCGCTGCTGAAATATCTGGAGAGCAAAGGGAAGTTCTCCCGGCTGGTATACAGCGGCGGGCGGAAGGTCACGAAAAACAATCTGCTTTTGATGATTGAGAAGCTGAACATCCCCCTGGAATATGTGCGGAAGACGGATGACGAGACGGAGCTTTTGATTACGGTGGACTGCCGGGCCGGGCAGCGCAATGTATCGGCGCTGCCCCACCAAACTCTCGTGGTTATTGACCACCACGAGCTTGACATGGGAGAAGTCCTGCCGGAACTGTGTGAGGTGCGAACAGACTGCAGCGCCTGCGTCACCGTGATCTGGACCATGCTGAAAAAGGCCGGATTCCCCATTGAGGACCGTCTGCTGTCCACCGCTTTGTACTATGGCCTGTACATGGATACCCAAAAGTTTAAGGGCACCGAGAAACTGGACCGGGAAATGCTGGACGCCCTGCGGTTTGATTGGGACATCGTTCTCCTGCTCCAGAGCGCGGACCTGGCCCTGTATGATCTCCGTACCGCAGGCAGCGCCTTTATGAATCTGCGCTACCATCCGGAGTACCATTTTGCCCTGGCCCCGGTGAACACCTCCGAGCCGTATATGCTGGGTATCGTCAGCGACATGATGATGGACGTCCATGAGCTGTCCGTGTGCGTTGCCTATTGCCTGCTGGAAAGAGAACGGTGCATCAAGGTTTCTGTGCGCTGCTGCAAGCGCAGGGACCGGGCAGATGAGGTGGTGCACTGGCTTGTCCGGGACATGGGAGATGACGGCGGCGGCGACCGAACCAAGGCCGCGGGACGGCTGCCGCTGGCGCTGCTGGAAAAGAACTGCCCGGACGGCAATCTGCTCTATACTGCCGGGGAATTGATTTTCCAGCGGCTGACCGATTATTTCCGTACTCCGCTCAGGCGTCTTGCCCCCAGAGCGGAGAAGTATGAAGCCGCGCGGGCGGAGGAGTTCTGCAAAGAGAAGGCAGAGCTTTACCACAAGAAAAGGGTCCCTGCGGGCTATGCGCGGGCCGTGGACCTGTTCCCGGAGGGGACGGAGATTCTTCTGCGCACGCCGGAGGGAGACATCGTCAAGAAAGCCACCCCCGACCTCTATATTATGATTGACGCGAGGTGCGAGGTCTCTTACATCACAGAAGAGGAACTGCGGCGGAATTATGAGCTGACGGAAGAGGAATTTCCCATGGACGGAGAGTGGCTGTGGCAGCCAAAGGCGTACCACGCCGGCAAAAAAGAGGCGACGTTGCTGGCTCCCTACGCCAAAAAGTGCATCAACAAGGACACCCCTCGAATCTGGGCTGCCCAGCTGAACTGCCGGCTGGAGGTCCTTGTGTGGGGGGACTGGCATTTAGGCGAGATTGGGGACTGGCTGGTCTGCCAGGAGGATGACCAGCAAAATGCGTACATCATCCCGAAGCCGGCTTTTGAGCAATCCTACGAGAGAGTGGAGTGAGCCGGGAGGCAAAGGTCCGTTCCGGTATTGGAACGGGCCTTTGCTTTCGCCTTCTGTGAGCGGGATTTTGAAATCCAAAAGTCAAAGCCTCCGGCTTAGCTGGAGGCTTGAGCAGGCCCTGGAAGGGCCTGCTGCCGGCGGGTGTCTCAAGACGCATCGAATGTCCTTTGCCTGCATCTCGTGCCCCACCGCCCGCAAACGGGCAAATTACCTTCTATTTGAGATTATTGCGTTACGTCACATGGCAAGTTGTCAACTCGCTTCGCTTGATGCTTGAAGCAAAAGCGTTTTATCCTCACCGGCAGAGCCGGTGGTTCTTTTTCGCCAAAGCTAACCAAAAGAAAAAGATGCACCACCGAAACCATTGTGCCGCAACGGTTTCCGCTTCTTCAAAACACCTTTCGCAAAACGGCAGTCAATTTTTCTTGACCTGATCATAGCATGATCCCAGGACCCTGTAAATGAGAAATAGAGAGCGGATAGACGCGCCTTGGACGTATCCAAGACACTTCTATCCGCTCTCGCTCTTTCAATCTGATGATCTGTCCGTCCAGCAGAACATATTTTTCCCGTATGACCCGATTCGTGTGGTAGTGTGTCCCAAAAACTGATATTTAAACTGGCATCGCAGGGCCACTTCTTCCAGGAAATCGGTCAGGGCACCGGCCTTGTAAAATCCGCCGCTCAGTTCATCCTGCACCGAGGTGGGGCAGCAGTGGCTGATTGATGTAGTCCACCGCCCAGCCCACACTGTCCAGGTTGGCCCTGGCGGTCTGGTACTCCTCCTCGCCGGGCAGCTCCTCCTTCCACCAGGAGCGGTGGTTCACCCGGCACATCGCCCAGCTGGCTCCAGCCTCCGGCATTTCTTCTTGAACAGCGGATCGTCCGGCTCCAGAATGCCGTCCTGAATATCGTGGCTGCTGGCCCCGCCCATGATGAAGAAGGTCTTGCCTTGGATGCCGCAGATCTGGCCTTGCATCAGGTGGATCACCGAAGGGCGGATGTGCTGCACTCGGCCACCATGCCAGTCCTCAATCGGGAACTCAGTCAGCATATCAAAGTTCTCATGGTTACTATGCCAGAAACTAAATTGCGATTTTTAGGCGTCCAAATTCGCGCAGCGAGAAAAAGGAACAATCTAACTCAACAAAAATTAGCAGATCAGACTGGCTTGGCAATAAAAGCCGTTCAAGAAACGGAGAAAGGAAAGAAAAATGCTACTTATGATACTCTGTCCAAGTTGATTCAATGCCTTGGCATATCGGCGGACACGTTGTTTCCAACGAAATCCCCGATTGATAATGAAAAATTGCAGAATCTTATCAGAAATGTTCAAATGTGTGACGAGAAGAACCAAGAAGTATTGTTGAATACCATCGGCTTCCTGGCGGATCAACTGCTGTCTGAACAAGAAAAAGCTGGATCTTACCAGGCCCAGTTTGAAAAATGACAAAACGCCCAAACAGCGGATCTTATTCCACTGTGCCGTGCTAAAAATTTTTGAAATACAAAGCGTATTCCTGCAAATGTTTGCCCCGCCCGGCGAAAAAATCTCTCGCCGCTGTGCATTTCACCATTTATCAAACAAGGCCGAAATCCCAGCAGGGCTGAACTTCATCCCCTGCTGGATTTTTAGTGAAAAAAGAGGCAGCAAGGGCAATCACTCCCTTGCTGCCATCATGGCTCCTTTAACAGAAAGATGAAGAAATCCATTCCGATCTACTGTCAGAAAGCCCCCATCCCATAGAACTCCTGCCGCATGGCTGATGCCGGGCTTGGAGTATCCCATGTGGCGGGCGAGACCAACGGAACAGACCATACCATGCTTCTGCCGGAGCATTAAGACCGCCTCTAAGTAATTCTCGCCAGATGCACGCGGGTTCATCTCCGTGCTTGGGCGGCCAGCTTGGACAGATTCCGAAACTCCCCGGCCAGCATCACGATTGCCAGAACCAGAATAATCAAATCCGTCACTGCCGGGGCAAGAAACACGCCATGCACACCCAACCCGCCGATTTGGGGCAGAAGAATGGCAAGGGGAACGAACAAGATGATCTGGCGCATTAAGACCAAAACACTGGCCTTAGACGCTTTTCCAAGGGACTGCATCAGGGTAATGACCATCAGAACGAAACCCAGCACGATATAGGTGC
>CAJUQM010000025.1 GCA_910588005.1 uncultured Oscillibacter sp.
GGCGTGGAGGCCTATAAGAAGAACATGTTCGCCCTGCTGGGCAAGCCCGGCTATGAGGACCGCAAAGCAGAGCTGGAGGCCAAGCTGAAAAAATAACCGTCTTTTTTAGGACCTCCCGCCCTCTCGCGGTACGCAGGCGTGCCGGGGCGGTGACCGGTTTGAACGGGAGCCGGATTGAATCCCGGACTCTTGCGCAAACTTCCCCTGCCGCCGCCGGCGGCTAATCTGAAAGCAACGGCCGAAAGGCGGCGCGCCAAAGCGCCGTCTTTCTCCTTCTTTCGACATGACCCTATAGAAATTTTGTGAATAAATCCCAAACTCTTGTTTTTTGCATTGTTTTTTCTATGGGATTATGGTATCCTTAACGTAACGAAATCTCCCCAACCGGAGATTCTAAATGACAGGAGTGATTTGATATGGTCAGACTGATTATGGGCGTAAAAGGCTCTGGCAAGACCAAGCAGCTCATCGAATTGATTAACAACGCGGCAAAGGATGAACCCGGCCACGTGGTATGCATTGAGGCAAACCGCAATATGACGTATGATATCCACTATCATATCCGCCTCATCGACGCGCAGGAGTACAAGTTGAACAACTACGACCTGTTCCGCGGCTTTATCAGCGGTCTCTACGCCGGCAACTATGACATCTCCCATGTGTTTATCGACAATCTGCTCAAAACCGTCGGCCAGGAGATCAACGGCGAAACCGAGGCGTTTTTGAACTGGCTGGATACCTTCGGCGAGCGCAATGACATCAAGTTTACCGTTACAATCAGCGGCGACGTCGCCGCTGCCACCGAGGGGATGCAGAAGTTTTTGTAAGACCTGTTACCGGCCTGGTTCTTTTGAATCAGGCCGGTATTTTTATCTTTGGACGGACTGCCGCATCTTCCAGCAGCCCGCGGTGTTTTTTGCACCTGAGATGTGAAAGGGATGCCCGCCGGACCGGCGGGCATCCCCTTTTGTAACGATTGTGCGTCAGATCTCCATGTCCAGCAGGTAGGAGGAGATCCCCTTTCCGTGCATATCCACGGAGAGAGAGCGGGTGACGCCGCCGCCCAGGGCCGCGTACATCACAAAGTTCAAAGCGTGGATATTGGGCAGCTCATAGCGGACCACATCGCCGTGGACCATGCCCTTGAAGTGCTCTTTGACCCGCTCGGCGGTGACCTTCTCCTTGAGCGTCTCAAAGTCCTTGGCGTCATAGGCGATCAGGGAGACGTTGGAGATGTTCCCCTTGTCTCCGGTGCGGGAGTGGGCGATTTCCCAGAGTTTCATGGTGGCTTCTCCTTTCTTATACCTCAAAGACCTGGATCTCGGGCTTCACATCGTAGCGGCTCACCAGAATAGATGCCACGGACACAATGTCCCGGGTGCGCTTCACCGCGCCGCAGCCGCCGGCGGGGCCGTTGGTGTACAGGGCCTCCACCTCGTTGGGCACAAGGTCGGCCACGGCCTTGGTCTTGGCCCGTCCGGCCACCCGAACCCGGACCTCGGAGGGTTCCCCGGCCATAGGCCGGTCGGGGTTCCAGTACAGGCTGTTGCAGCCGATGAGGTCAAACTTCAGCTCGTCGAATTGACCCGGCGCCACCAGCTCCAGGCGCTCTTTCATGATCTCCAGCGCCAGCTTGGCACGCGCCACGCAGCCGGGGCCGCCGTAGCTGATCTCGCCGTCTCCGATGAAGCAGTCCCGGTAACCGATGGAACACTTAAAGGTCTCGGTCTTGGGCTTACCGGTGACGCCGGTGACCACCACCTTGTCCTTCTCCACCTCGGTGAAGGTGATATTCTTGCAGTCGGCCACTACGTCGGGCGTGAAGTAGTTCTCCGGGTCGTGGATCTCATAGCAGATCTGCTCGGAGCAGGTCTCCACCGTAACCAGGCCGCCGGCCTCGGGGACCTTGGTAACAAAGAAGGAGCCGTCCTCGGCGATCTCGATGATGGGGAAGCCCAGGTGTCCCACGCCGGGTACGTCCTTCTTGCCGGGTTCTGCGAAATAGCCGCCGGTGACCTGGCCGCCGCACTCCAGCAGGTGGCCCATGATGGTGCCCTTGCCCAGCTTGTCCCAGTCCTCCAGGGACCAGCCGAACTCGTGGATGGCGGGGGCCATGAAGATGGCGGGGTCCGCCACACGGCCGGTGATGACCACGTCGGCGCCCTGTTCCAGCGCCTTCAAAATTCCCTCCACACCCATATAGGCATTGGCGGAGACAATCTCGCCGGGGAGCTTGGAGAGGGGTTCGCCGGTCTCCCACACCTCGGTGTCCATGTACTTATCGATGACGGGCAGCAAATCGTCGCCGGTGACGCAGGCGATCTTCATCCCCGTCAATCCGTGCTTCTTGGCAATCTCCACGCACTTGGCCGCCGCCGCCTGGGGATTGGCGGAACCCATGTTGGTGATGAGCTTCACCTTATGCTCCCAGCACAGGGGGAGCGCCCGCTCCATGCGGTACTCCAGCAGGCCGTTATACCCCTTGCTGGGGTCTTTCAATTTGGCCTGCTGGCCGATGGCGATGGTGCGCTCGGCCAGGCATTCGTAACTGATATAATCCAAGTTGCCCTTTTCAATGAGTTCCAGAGAGGGTTCCAGGCGGTCGCCGGCGTATCCGGCGCCGGAGCCGATGCGGATGGATTTCATAATGACACGCTTCCTTTCAGCAGAATTGTATGGTCACGGATCGGGATGGCTTTTACAGAGTTACGCCGCCGGTGACAACGGCCACCACCAGCATCACAATGGTCACGATGAAAGCCATGGGGATGGTCTTCTTCTGGTGCTCGCCGAAGTCCACGCCGGACAGGCCCACCAGCAGGAAGGTGGAGGCGGTGAGGGGGGACACGGGGAAGCCGGTGGTCATTTGGCCCAGGATGGCGGCGCGGCCCACGGACTGGGCGGCAACGCCGAAGCCCTCGGCGGTGTGGGCCAGCACGGGCAGCACGCCGTAGTAGAAGGAATCGGGGTCAAACAGCAGAGAGGCGGGCATACCCACAACGCCCACGATGATGGGGAAGAACTTGCCCATGGCGTCCGGGATGATGGCTACCAGCGCGTCGGCCATGGCGGTGATCATGCCGGTGCCCTTCATGATGCCGGTAAAGCAACCGGCGGCAAACAGCACGGAGCACATCATCAGGCAGCTCTTGGCGTGGGCGTCCACCCGGGCCTTGGAGTCAGCCACCTTGGGATAGTTGATGAGGGTGGCCAGCACGTAGAACACCATGAAGATCACCGCGGGGGCAAAGCCGGATTTCAACAGGGCGGCGATGGCGGCGATGATGAGGATGATGTTTACCCAGAACAGCTGGGGGCGCAGCAGGGCTTTCTCCTCGTCGGAGAGTTCAGGCTCCACATAGGCCTTGCCGGCCAGGGCCACGTTGCCCAGACGGGCCTTCTCGGCACGGCCCAGGAACACGGCGATCACCAGCACGCACACAAGGCCTGCCAGCACGGCGGGCAGCACCGGCATGAAGAAGGCCACGGCGTCGGTCTGCTGCCCCTCGGGCGTGAGGGCGGTAGCGGCGCGGATCGTGGGGCCGCCCCAGGGCAGGATATTCATGGTGCCGGCGGACAGGGCCACAATGGTGGCCAGAGTGGTGCGCTTCATGCCCAGGGCGTCATACAGGGGCAGCAGGGCGGGAACACAGATCAAAAAGGTCACGGCGCCGGAGCCGTCCAGATGGACAATGGCGGCCAAAACAGCCGTGCCAATGGCAATTTTAACAGGGTCGGTACCCACCAGATCCAGCACCTTTTTGATGATGGGGCGGAAGGTGCCCGCGTCGGTGAGAATGCCGAAGAACAAAATGGAGAAGATGAACATCACGCCGGTGGCGGCCACGGAGCCGATGCCGCTGGAGCCGGTGATCATCTTGCCCATGCTCTTGAAGTTTGCCACAAAGTCGATTACACCGGGGGCGTTCTCCGGGTCGGTGACAAAGAACGCGCAGGAAATGATCCCGGTCACCACGGGAACCGCGATGAGGGCCACCAGGGGAGACGCTTTTTTGGTCATAATGAGGACCAGCATCAGCACCACGGTCAAAAAGCCCAAAAATGCCAACATAGAATTTTCCTCCTCTTTTCTCTCTTTTTGGGCCTGTATGTACCACGGAATCACCAGGCCCACAAATAATACGGGGCACGCGCTGCAGCTGTGCTTTTTATATAGCAAAAGACATGCCAATTTAGAGGAAAAATTCAAAGCAATGACAAAACCCTGTGGCCCTAGGGAAGCGGATCTTGTATACTCTGACGGCAATCCTAGGACCACAGGGAAAATTTCTAAAAATTTAGAATCCAGCTTGCGGGCAGACTGAAAAAAATGCCAAAATCCGGGAACTGGACTTGCAATTTTCCAGATTCTAAGATTTTAGAATAGAATTCTAAAATCTTAGAATTCTGTGGACCCTATTTTGTTGTAGAGGGTGGCCAGGGAGATCCCCAGCTCCGCCGCAGCCCGTTTTTTCGCCTCCAGGCCGGCGCCATAGCGCAGCAGCAGCTTGTGAATCTCGCTCTGTTCAAACATTCGCACCCGTTGGGCCAGAGGGATATTCTCACACTCCACGGCGGGTCGCACCAGGCTCTCCGGCAGGGAGTCCTGAATAATCACGCCGTTTTCAGAGAGGTAGGCGGAAAACTCCAGCACGTTGCGCAGCTCCCGCACGTTTCCCGGCCAGTCATGGGCGGTGAGAATCTCCAGCGCCTCCGGCGAGATGGTCACGGAGCGCTTCAGCTTTTTGGACAGCTCTTGCAGAATCACAAAGGCCAAGGCCGGAATATCCCCCCGCCGCTCCCGCAGGGGCGGAATGCGGATCTGAAAGGTGGAGAGGCGGTAATACAGGTCCCGCCGGAATTTTCCCGCGGCAATGTAGGCCTGTAAATCGGCATTGCTGGCGCAGACCAGACGCACATCCACCTCCTTTTCCTCCACGCCGCCCACCGGGCGCACCCGCCCCTCCTGAAGGACGCGGAGCAGCTTGGCCTGCAGCCCCATATCCATCTCGGACACCTCGTCCAAAAAGATGGTGCCGCCGCTGGCAGCCTCAAACAGGCCGATCTTACCGCCCCGTCTGGCCCCGGTAAAGGCGCCCTCCACGTAGCCGAAAAGCTCCGACTCCAGAATATTGGCATTGAAATTGGCGCAGTTAATCGCCACAAAGACCTCCCGGGAGCGGAGACTGGCATTGTGGATGGCCTGGGCGTAGAGTTCCTTTCCCGTGCCGCTCTCCGAGGCCAGCAGGACCGCCGCATCCGTGGCCGCCGCCCGCTGGGCCAGAGTTTTCACGGACCGTACATTTTCCCCCACAGCCACAATGGAATCAAAGGTATACCGTGCGGAGTTGGCCCTGTTCACCCGGTGCAGCACCTGTTTGTTCCGCTTTTCATAGGCCTCCAGCTCCGTGCGGAAGTCATAGGCGTCCCGGATAAACGTGACCACCGACAGCCCGCCGGCTATTGCGCCGTCCAGAAAGACCGGGTACATATTGACAAAATAGATGTCGTCGTTCTTCTCCGTGCGGGGCGCATGGAGAATCGGCTTTCCCGTTGTGAGCACCTCTGGCAGCCGCGCCCCCGGGCGGACCTCCCGCAGGGGACGGCCCATAATCTCATCCGCCGTCTTCTTTACAAAATCCAGATAGGATTGATTGGCAAAGACAATTCTGGCCTCCGCGTCGATCATGAGAATTCCCTCCCGCATGGATTGGAGGGCGGCGCGCAGTTCCTCGTGAAGGGCCATAGCGGCACCTGCTTTCTGTCAGAGTAAATCGTCCAAGGCTGCCGGCGGTCAGCGGCAGCTCCCCCGGTTGAAAGCGCCTCTTTGGATGGACTGGGCAGGGCCGGGATCTGTCCCTTTGATTTCCCGGCCCCTGCTTCCGCAAAACCGCGGCGGGCGGGCGCAGAAGCGCCCGCCCATTGCATTTAAGAAAAAGTCAGCTGGAATTGGGCGCCGGGATCTCCGGCAAAGACCACTATACCGTCCTCGGGCAGCTCCGCAGAGCTGTCGTCCCACACTACGGAGGAGGCAGTGACCTTCCAGTCCTTGTCGTAGACCCAAAATCCGGCGTCTTCCGGCAGCTGAACCGCCATGGTCTTGCCTGCGGCGTCCCCCACCTTGTACCAGCGGGCATAGCCGTCGGGTTGAATCGTGCAGCGGACGCTGCCGTCCCCTGTGGAGAGAACCGGCGCGGCGGCCTTATCCATATACACGGCCCCATTGGACTGGAGCATCCACAGCGCGCCTTTTTCATCCCTGCGAAGCTCCAGGTCATATCCATCCCGACCCACGTTGCCGGGGATCTGAACGGCATACCGGGCATGGTTCTCATCCACAATCCGCAGCGTGCTCACATAGCCGGGAACACCCTCCGGCTCCGCTTCCGCCTCACCGGACTCTGCCAAACTGCCGAGGGCCAGATAGATCTGAGAGCTATAGCGCTCATTCATGGGCAGAATATCGGTGTTGCTGGTAAACGCCTCCCACTTGGCCTGAAGTTCCGGGCTGATTGAATTCTCCGGCAGCTTTACAGCGGCATAGTTGGAGGTACCCAGGCCTCCCAGGCCGGGAATCACGGAAAAAGCCCGCTGATAGAGATAGGTCTCTCCATTGGACTCCTTCACAAACTTTAGGCAGGCCATGCCGGATTCATCCCGGAAGGTTCCGTCGTCGTGATAGGTGAAGGTTTGGGTGGGGACTCCCGCTCCCAGGTAGTTCATGGTCAACACGCCCTCTGCGCTGAGGTCGACTTTATAGGGCAGCAGAGAGCCGTAGTATCCCGCGTTGTCCAGCAGCTCTTTGGGCATAGCGGCGGGCTTTGCCTCGGGGAGGGCGGGAGCGGTCTCGTCCATCTCCACGCCTTTGGCCCGCAGGGCGGCAATCAGCATCTGCGAGGCGGCCAGCTCATCATAGGTGGACACGCCGCCGGAACTCAGCACCGCCGCCGCCATGCGGTGCTCCGGAACCACCACCAGGCCCGCGTGATAATACTGGGTATCGCCGCCCTTTACCAGGGCGGTGACGCCGTTTTCATAAAAGGGGAACCACTCCACGCTGTCCCAGCCCAAGCCATAGGACAGGGCGTCCGGGGCCTCCTCCTCAGGCCAGATCCCCCGGGCATACTCCGGTGCGGCCATAGCATCCAGAGAGGACTGCTTCAGGAGCTTTGTCCCCGTGAGCGCACCGCCGAAGGCCGCCAAATCCTCCGCCGTGGCATAGAGGCCGCCGGTGCCCAATACACCCAGGCAGTCCTTGGGCAGGGGCCTGGCGCTGTCCTGGTAAATGGGCGCTGTGTCCTGGGCCTCAGCGGGGGACCATGTGTTTTTCAGCCCGGCGGGCTTTAAGAGGTTCGCCTGAATGTAATCCATAAACTCCATGCCGGAGACCGCCTCCACCACCAGCTGCGCCAGGGTGAAGCCGTCGTTGCAGTAAACGCTGTACGCGCCGGGGTCTGCTTTGAGGCGCTGTCCGGCCAAACGCTCCAGCAGGGTGTCCGCGGCAAGCTCGCTGGGGTCATCAAAGAGGATGCCGCTGCCCATGGAGGACCCCATGAGACCGGAGGAGTGGTTCAGCAGCATCCGCACGGTGATGTCCCGGTACCGCTGGTCCGCCATTTTGAAATCCGGCAGGTATGTGGTCACGGGTTTGTCCAGCTCCAGCCTGCCCTTTTCCACCAGCTGCATTGCCGCCACGGTGGTGTAGATCTTACTGACAGAGCCGATGCCATAGGCGGAGCCGCTGACGGTCCGCTTCGGCTGTCCCTCTCCGGCGGGAGCGGCCTGGGAGCCGCTCTCCACAATTTTCCCGTCCTGCCACACGGCCCAGCTGATCTGGCTGGCGCCGCCGTAGACAAGGGCCGTCTCTGCGGCCTCCCGCGCCGTGGTTTTAAGGTCTTTCTCCTCCGCCGCCAAAGCCGGGGCGGAAAGGCTCAGGCACAGCGCCAGGGCCAGCAGCAGGGTGCCGAGTCTTCTGTATGTGTGTTTCATATTCCCGTCCTTTCCCGCCCCGGAGAGGATCGTCCGCGGGGCGATGCCGTATTGTAAACTTAGAATACACCTTCCACCAGGGGGAATGTCAATGTGAAATCCGTCAAAAATTTCCCCCAGGGCGGTCCGTTTTTTTCACGGCGGAACGCTCTCAGAACGCCACCTTTAAAAACAGGGCCACGCAGCACAGGATCACGGCGCAGGGGACATAGACATACCGTCCCACGCTGTACCACAGCCCGCCGGCCGGCCGTTTCGCTCCCCGGTTGATCTCCTCCATCAGCTCCCCGCGCCTCATGACCCAGAACCAGGAGGCCGCGCCCAGCGTGGCGCCGATGGGAATGATATAAATGGAGACGATATCCATCCAGGGTCCCCATTTAAAGATGGGTTCCATATTCACCCCGATGCCCAGACAGACGACGCACAAAATCACCAGCACCAGGCGGCGGTTCAATTTGGGGAATTTGTGCAGCAGCGATTCGCCCACTGCCTCAAACATGTTTTGCAGAGAGCTGACTCCGGCAAAAACCATGGCGGTGTACAAAATAATGGCGAACAGCTGCCCCAGGGGAATATCCTGCAGAATCCGCGGCAGGGTGACAAACAGCAGGGAGGGACCCGCCCCTACATCCAGCCCGTAGGCAAAGCAGGCGGGAATAATTACCAGGGCAGCCACCAAGGCGGCGATGGTGTCAAACAGGGCCGTCTGCTTGGCCAGAGACACCACGTCCTCCTCCGGGTGGAGATACGCGCCGTATACAATCATGCCGCTTCCGGTGATGGACAGGGAGAAAAAGGCCTGTCCCATCGCCCAGATCCACACCATGGGATCCAGCAGTTCCTCCCACCGGAAGGAGAACATATAGCGGTAGCCCTCGGCGGCGCCGGGGAGAAACGCCACCCGCACGGCCAGCACCGCGAAAATGACAAAGAACAGGGGCATCATCACCTTGTTGCTCTTCTCAATGCTTCTGGCCCCCAGCAGCAGCGTCAGCAGCGTGCCCACCACCACTATGGCGTGGAAGGGGACCACGGAGTAATCCGCCAGGGAGAAGGAGTCAAACCACGCGGCGGTGTCCGCCGTCATGAGAGAGCCGGTGACTGAGGAGTAAAAGGCCTTGAGCACATATGCAATGATCACGGCATAGCCGATGGCGATACACATGGAACCCGCCAGGGGCAGCCACCCTAAGACCCCGCCGGCTCTGCTCAAACTCTCTTTCCGGCTGGCCCAGGCCATGCGGTAGGAACCCAGGGTGCCGGTGTGGGCACGGCGGCCCACGGCATATTCCGCAGAGAGGCCCACGGTGCCAAACAGCAAAATGAAGAGTAGGTACGCAATCAAAAACGCGCCTCCGCCGTTGCTGCCCATTTTTGCGGGAAATCCCCACACGTTGGCCATGCCAACCGCAGAGCCAACCGCCGAGAGCACAAATCCCCAGCTGCTGGTAAACTGCCCGTGTTTTTTTCTCCGTTCTGTGCTCATAGATCTTCCTCATCTTCCTCCGCAGCGCGGCTTTTTTTAGAGCGGACTCTGAAATGATCAGAAACCAGAATGCGGGAGGCGTGCAGAGAACGGGCCGCAGCCCATTCGGAAGCTCTCCGCCAATACGCGCCGGACGGACCGCCGCGCATTTCTCATGATTTTCTGGTTCTGCCCTAGATAGAAAAAAACGGTATGAGACCGGGTACGCCAAAAGGACCGCACGGGACTCATATCGCCGCTTTAAACCGATATTAGTATACCATATATTTTCAAATCCGTCCAGACCGGTTTTGCAAAACGGAAAAAGCCGGAAACTTTTTTCCTTTTTGAAGAAATATTGCCCTCCACGTCGTTATGAAAACAGTTTGACATCGGATTTCATTTGCGCTATCGTTATGGTGGTATATGTTCTTTCATGTAAAAAGGAGTGAGGAGATATGAAAAAACTGGTTACTGCATTTCTTCGGCGGGGGGCGGCGCTGTGTCTGGCGGCAGCGGTACTGTGCACCGCCGTCTTGGCGGCGGAACCGGAGAAATCCCGGGCGGAGCTGCGCCGGGAGGATCTGGACTTTCTCTATCAGACCGTATTGGTGGAAAATCATCCAGACGTCTTCGCCAACACGCCGGAGGCGGAATTTCTGGCGCTGAAGAAGAACATTGAGTCCCGTTTGGAGACGGAGAGCGACGTGGAATTTCTGCTGGACCTCATGCGACTGACGGCATTGGTGGGGGACTCTCATACCGCCGTCGCCGTTGGGCGCGCGGCGGCTCTGCGCGTCTACCCCTTCTCCATGGTCCGGCGGGGAGACGCCTGGTACCTCTCCGCTGCGGAGGCCGAAAGCGGCAGCCTGCTCTGCCGGGAGGTGACGGCGCTGGCGGGAAGGCCGGTGGAGGAGGCCGTCACAGCCTTCGGCGCACTCTTCGGCTCCGACAATCCGGTGCACCTCCGGCGGCAGTTTCAGCAGGCCTGCAATGTGGCGGATCTCTATGAGTATTTGGGCCTGGTGGAGACAGGGAAGCCCCTGCCTGTGACGCTGAAAGGCGGAAGGACCCTCTCTCTGGAGCCTCTGTCCATAGAGGCCCTGGGCGGTTTAAAGCTGGCCCGCCTCTCGGACCGGATCACCCGGGAACCCGCCACTGCCCAGGCGGACGCTGATTATTTTGCCAAGCCCCTGAATAAAGACACTTTCTATATCCAGTACAACACCTGCCAGAATGCCGAGGATCTGCCGATGGAGGCCTTTGCCGCCGTGGTATCCGGGATTTTGGACGGGGGGGATTTCCGGCGGGTCCTGCTGGATCTGCGAAATAACGGCGGCGGCTCCGACGGCGTCATTTGGCCCCTGCTGGAGGTCCTTCGCAGTGAGATGGCAGAGGGCTGCGAGCTGGTGGGCCTGATCGGCCCCGCCACCTTCTCCTCCGCCCTTATCAACGCCGTGGAGATCCAGGAGATGGGCGGCGTGCTGGTCGGAGAGCACGCCGGCGGCAGCGTCAGCCACTTCGGGGCAGTGCGGGGATTTTCCCTGCCCAACTCCGGTATCCGGGGACAGCTCTCCTCCAAATTTATCGATTTGAATACCCTGCTGGATGCCGGCGCGGGCCGGGGCGTGGTGGCTCTGGAGCCGGACCTGCTCATCCCGCAGACCTTGGAGGATACCTTGGCGGGCCGGGATACCGCTGTGGAGTGGCTGCTGGCCCATCCCGAGAGACTGGCCCAAAAGGAATATCCGGACGCGCCTTTGACCAGAGGCCGTTTTATGGGCCAGCTGTACGAGGCGGCGGGCAGTCCCTCTGTGACGCTGGACGGCCTCCCCTTTGCCGACAGCTTTGGGATCGAATGGTTTCTTCCCGCCCTGGCCTGGGCCAAGGAGGCGGAAATTGCCAGGGGTACTGCCGCCGGCGCTTTTTCCGCCGCCAGGCCCTTGACCTGGCAGGAGGCGGCGGTGTTTCTCTCCAGGGCGGTGGATTCTTTGAAGATTCAGACGCCGGACCCTGTTGAAAACCGCCGGGGTCCCGTTCCCGCCGCCTTGACAGAGGGCGCAAATGTCCAGGCGGCAGCTCAGTCCTGGGACTGGGGCCTGCTGCCGGAGAAGGCGGACTTTACGAAAGCGCCCACCCGGGCGCAGGGCCTGGAGATGGCCGCCGCCCTGGCAAACCTGCTGAAATAAAAAACCGCCGCCCGCTCCCTTTTTAGAGGAGCGGGCGGCCTGCCCTTTTAGTCCCGCTTGAGGACGTCGTAGATGTACTGACTGAGATCTCCGCAGACGGCGTAGATACCGCGCCGGTCCCTGGCGGCACTGGCGCCCACTGTCAGCACCACCACGCCGTCTCCGCTGACCGGGTCATGGGAGGCGCAATGATACGCGCCATAGGCGCTGCCGGTGCGGCAGTACAGCCCCTCCCGGCCGTAGATATGATCCCGGCAGCGCCTGGTAAGAACCGTCCGGCGTGACCTGGGACTCCCGCTGTTCCATCAGCTCCACCGATTGGGCGGAGAGGCGCTGAACGCCCTCGTAGCAGCCGCCGGCGGCCGCGCCCCGCCCAAAATTACTGCACAGAGAATCCCTGCCGCCAACGCGGCCGCTGTTATCCACAGCTGTTTCATCCCATACGCCCCCTCTGTTTCCAGTGGCGGCAAAGGGTTTTATTTCATCGTGCATCCATGAAACAGCAGTGGTACCACTGTTGACTTTTCTAGGCCCTGTTTGGGTTCTATATATATTTTGGCTGCCGGATTCTGTCAATCCCTGTCAGATCATTCCAGCGTTTCCAGTTCTGTTTTCCACAAGGCCCAATTCGCGTCGCTGGGCATCCGCCAGTCGCCCCGGGGGGAGAGGGCCACAGACCCCACTTTCGGACCGTCCGGGAGGCAGTTCCGCTTAAACTGCTGGGAGAAGAAGCGGCTGTAAAAAATCCTCAGCCACTTCAAAATGATCTCCCGGCTGTATTTTTTTCCCAGGGCATGCAGTGCCAAACGGTAAATCTTCGCGGGGGAACATCCCCACCGGAGCATATAGTACAGAAAAAAGTCATGCAGCTCATAAGGTCCCACCAGATTCTCCGTGCGCTGGCTGATTTCCCCCTGGACAGCGGGCAGCAGCTCCGGGGAGACGGGCGTATCCAAAATGTCCTCCAGCACATCGTGAAGGGCCCCGTCTCTTTCGGCGTTGTCCCGGGCCAGGTGGGCCACCAGATGCCGCACCAGGGTCTTTGGAATCGCCGCGTTGACGGCATACATGCTCATATGGTCGCCATTGTAGGTGCACCAGCCCAGAGCCAGCTCGCTGAGATCCCCGGTGCCGATCACCAGACCTCCGGTCTGGTTGGCGATATCCATCAGCACTTGGGTCCGTTCCCGGGCCTGGGCGTTTTCGAAAGTGACGTCGTGATCTCCCATGTCCTGGCCGATATCCCGAAAATGGCTGCGGACGCTGGCGGCAATATCCACCGTCTTCAATACTGTCCCCAGCTCCTCCGCCAGAACCACGGCGTTGTTCCGGGTGCGGTCCGTGGTGCCGAAACAGGGCATGGTGACGGCGATAATATCCGTCATAGGCCGGTCCAGCATCTTCATAGCAAGGCCGGTGATCAGCACCGCCAAGGTGGAGTCCAGCCCACCGGAGAGGCCCACCACAGCGCTCTTTGCCCCTGTGTGCTCCAGCCGCCGCTTCAGCCCAAGGGACGCAATCAGCAGGATCTCCCGGCACCGGGCGTCCCGGTCCTCCTTTCCCTCGGGGACAAAGGGCATGGGCGCCACATAGCGGGTCAGCTTGGCAGGGGAGAGCGTAAGGGTGAATGTCCCCGCGCAGCCGCAGTCCTCCGTTTCCGGCTCCAGGACCCGGGTCCGGCGGCGCTCAAAACTCAGGCGCTGAATATCAATTTCAGAAATCAACAGTCCGCCGTCAAACCGGCGCTCCGCCAGCAGCGTTCCATTCTCCGCAATCAACTGATGGGCGCCGAAGACCAGGTCTGATGTGGACTCTCCCGCTCCGGCGCTGGCGTATACATAGCCGCAGAGAAGCTTGGCGCTCTGCATAGACACCAGCTGGCGGCGGTAGGCGTCCTTTCCCACCGCGTCGTTGCTGGCGGAGAGATTGCCGATGACAACCGCCCCTCCCTTGGCCATTTTGACGGAAGGAGAGTCCGGAGACCACAGATCCTCACAGATCTCAAAGCCCAAAATCAACTCCGGAATCTCCTCGCAGCGGAAGGTCTGCCCCGCCCCAAACGTCACAACGTCCTGCTCCAGCAGCCGGATTCTCTCCGGTCTCTCAGGGGCGGGGGCAAACCAGCGCTTTTCGTAAAACTCACCGTAGTTGGGCAGATGCGTCTTGGGAACCACGCCCAAAACTTTTCCCTTTTGTATAATTACAGCGCAATTATACAATTTGTTGTGGACCCGCAGCGGCATCCCCACAGCGGTGACCACCTCCAGGTTCCGGGTGGCCTCCAGCACGGTGGCCAGCGCCTCCTCGGCGCCGCGAAGCAGGGCATCCTGGAAGAAAAGATCTCCGCAGGTATAGCCTGTCAGACCCAACTCCGGCAGAACCAGCACCTTCACCCCCGCCTTCTCCGCAGAGCGCATCATCTGAAAGGTCTGCTCTGCGTTATAGGCACAATCTGCCAGCCGCAGCGGCGGCGCGCCGCAGGCAACGGTGATAAAACCATCCTTCATTGATAAAACCTCCCACAGGAAATTTCAGTATGTCTCTATTTTACACCCTCTTTTGCCGTTTTACAAAATATATTTTCAGAACCGGTAAAATTGCGCCGGTCCGGCTGAAAAACCGGCCGCAGGCAATAGAACGGGAAAATGCGCACAAAAAGGGCCGCCAGCGGCGGCCCTTTTTGCTGTGTGTGTTTAGGAGGGAGAAAACGCAATGGGCTGGGAAAACCCTTTGCTTGGTTGTTAAGATACCCCATAAACATGACAGAATTGTGTTATTCCTATGAACGATTTGTAAATGTTGCGCCTCTCCGTCTATTTGTATTTCTGGCTCTCCGCCACGGCCAATTCGTCGCAGCGGTTGTTGTATTCGTTCTCCGCGTGGCCTTTTACCCAGTGGTACCGCAGCGTGTGGAGCGACTCCAGCTCCAATAGGCGGCCCCATAGATCCGGATTTAAGGCCGGCTTTTTGTCGGACTTGATCCAGCCCCGTTTCTGCCAGCCCCTGGCCCAGCCCTTCTCCAAGCCGTCAATGACATATTTTGAGTCGGACCACAGCTCCACTATGCAGGGTTCTTTCAGCAAAGACAGCGCCTGAATCACGGCGGTCAGCTCCATACGGTTGTTGGTGGTGTCCGCCTCGCCCCCGGAGAGTTCCCTCTTATGGGTCCCGTAGATCAGGATGGCGCCCCAGCCGCCGGGACCCGGATTGCCGGAGCAGGCTCCGTCGGTGTAAATGGTGACTGTTTTCATCTTCTTCCGCCTCCAGGTCTTCCTTATTTTTGCAAAGAGACGATCTTCAAAGGAGAGGAGCAGATCGGCTGTCTTTTCTCCCGCCAACAGGTACCGCCTCGGATAACGTACTAGCATGATACTGTAAACGAGGCAAAAAGGCAATAACTTTATCACCAGAATCAGGGCCAGCAAAATTTTAAGCAGACGCATAACACCACCCCACAAGTGGTATTATATCATCTTTTCTTTTTAATTACACATAATTTGTTTGTAATTACAATCTTTTTATTTGCTTACTTTTTTCTCTCACCTGTTTACAATAATTGCAGGGGTGATTCTGTGAACATCCGTCATTACAAAGAGTGGATAAAAATTGGATTAAATATCCTTTATTATCGAAAAGAGCAGCGTTTAACCCAGGAACAGCTTGCTGCCGCTTGTGGTGAGGATGGAGTCAGCCGCAATTATATTCAACGAATTGAAACAGGTGTAAGCTCATGCAGTTTGGATACATTGATTGACATTGCGGACGCCCTGAACATCCCCCTATACAAGCTCTTCGAGTTCAAAGAATGAGGACGTGGATCTCTCCACGTCCTCTTTTTGTGTATCCGCGTCTATCGCTTCGCCGCTTTTCCTCACTCCTGAGGCGCTTCCACCTCCGCGGCTTCATTATTTTCCGCACTCTCCTCCCGGCCGGCCAGTGCCATGGAGATCACCCGGTCACCCTCTTCCTTAAAGCGCATGACAATCACGCCCTGCGTGGCCCGCCCGGCCATGCGGATGCTGTCCACATGGGTGCGGATCAGGATGCCGGACTGGGTCATCAGCAGCAAATCCTCGCTTCCGTCCACCACTTTGATTCCGACCACCGGTCCCGTCTTATCCGTGACCATGTAATTCTTGATGCCGATGCCTCCCCGGTTGGTAATGCGGTACTCCTCCACGCTGGTACGCTTGCCGTAGCCCCGCTCTGTGATAGAGAGAACCTCCTGTCCCGGTTTGGCCCGGGCGGCGCCCACTACGTAGTCTCCCTCCCGCAGGCGAATGCCCCGAACGCCCATGGCGTCCCGTCCCATGGGCCGTACGTCGCTCTCGTCAAAGCAGACCGCAAGTCCATCATGGGTGGCGATCAAGATCTTCTGCTCTCCGTCGGTCTCACGGACAGTGATGAGCCGGTCTCCCTCATCCATCCGCAAAGCGCGGATTCCGTTGTTGCGAAGATTTTTCAGGGTGCTGGCGGGAAGACGCTTCACGGTGCCGTTTCGTGTGACCATAAAGAGGAACCGGCCGTCGTCCTCAATAGAGCGGGTGTGAATCATCGTCTGTACCCGTTCGCCCTGTTCCACTTGGAGGATGTTGATGATATTGGTGCCTTTAGCGGTCTTGCCGGACTCGGGGATCTGGTACCCCTTCTTACGATAGACCTTTCCGGTATCCGTAAAGAATAAGATATAGTCATGGGTAGAGGCGGTGAACACATCCTCCACCACATCCTCCTCCCGGGTGGTGATGCCCTTTTTGCCCATGCCGCCCTTGGACTGGGCCGCGTACTCGCTGACCGGCGTGCGCTTAATATAACCCGCCTGGGTCATGGTGAATACGCACTGCTCTTCCTCGATCAGATCCTCAATATCGATCTCATCCTCCACATCCTGAATCTCGGTAATCCGGTCGTCGCCGTATCTGTTGGCAATGGCGGTGAGTTCTTCCTTTAAAATCTGGCGCACCAAATCGTCATCGGAGAGAATCCGGTTGAAATACGCAATACGCTCCTCCAGCTCCTTATACTCGTTTTCCAGCTTCTCCCGGTTCAGTCCCTGGAGGGCAATCAGCCGCATGTCGCAGATGGCCTGAGCCTGGACATCGTCCAGCCCAAAGCGGACCATCAGGTTTTCTTTGGCATTGTCGTAGCTGGTGCGGATGATCTTGATAACCTCGTCGATATGATCCTGGGCGATCAGCAGTCCCTCCAGCAGATGGGCACGCTCCTGGGCCTTGCGCAGATCGAACTTGGTCCTGCGGACCACAACCTCTTCCTGGAAGTTGAGATACTCGTCGATAATGTGCCGCAGAGAGAGGATTTTTGGCTGAGGCTGGCCGTTCACCTGCACCAGGGCCAGCATATTAATGGCAAAGGTGGTCTGGAGCTGGGTCTGGCTGAACAGCCGGTTTAAGACCACCTGGGGATTGGCGTCCCGTTTCAGCTCTATAACAATCCGCATACCGTTGCGGTCGGACTCGTCCCGGATGTCGGAAATCCCATCCAGGCGCTTGTCCTCCACCTGGTCCGCCATGCTCTTAATGAGCATCCGCTTGTTCACCTGATAGGGGATCTCCGTGATGATGATACGGGTACGGTCCTTGCCGAACTCCTCAAACTCATGGCGGGCCCGGACCACAATCCGTCCCCGGCCGGTGGCGTAGGCCGCCCGAATGCCGGACCGGCCCATAATAATGCCCTTGGTGGGGAAATCCGGCCCTTTGATATGCTCCATCAGGTCCATGAGACCGGCCTCAGGATTATCCAGCACGCACAGGCAGGCGCCGATCACCTCCCGCAGATTGTGGGGAGGGATATTGGTGGCCATGCCCACGGCAATGCCGGAGGAGCCGTTCACCAGCAGATTGGGAAACCGGGAGGGCAGTACCTGAGGTTCCCGCCGGGTCTCATCAAAGTTGGGATCCCAATCCACGGTCTCTTTTTCAATATCCCGCAGCATCTCGTCGGAGAGCTTGGACATCCGCGCCTCCGTATAACGGTAGGCCGCCGGAGGATCTCCGTCCACGGAGCCGAAGTTGCCGTGGCCGTCCACCAGCATATAGCGCATGGAGAAATCCTGGGCCAGGCGGACAAGCGCGTCATATACGGACTGGTCTCCGTGGGGATGGTAGCGGCCCAGCACGTCGCCCACGCAGGTGGCGGACTTTTTAAAGGGCTTGTCGCTGGTCAGGTTATCCTCATACATGGCGTAGAGAATCCGGCGGTGGACAGGTTTCAGGCCGTCCCGCACGTCCGGCAGCGCCCGCCCTTTGATAACGGACATGGCGTATTCGATGTAGGACTGCTTCATCTCCGGCACCAGGGGAGATTCCACAATTTTCTGCCCGGGGTAGCGGATCTCCTCAGGGTCGTATTGGGGCTTTTTACTCATAGCGGCAGCCCTCCTTTAATAATCCAGATTTACTGCGTATTGGGCATTCTGCTCAATGAACTCCTTCCGGGGTTCCACCTTCTCGCCCATGAGGACGGTAAAAATCTCATCGGCCTTTACCGCGTCGTCCAAAGTGATGCGGCGCAGCGTCCGCTTCTCCGGGTCCATGGTGGTCTCCCACAGCTCATGGGGGTTCATCTCGCCCAGGCCTTTGAAACGGCTGATCTCCACCTTGGCATTCGGGTTGTCCCCCCGGAGTTCCGAGGAAATGGCGTCCCTCTCCTCCTCAGAAAAGGCCAGACGGGTGGTCTTCCCCCGGGACAGCTTGAAAAGGGGAGGTACCGCGGAGTAGACATATCCCTGCTCGATCAAGGGCCGCATAAAGCGGAAGAAAAACGTGAGGAGCAGCGTTCGAATGTGGGCGCCGTCCACATCGGCATCGGCCATAATAATAACCTTGTGATACCGGAGCTTTCCGGCGTCGAATTCCTCACCGATTCCGGCTCCCAAAGCGGTGATGACCGGCTGGAGCTTGTCGTTGCCGTACACTTTGTCAGCCCGGGCCTTCTCCACATTCAGCATTTTTCCCCACAGGGGCAGGATGGCCTGGAAGCGGGAGTCCCGGCCCTGGGTGGCGGAACCTCCGGCCGAATCTCCCTCCACGATATAGATCTCGGTGAGTTCGGGGTTGTTTTCATTGCAGTCCCGCAGCTTATCCGGCATAGCCGCGCCCCCCAGGGCGGTCTTGCGGCGGATAGATTCCCTGGCTTTTTTCGCGGCCTCCCGGGCGCGGTTCGCCGTGAGAGCCTTGTCCAAAATCATCCGGCCCACCTGGGGATTCTCCTCCAGGAAGGTGTCCAGCTTCTCGGAGACGATATTATTGACCAATGTCCGGATCTCGCTGTTGCCGAGCTTCGCCTTGGTCTGTCCCTCAAACTGGGCCTCCGTCAGCTTCACGGAGATCACACAGGTGAGTCCCTCCCGGCAGTCCTCGCCGGAGACCTTTTCATCGTCCTTGAGCATCTTGATCTTTCGGCCATAATTATTCAGCACGGTGGTCAAAGCGCGTTTAAAGCCCTCTTCATGCATGCCGCCCTCGGGGGTATGCACATTGTTGGCAAAGGAGAGAATCGTCTCGCTGTACCCGTCGTTGTACTGCAGGGCCACCTCTGCCATGGAGTCGTCCTTCTGTCCGGCCATGTAGATCACGCCGTTGTGGAGAACGTCTTTATTTTTATTCAGCCATGTGACAAACTCCCGGATTCCGCCCTCGTAGCACATGGAATCGTCCTGTTCTTTTCCGGGGCGCTTATCCACCGTGCGGATCCGGAGTCCTGCGTTTAGAAAGGACTCCTCCCTCATGCGGGTGTGAAGAGTCTCATAGTTATAGACCGTGTCCTCAAACATCTCCCGATCCGGCTTGAATGTGACGGTGGTGCCGGTGTGGTCGGTGGTCCCTACCACCGTCATCTCCTGTGTCACCTGTCCCCGGGAGAATTTCATCTCATGGATCTTTCCGTCCCGGTGGACCTGGACAACCAGCCACTCGGAAAGGGCGTTGACCACAGACGCACCCACACCGTGAAGGCCGCCGGAGACCTTGTATCCCCCGCCGCCAAATTTTCCGCCGGCGTGGAGGACGGTGTAGACCACCTCCAGGGCGGGCTTGCCGGTCTGAGCCTGGATATCCACGGGGATTCCCCGGCCGTTGTCCACCACGGTGATGGTGTCGTCCTCGTTGATCTGCACCAAAATATCGGTGCAGTAGCCCGCCAAAGCCTCGTCAATGGCGTTATCCACAATTTCATATACCAAGTGGTGGAGACCGGAGGTGGAAGTGGATCCGATATACATGCCCGGTCTCTTCCGAACGGCCTCCAACCCCTCCAGGACCTGGATTTCCGATGCGTCGTACTCGTTGCCTGCCTCCACGGCGGTGGAATTTAGAATCTCGTTTTCAGCCATATTCTTCTCCTTAATTATTTCCCAGAACGGAAAAAGCCGGACCGGACCGTTTTCCGGCCTGCCTTTCCCCGCTCCGCAGTGATTTTGGAATATTCCGCGTCCACGGCGCATAGGATGTCCCATCAGGAAACACGTCCCTCTCTGCCGCCGGAGCGGTACCTGTCCCGAGCCAGACTCGCCAGCCATCCCGCCAGCGTACCCGGCAGTATATACAGCACCACAACGCCAAAGCCGATGTAATTCCAGATCTCATGGCCCCGTATGGTGCCGATGACATCAAATTGATTGAGCTGGTGCACCATCTCTAAAACCGCCATCATCCCCGCGCCCAGCAGGGGAAACCAGCGGGCCTTCCTCGTCCTGCGGAGGAGGAAAAATTGAACCGCCGTCCCCGCCAGTGCAAAGCCCATGGCAATCAGCAAAACCGGCCCGTGAAACCAGGGATAGATACAAAAAACCAGGCAAACGAAAATAACCGATGGTTCTGCCATGATTGTTCTCCTCTCACCGCATCCGCCGTCTTTCAGTCCAGCTCCCCGTCCTCCGGGTCCTCCACATCACAGAGTCCCTCCGGCTCCTGGCCCGTTCCCATGAGTTCCGTGGTCCGCATCCGCCGCCTGTCCTTGGCGGCCTCCACGTTCTGGTGGATCAGCTCCTTGACCTCCCGGGGATTTTTTACATTCTTCAAGTCCAGGTGGGAAATACTCTTATCCGAGGAGTGGACACACACCGTCCCCACGCCGAAGATCCTCTGGCCCAGTGTCATGGTCAGCACCAGATCCCGCACCCGGTAGAGCAGCACCTCATAAAAACCCTCCGTATTCACTCAATTCGATTTTTCTCCGCACGGCTGGCCAGCGTGGCCGGATTCAGCTGGGAGAGATAGACAATCTGGTCATGGTAGGGGTGGTCGCACACCACGAAGGACTTGGGCAGATCTCCGGACACATCCAGCACCACGCCCTCTCTCTGGGCGGCGGCCAGGTAGTCCCGAGTCCGCCTGGAGGTGGAGCACTTGTCCAGGTCAAAGATCCCGATGATCCGGCGGTAGGGGACGATCTCGCTCTGTCCCAGGTGCAGATACATGGTTAATCCTCCTACATACGGTCCCGCAGCCACGCCAGCCACCGGCGGCGGACCACGGTCTTCCGGGCCTGTTCATTGTCCCAGTTCTCATAGACTTTTTTCCCGCCGGCACGGTACAGCTTATAATACCTGCTCTCTGTGCCGTCTCTCTCTTTTCCAAGAACAAGCATATGGTCCCCGCCATCCGTCCAATTGATATACAGGGAGGGATTTTCCTCATAAAAAATCACACTCACCACGACAGTCGCCGCGCTCTCCGGGGAAAGCTGCCGGTCCGCCTCCGCCATCAGCTCCGGGTTCTCCGCGGCCGATAAATCCCCACTCTCGCCGCTCTCCAGCAGCTCCTGAACAGCGGCGCACCGGGAGAAGGCATCAACCAGATCCCGGTCCTCCTCCGTGATCTCCACCTCCGGCGCCCGCCGCAGAATGGCTTCTGTGTTCTCCGACGTCACCACCGCCTCGTCACAGGAGTACCGCATCTCCATACAGACCTCAATACCCAGCAGAATCAAAAGCAGGACAAGAGCAATTTTCTTAAGGATTTTCTTTGAATCTGTCATATTATCCTTTCTCACAGCATAATGGACCATCCATCGTCGCGGCTGAAGTCCGTCCCTCCTATCAAGGAAAAAATATTCATGATTGGAGTCACCCAATCACTCCGCGTTCCACGTGGAACACCTTTCCCCCCAGCATCTCCGGCAGCCTGTCGTCCTCACAGCAGGTGATAAACACCTGTCCTCCCGCGATGCGGTTTAAAACAAACTCCTGCCGCCTGGGATCCAACTCGGAGAGAACGTCGTCCAGCAGCAGCACCGGATATTCCCCGGAGGCGTTCTTATAGATTTCCCGCTCCGCCAGCTTCATGGCCAGTGCCGCCGTCCGGGTCTGGCCTTGGGAGGCGTACTGCTTGGCGTCCCTGCCGTCGATGCTCACCAGCAGATCATCCTTGTGGGGTCCGGAGAGGCACAGCCGGGAGGCCCGTTCCGCCGCCTGGTGGGACTCCATATGACGGCGCAGCTGCTCTGCAAGAACGGTGACCTCCGCCGCCGGATCCTCCACGGAGGAGACGGTTTGATACCGGATTTCCAGCACTTCTCTCCCACCGGAACACTCCCGGTGGTGGATGGCGGCATACTCATTCAGCCGCGCGGCAAATTGCCGGCGATAGTGAATCAGCACCGCTCCAAACTGTACCAGCCGCTCATTGAACTCCGGCAGAGCTTCCAACAGATCCGGCCGCTCCTCCGCATCCCGGAGAATACGGACCTTGTGGTCATAGGTCCTGTTATACTCCGCCAGTGCGGCGGCGTACCGCGGCCGCAGCTGGCACAGGGCAGTGTCCATAAATTTTCTTCTGGCGGCGGCCCCCTCCCGGATTAAAAACAGATCCTCCGGACAGAAAAAAACCGTCTGATAAACTTGGCTGAGGGCAGCGCTGTTTTTCGCCGGGACCTGATTGACGGAGATCCGGCGGCGGCGGTCCCGAAACAGTTCCACCCGCACTGAAAACTCCCGTTCCCGGGCGAAAACCCCGGCCGACATGCAGGCGGCGGCGGCGTCAAATCCGATCATCTCCCTGTCCGTTTTGGCCCGGGGCGATTTGCCGCAGGAGAGATAGACCAGAGACTCCAGCAGATTGGTCTTTCCCTGGGCATTCTCCCCGAAAATCACGTTGCACCGGGGATCAAAACCCACAGCCTGACGTCCATAATTCCGGAAGCAGTTCAGCTCCAAACGGTCAATCCGCATAATTCACCGTGTAATGCGTCCCGCCAAAAAGAACATCGTCTCCAAGCCGGATTTTTTTTCCACGCTGAACGCAGACCTCTCCGTTAACCTGAACTTCACCGTTCTGAATCCGCTCTTTCGCCTCGCCGCCGGTTTCCACCAGATTTGCAAATTTCAAGAGATCCTGGAGTTTAATGAACTCCGTCGTAATTTCAACTGTCTTCATCATTCCGCCGATTTCAGCCGCACCGGCAGCACCATGTACAAGAAGTTATCTTTTTCATCGGTCGGAACGATAATGGCGGGGGAAACTCCCGTGTTCAGTTCAATCTTTACGGTATCCGCAGGCGCGTAGCGCAGGGCCTCCATTAAATAGCGGTTGTTGAACCCGATCTCCAGACCTCCTCCGTCGCCGGAGAGTCGGCAGACGTCTTTTGCCTCGCCGTTGCCGGTCTTGGCGGAAAGAAAGACTTTGTCGTGATCAAACACACAGCGGACAGGGCTTTTCAATTTATCGGAGATCACTACGGAGACACGGTCAATGCTCTCAATCAGGGATTTGGTCTCGGCAGTGAGAGAGATGGGATTGGACCGGGGAATCGCGTTCTTGTAATCCAAAAACTCCCCCTCCAGCCGGCGGCAGATCAGCTCCGTGTCGCCCACCTCAAAGAGAATGTGGCGCTTTCCCAAGGTAACGGAGGCACTGTCCTCCACATCGCCGCAGATACTCTTCACCTCATTAAGCGCGCTCCCGGGAGCTACAAATGAGAACGCTCCGCCTGCCAGCTGTTCCAGAGGCTCCCGCCGGACCGCAAGACGGAATCCGTCCACCGCTACCATAGTGAGGCCGTTTTCACCGATTTCAAACAGGGCGCCGGTGTGAACCGGGCGGCTTTCATTGGTGGAGACGGCGAAGGAAGTCTCTTCAATCATTGCCCGCAGGGTCTTTTGCTGAATGGAGACGGAGTATTCATCCTCCACCTCCGGCAGATCCGGGTAGTCGGCGGCGGAAAGACCCAAGATGTCGAAATCCGCGTCGCCGCAGCTGAGGTGGACCATCTGCCGCTCATCGGCGGAGAAGGTAATCATGTCGTCGGGCATACGGCGGATAATATCGCCGAACAGGCGGGCGTTCAGCACAATGTCGCCGCTCTCTGTCACTCCGGCGGGGACTTTTGTCCGGATTCCGGTACTCATATTATACCCGGAGATGGTCAGCTCCCGGTCTGCGTGGAGGAAGAGTCCCTCCAGGGCAGGGATCGAGCTTTTGGGGGATACTGCGCGGCTGGTAACGGCGATTGCATTTTGCAGCAGCGCCTTTTCACAGGAAAATTTTATCATAGAAGTTATTTCCTTTCAGTCAAAATAGGGGGAAATCTCGTTTTCTAAAAAAAGAAAAAAGAAATTTAGGAAGAAATAG
Source organism: uncultured Oscillibacter sp. (assembly GCA_910588005.1). GTDB lineage: Bacteria > Bacillota > Clostridia > Oscillospirales > Oscillospiraceae > Oscillibacter. Next base: position 24,237 of record CAJUQM010000025.1, read on the forward strand.
AAGCCGTAGAGAGAAAAGATGTGGAAAAACCGGGGAACCGCCTGGGAGAGTAAACATAGGGGTTCCACAGGGAATAAAAGATTTTTTCACGAAAATCCACATATTTCCCGGGAAACGATGTTATCCACAGAGAATTTTCCCTTTTCCACGAAAGATGTGGAAATACCGGTCACCGCTTGGAGTTGATATTTGTCTTAATTTCTTTAATTTTTTCGGCGTAAGCGGGATCTTGTTTCATCTTGTCCTCCACCCGTTGAATGGAGTAGAGAACAGTGGAGTGGTCCCGGTTGTCAAAGACTTTCCCGATGTCCACCACGGAGATATTGGTCATGGAGCGGATGAGATACATGGCGATCTGCCGGGCCTGAACCGCTTCCCGGACCCGCTGCTGGCCGCGGATCAGAGATTCCTCCACACCGTAATACTTGCTGATATAATCCAGGATGGCCTCCGGAGTGGGAACATACTCGCTGCTTCGCTTTAAGATATCCTGAATGGCCCGGGAGACGGTGTCCTCGTTGGCCTCGTCTCCGAGAAGATCTTTGTACGCCAGCAGTTTGTTGACGATCCCCTCCAGCTGGCGGACGTTGGCAGTGGCCTTTTCTGCGATGGTAAAGGCGATTTTGTCCGGCAGGCTCATACCTAAAATAGCGGCTTTGTTCTTAATGATGGCCACGCGCGTTTCAAAGACCGGCGGAGCTACGTCCACCAGAAGGCCCCATTCAAACCGGGTGCGCAGACGGTCGTCCAGCAGGGTCATCTCGGAGGGGGGACGGTCGGAAGTCAGCACAATCTGGCGGCCGGATTCGTAGAGCGTGTTAAAGGTGTGGAAGAATTCGTTCTGCACCTGTTCCTTGCCGGCTACGAACTGCACGTCGTCCACCAGCAGCAGATCCGCGTTGCGGTACTTTGCCCGGAACTCACTGCCGCGGCCGGCCCGAACCAGCTCAATAAATTCGTTAATAAAGTCGTCGCCCTTGATGTAGACGATTTTTGACTGGGAGTCATTCCGGCGGATTACATTTGCGATGGAGTTGATCAGATGGGTTTTTCCAAGGCCTGAGTCTCCGTAGATCAAAAGGGGGTTGTAGTTTTGCGCCGGATGTTCCGCCACCGCCATGGAGGCAGCATAGGCCAATTTATTGGAGGGACCGACCACAAAGGTTTCAAAGGTAAACTCCTCAGAAGTGAACCGGTCCTCTCTCTTTTTTGAGGCGATCCCGTTGAATTCCGTGAGGGCGGAGTCATCTAAAATGGAGACCTCAAAATCGGTGGAGAAGATATCCTTTAGAGCGGCTTTGATATTTTTCAGAAAGAGAGACTCGATATACCCCTTCTTAAAATCGTTGGAACAGTGAAGAAAAAATGTATTCCCCCGGATGTCCACCGCCTCCAGCTCGTCAAACCAGGTGGCGATGGTAGTCTCCGAGAGATCCTGTTTCAGCTGTACCAGAATATTATCCCATACGTCGGCGACAGAATTCAAAAGAAAACACCTCTCTCTATTTGGTATTTGTCCAGGGCGTGATCTTGAAAAGGACTCTGAAATAATTGTAAAGAGCCTCGTGAAAAATGGACAAAATAATACAATTCATTATAGCAAAAAAAACAAAGAGAGGCAATACCTATTCTAATATTAAAGAACAAAAAATATTGTTGGAAACAGCGCAAGATTTAGATTCTTTTTAGGTTAAAAGCTCTATATGTAGAAAAATATTCGAAAACAGGAGAAAACAATAGAATTCCAGGGAATTTGGAAGTTATTCTTGACACCTTTTGAAAAAGAAGGTATACTATTCGATGCGCCTCTGCTATAGGCGTATAAAAAGTTTACTGCGCCGTTCCGTGAAGGGGCGGTGTCGAGTAAGAGCCGCCTCAGGGCGGACGTAATTCTGACAGGAGGTGTCTCAAAATGGCTACGAAACGTACCTATCAACCCAAGAAGCTGCATGGTCAGAAAGTCCACGGCTTCCGTAAGAGAATGGCTACCGCCAATGGCCGCAAGGTTCTGGCTCGCCGCCGTGCCAAGGGCCGCGCACGTCTGTCCTACTGATCGGGGCGCGCGGGAGACACTTGAACAACGTCTTCAGGGACGGCTGGAATTTTTGGGATTCCTCCGTCCCTAAAAGAGTTTTTGTTCAGGAAGGCTGGAGAAGAGCATGAAACGGGCTTGGACGTTAAAAGAGAACTACGAGTTTCGCCGGATCTATCAAAAGGGCGCGTCTGCGGCAGGCGGCAGTATGGTGGTCTATTGCAGAAAAAACCGTCTGGGCCGCAGCCGTTTGGGACTTACGGCTTCCGTTAAGATTGGAAACGCCGTAGTGCGGAACAGGGCGCGACGCAGGCTGCGGGAGGTCTACCGCCTGAATCGGGACAAGCTCCGTGGGGGCTGGGATCTCATCTTAGTGGCCCGCGGACGGACGGCGGCGGTTTCCTGGAGAGAGTTGAACGATACGTTCCTCCGCCTGTGCCGGAAGCTGGATCTCTTAGAGGATGAGACATGAGGAGGATTTTAATGTGCCTTATCCGGTTTTATCAAAAAGCGGTTTCTCCCTACCGGCCCCGCTGCTGCAACTACATTCCAACCTGCTCCCAGTATGCCCTGGAGGCTGTTGAAAAGTACGGCGCTTTAAAGGGAAGCTGGCTGGCCTTCAAACGGATTTTGCGCTGTAATCCCTTTCATAAGGGAGGATATGACCCTGTCCCCTGACATTCGTTAAAGGGGAGATCCCATCTCCCTTATGCTCTGCCGGGGATCCCCGGTTTCATTTCTCCCTCACCAGTCTGCGCACTGGTGTGTGCGCCTCGGGGCGCACGGGTCAAGGTATGCCTGCCGCGGGTCTGCCGGGGCGGAGGCAATTCAAAGATTTATTTTTAATCGATTTGGCCCTGTTTGAAAAATGTCAAAATGCTCAAACAGCGGATCTTTTTCTACTGTGCATTTCGCCATTTATCAAACAAGGCCTAAGGAAAAGAGTCCGTTTTTTCGTCTCTTTCCCTATGGGACAATCCCTGCCTTGACTCCATTTACTTTTTGGAGGAAACGTCTATGTTTTCAACCATTGGATACTTTATTTGTATCCCTTTCGCGGCTCTGCTGCGGCTCTTTTATAATCTGACGGGTTCCTACGGACTGTCTCTGATCTTCTTTACTCTGATCATTAAACTGGTGCTGCTGCCCTTCCAGATGAAGTCCAAGAAGAGCATGGTGCGTATGAACCGGATGTCCGGCAAGATGCAGGAGATCCAAAAGAAATACGCCAACAACCAGATGAAGATGAATGAGGAGATGCAGAAATTCTACGCCGAGGAGGGCATTAACCCCATGAGCGGGTGCCTCTGGAGCTTTCTGCCCATGCCCATCATGATCGCCCTCTACTATATCATCCGGGAACCTGTGGTATTCTTCATGAATTTCGGCAGCCGCACCGCCAACCTGGAGGTGCTGCAAAAGGCTAAGGATGTGATCACCTCTCTGAATCTCAACTGGTCCACGCTGGCCAACGGCAATGACGGCGCCTATGCTCAGATTGAGATCATCCAGCACATCTCCAGCAACGCGGAAAATCCCATTGTGAAGGCCTTCCTGGCGGAAAACCCCAACTGGGTCAATGTGGATTATCACTTTCTGGGTCTGGACCTCACCACCCTGCCCAGCAGCGCTTTCGGCGCTTTGAAAGGCGGCGTCACCCCCGCCCTGATCGGCATTATTCTGATCCCCATCCTCTCCGGTCTTTTGAGCTTCCTTCTGAGCAAGGTCTCCATGGCCGGCAGTCAGACCCAGGGTTCCGCCGCTGCCAGCAACAAGACCATGATGTTGATGATGCCTTTGATGAGCGTATACATCGCCTTTATCATGCCCGCTGCCCTGGGTGTATACTGGATTGCCCAGAGCGCCTTTTCCATTATTCAAGAGGCCATCCTTGGGAAATTTTACACAAAGCGGCTCCAGGAGGAGGAGGACGCCCGGTTTGAGGCCCGGGAGGCGGACCGCAAGCGCCGCCAGGAGGAGGCCAAGGTGCTTCAAGAACAGCAGAAGCAGGAGGCCGCCCGGAAGAAATCCCTGAAGGAGAAGCGTCAGGAGGCCCAGGAGGCCAAAAATAAATCGAAAAAACCCAGTACCACTGAGGCGGGCCGGGTCGGAGAACGTCCCTACGCCCGCGGCCGCTCTTACAGAGCGGACCGCTACGATACGGAGGATTGACAGCCGTTATGAGAGAGTTTATCGATGTAACGGGCAAGACTGAGGACGAGGCCGTCAGTAAGGCTTTGGCACAGCTGGGCCTGGACCGGGACGATGTGTCCGTTGAGATTTTGGAGCGCGCTAAATCCGGTTTTCTTGGGATTGGCAGCAGTCCTGCCAGAGTCCGGGTGTATCACGGTCCGGAGGAGGAACCCGCTCCAAACGCGGAAGTAAAACCCGAGGTGAAGCCGGAATCCAGACCGGAGGTAAAGCAGCAGCCCCGCAGGGAGAAGGCCAGGGAAAAGAAGACGGAGCGGAGGGAAGAGAAGCCCACTCCTCCCAAGGAGGAATCCCGGCCTGTTCCTGTGGTCCGGGATTTAGGCGAAGAAGTGGATGATGAAAAGGCACAGTCCATCCGAAAGTTTTTAACCGGGCTTTTGGAGAATATGGAGTGTTCCACCGAGATCCGGATTTACCAGCCGGAGAAGGGCCGCTATAAGGTCATTCTGGAGGGAAAGCACATGGGCGCGCTGATCGGCCGCCGGGGAGAGACCCTGGATGCGATTCAGCAGCTCACCAGCTATTCCGTCAACCGCACCGGCGGCAGCCGGATCCGTGTTCAGCTGGATGCGGAGGGTTATCGGGAGAAGCGGGAACAGAGCCTCCAGCACCTGGCCAAGAAGGTGGCGGGAAAGGTGGTCAAATACCGCCGCAGCGTTACACTGGAACCTATGAATGCCTACGAGCGCCATGTGATTCACACCGCCTTGCAGGATGTGCCCGGCGTCACCACCTATTCCACAGGTACCGAACCCAACCGGCGGGTGATTGTGGCCTACGACCGGACTGCGCGTTGAGGGACCCTGTCCATAGGGACTTTTGGGTAAGGGTTTGGCGGAAGGATTGTTCCGCCGGTTCTGCGTACACCGGGTGTAAATACAGCTTTAAAAAAATCCGCCTGGGAGACCAGGCGGATTTTTTTCCTAAAATTTTCTCATGCTGTGACAAAATGATGGTCTGGACCGTACTCTAAGTGAAAGCTTTCAATAACAAGGAGCAAGCCTATGGAAAGAACTCTCTTTGAGCATGCCGCGGTGCGGTATCAGAATATGGTCTATCGTATTGCTCTGCACTATTTCGGCAATTCTCAGGATGCGGAGGACGCTGTGCAGGAGGTTTTCCTGCGGCTGTATACGGCGGAAAAATCCTTTGAAAGCCCGGAGCATCTGCGCCGCTGGCTGATTCGGGTAACGGTCAATGTGTGCAGGGACGTTCTCCGCAGCCCTTGGAGGAGGCGCCGGGTCTCTCTGGAGGAACTGCCGGAAGAGCCGGTCTTTGACCAGCCGGAGCAGGCGGCACTGTATCGGGAGATTATGGCGCTGCCGGAGAAATACCGAACAGTGCTGAACCTCTTTTACTATGAGGAGCTGTCCGTCAAAGAGATTGGAGAACTGCTGGGGCTTCGGACCTCGGCGGTCACCACCCGGCTCCATCGCGCCCGGGCGAGATTGAAGGAACAATTGGGGGAGGTGTGGCAGGATGAATAACCGCAAATTGTATCAGAGTACATTCTCTCAAGTTCACTCTTTCACAGAAATCAGATGGGAGGATTTTCAGACGATGAGAAGGACGAAGAGATCCGCGAAGCGGTTTTTGATGCTGGCGGCAGTGGTCTGTGTATTGGCGGCGTTGTCGGCCGCTGCGGTGGCTACGGGATTTTTTGGGCTGCGGGAAGCTCTTTTGCCGGAGAAGGGCAGCGTTTATGCAACGGACGGGAACGGCATCGTAATTCCTGGCGAATATGAGCAAAAGGATTTTGTCAGCCTCTCCGGTTATCAGGACACGCCGGAGAGCAAAGCTCTGGCGGAATGGCAGGCGTTTTTGGAGGACTACGATAAAGACGGATCCATTATCAGTGCGATCGGCAACGATCCCACGGGTTTTGAGGACCGTTACGGATTGTATTTGGTCTATACCCAGGAGATGGCCGACCGGCTGGAGGAGATTGTGGAAAAATATCATCTTCGGCTTCACAGCCGGATCGAAGACGTGTTTCCGGAGACATGGCCGGTAGCCGTGGGAGATTTTTTTGAGGAACATGTCACGCCCTACTCCGGCTATATCTACGAGGACGGGACTTTCCGCTTTGACGGTGATGCGGTGTTTGAGGACTATGGGAGAATCGATTACCAATTCAGCCGCTCCGTCCGGGGGACTTTCAACGACGTGGCGCTGAATATCGGAAATGTGGAGGATTTTCAGGAGTGGGATTATCAAACGGCGAAGGGGACCTCTGTTACCCTGGGACTTGGGAGGCGGAACCGCTCAATCCTCATAGCGGATCTTGGAGATAGCTTTGTGCTGGTCAATGTGCTGACAGGGGAGGAAGGGGATGATACCTTCTCCAGCGGCCCAATCGGGAAAGCAGAGCTGGAGGCCCTGGCGGACAGCTTTGACTTCTCCGCTCTGGCTCCGGTAAGGACCCCGGATTTGGACGCCATTTTAGATGCAAATACCCGTTGTATAGAGGGGCCGGAGAGCCAGCCCTCAGAGGAGATTCCGGAGGAGTCCGAGGATCAGCTCTACATTCAGACAGGGATGCGGACCGAGACGGCCCGGGATTTTGTTCTCATGCTGGCGGAGCGGATTGAGGATGGGCGAAAGGAGGAGGTGGCGAACCTGCTGGTCTATCCCGCTCAGGTGGAGGTGGCTGCCGGGACCTTCACGGTGAACTCCCCGGAGGAGTTTTTGCCCTATTATGATGAGGTCATCGGGCAAAACCGCCTGGCCCTCTCCACGGCCATGACCTGGGAACCCAATCCCTCGGAGTCACAGATTTTCAGGGACGGCAGCGGCCTTGCCGCCGCGGCCGAGGGGGCTGTGTGGTTTGGACTGGTGGAGGAGAGTGTCATCCGGGTATTCACCATCCAGACAGATCAGGCCGCGGTCCGCTCCAGCGCACCCCCTCCCGGTGGGGACGATATCTACGATCACACGGGCATCGAGACGGACGCCGCCCGGGCCTTCGTCTGGGACCTGACGGAGCTGCTGGCGGACGGGGAGCGGGAGAAGGTGGCGGAACTCTTCGTTTATCCCTGCGCCGTCCGCGTCCCTGACGGGACCTTCCCGGTAAACACGCCGGAGGAGCTGCTGGAATACTACGGCGAGGCCCTTGAGGACCATATGGGGGACCTGATCCCCAAGCTGGACTATACCACCCTCTTCACCCGGAACGGCCTGGTGGGAGTGGGGGACGGCGCCGCCTGGTTCGGCCTGGTGGAGGACGGGGAGATCCGCCTCTTCAGCCTCTGGTCCGGCCAGGGCCTGGGCGTGGGTCCCATAGTCAGCGAACCCACACGGGGATAGAGATTGGAAGAGGTCCCATGGGCCTCTTCCTTTTTGTCCATGTTTGTGCTACACTGGTCTTATCAACATCCCGGAGGTGGATATGAGACGAGTATTATTCACGGCGGTTCTGGCCGCGTTGCTGCTGGCCGCCTGCGCCGCGCCGCAGGTATCGGAGGAACCGCCCGTACCCCTGGAGCCGCCCGCCGTGGAGGTGCCGGAGGAGCCGCCCGCTCCGCCGCCGCCCACGGAGGAGGAGCTGGCGGCAGAGCGGGTGGAAGATCTGCTGAACTCCATGACCTTGGAGGAGAAGGTGGGCCAGCTCTTCTTTGCCCGCTGCCCGGCAACCGGCGCCCTGGAGGACATTGCCTCATGTCACCTGGGGGGTTATCTCCTCTTTGGCCGGGACTTCAAGGATGCCGCCGGAAACTATCTGAAGGCGGAGCAGGTGACGGAAAAAATCCGGTCCTATCAGGATGCCGCCCGGATTCCTCTGCTGATCGGCGTTGATGAGGAGGGAGGGTCTGTGGCCCGGGCCAGCTGGAACCCCAACCTGTTTCCAAACGGGAGGTGCAAATCCCCCCAGTGGCTCTTAAGACACCAAAATGGGGAGGGAGACCTCTTTGCGGAGGATGCCCGGGAGAAGAGCGGCGCCCTTTTGCGCTGCGGTGTCAATGTAAATTTGGCCCCGGTTTGCGATGTGTCCCTGCATCCGGGCAGTTTTATCTATGACCGTACTCTGGGCCAGGATGCCCCGGCCACGGCGGACTATGTGGAGCGGGTGGTTGCCGCTATGCGGGAGAGTGGAATTGGCAGCGTTTTAAAGCATTTTCCCGGTTATGGAGACAATGTGGATACTCATGACGGCACCGCTCTGGACCAGCGGCCCATAGAGACCTTTGTGAGCAGTGATTTTCTGCCCTTTCAGGCGGGTCTCGCCGCAGGGGGAGACACCGCCGCCGTACTGGTGTGCCATAATATTGTCAGCTGTATGGACTCGGAACTTCCTGCCTCCCTGTCTCCGGCGGTCCACGAGATTTTGCGCGGAGAGCTGGGGTTTGACGGTGTGGCGATGACCGACGATTTGGCGATGAAGGCAGTAAACGCCTATGCTGGGGACGGATCGGTGGCCGTGATGGCCTTAAAGGCGGGAAATGACCTGCTGATTACTGCGGATTACCGGACCCAGATCCCAAAGGTTCTGGAGGCTGTGGAAAACGGCGGACTTCTGGAGGCGGATCTGGACAATGCCTGCCGCCGGATTCTGAGGTGGAAGCAGGCCTTGGGTCTGATTGCGTGAGGAGGAGGGCAAAACGTATGGAGACAGTAAAACTGTATGACCGGGATCCCTTTTTAAGGGAGTTTACGGCTAAAGTGCTGTGCTGTGAGCCTGGAAAAGACGGCTGGCGGGTGGAGTTGGACCGCACCGCGTTTTATCCCGAAGGGGGAGGACAGCCTGCCGACCACGGTTTTTTAGGCGGCGTGGAGGTCTTGGACGTTCACGAGAGGGGCGGCGCGGTCTTTCACACCTGTGACAAGCCCCTGGAGACCGGCGCGGCTGTAACGGGAGAAATCGACTGGGAGCGGCGGTTCGACCATATGCAGCAGCACTCCGGAGAGCATATCATCTCCGGAATTCTCTGTGAGCGGTTTTGCTGCAGCAATGTGGGTTTCCACTTAGGGGCGGAGACCGTGACCATCGACTACAATGCGGAGATCTCCTGGGAGCAGGTGCTGGAGGCGGAGCGCCTGGCCAATGAGACGGTCTGGGCGGACCGTCCGGTGGAGATTACTTATCCCGCTCCGGAGGAGTTGGCTGCTTTGGACTACCGCAGTAAGAAGGAGCTGAGCGGGCGGGTCCGCATTGTTGCCTTTCCCGGCGCGGATTGCTGTGCCTGCTGCGGCACACACGTTCTCCGGGCGGGACAGGTGGGACTTATCAAGGTCCTCTCCTGCCAGAGATTCCGGGAGGGTGTGCGTCTGGAGATCGTCTGCGGCCGGCGGGCGCTGGATTATCTCTCCATGGTCTACAGCCAGACACGGGCTGTGGCCCAGCGCCTCAGTGTAAAGCCTCAAAACGCCGCCGCCGCCGTAGAGCGGCTGGAATCGGAGCTGAGCGCCGCCAAGGCCGCTCAGGCGCGGTTAGAGGAGGTGGCCTTTGAGGCGATTGCCAATGAAAACGCGGAGCAGGAGGACGTGCTGCTGTTTCAGCCGCCAATGAGACCGGACAGCGTCCGGCGGCTGGCGGATGCTGTGGCCCGCCGGTGCAAAGGACTTTCCGCCGTGTTTGCCGGGGAGGGAGAGCACTACGTCTATGCCTTGGTGCGGGCGGACGGAGGAGACGTCTCCTCCTTGGTAAAGGAAATGAATCAGGCCCTGCGGGGCCGTGGCGGAGGGAGAAACGGGTTTGCCCAGGGCAGCGTCCCGGCGGCGCGAGGTGAGATTGAGTCGTTTTTTGATAGGTAGGGGAGGTTTTTATGGACTATGTGCTGTTGGAATGGGATCATGATCTGGATGATGAACCCTATCTTGTCTATTCCGAGTTGGATGAGAAGCGGATGGAGAGGCGGAAGGTGGAGTTTTTTCGCGGCGGACTCTGTTTTGCCTATGGCGCCGAGCGCGGAAATGATGGTGCTTTGGCGGAAAAGCCTTTTCCGGAGGATCTGCGGGAGATCACAGGCGGGGAAGAGGGGGAATGTACGGTCCGGTCAATCTCCCGGCAGCTGTTTCAGGAGATTTGGTATCAGGCCCAGGAGCGGCCGGACGGATTCATGAGTATGTTTTTTTAAGGGGAATTTTCCGTATTCTGCGCAGAGCGGTTTATCCGATGTGCACGCCGCCGGGAAAGAACGGTTTTCATGCTCCCGCCTTTCCGGCGGCAGACCTTTAGCCTGTTTCATATTGAGAGGAGAAGCGCCGCAGCCAAAAGCCGCGGCGCTTCTCCTCTCAATCGTATTGGAAGTGTGTGCTGTAGTAGTACTGGAGGTCCAGGTAGGTTTTGAGGACCCTCTGCCCCTCTCCGTCTAAATCCGCCGTCAATTCTCCGTTTCGAACGTACCGCCCCACATCGGTGAGGACGGGGATCTCCTGCCAGATGTCATTGGTGGCTTGGGTCCAGGCGTTGCCCTTCCACCCCAACTGGTCAAAGAGCAGGTTCATCAAAAAGCAGGAGGACACGTCCGGTCCCTCTCCGGTGAAACTGCCGCCCAGGGATTTTTTCGCGGCGTCGTTGGCCCAGATGAGATACCGGGTGGCGTAGTAGTTGTAAAACCCCTCCTCTGAGGACAGCTCCAGATTGACCCCAAGCTCCTGATAGGCGGAGTTGCTGTAGCCCAGCCAGGGCTTGTGGTCCCCAAAGACCACAAGCACCACCGGCCGCTCCTCCTGCCGGAACCGGTCAAAGAGCCACCGGAGCCACTCCGCCGTGTCCATGACGGAACCCAGGTAGTTGTCCACAATGTTGGCGGTCTCTGTGGAATACCGCCCGTCGGTGAAGTGCTGCCCCCGCCAGACGTCCTCTGTGCTGTAGGGTCCGTGGCCCTGATAGGTGACGTTGAAGGAAAAATAGGGCGCTCCGCCGCCGTCCCGGTTGGCCTCGTAGAGGCGGAGAATCTCCGGGAAGAGGATCTCGTCCGGGGCTTCGCCGTGGGGATAGAGGTCCCGGAAGCGGTTTTCTATGAAGTAGTAATCGGGAATTCCCAGATAGCGGTTGACGTTCAGACGGTTATAGAACCACTCATAGCTGGGGTGGCAGCCCTCTGCGGCATAGCCCTGGCTCCGGAGATACCAGGCGTAGGAATTGGTATTGGCACGGTAGTTCCGCTGGTCGGCAAAGCCGGTGAGAAAGCCCCGCTCCGTGTCCACGGTGCCGCCGGCGAAGATGTTGGTTACCAGATTTCCTGTGAAGCTCTCCTCCTCCAGCTGGTGATATACGCCGTAGGCCCGGTCAAAGTCGATGCCCTCTGCGCCGTCAAAGAGGGAGAAGTCCGCAAAGGCCTCCAGCTGGAGGACAATGAGATCCACCTGCCGCTCCTCTGGAATGTCCTGGGGGACATAGGACTCCAGCAGTGCCCGGGTCTCCGCCTCACTGTAGTCCGCCGGGGGCTTTACCGCTCCGGCGGTGACGCTGTGGAGAAAGGGGTAGATAAAGCCCTTGGAGAGATACAGCCGGGTGGAGGACCAGCGCTCCAGATCATCGAACTGGGCCATATTGTCGGTTTTGCTCTCGTAGAGATTTTTATCGGCACAGGCCCACCACATGGGACCCCACAGCAGCGCCGCCGCCAGCAGCAGGGCTATTCTGGGCTGTTTGGGCAGCCGTCCCCGGACGAAAAAGAAGAGGATTGCCGTGCCCAGGAGGAGACACCCCAGCCCGAACCACACCCGCTTGTCCGGCGTGAGGTCATAGTCCGCCATGGCGGTGATGGCGGCGGCGTCCCGGAGGTTTTGCAGGTCCTGAAACATCAGCGGGTCGTCCCGGAAGCGGAGCTTGTAGTAGTTTCCCAGGGAGAGGCCCCAGACCACCGCTCCGGTGAGCAAAAAGGCCGCCCAGGACCGCCCCAGGGCGGCGTACAGCAGCGCCAGCAGCAGCACTACCGGCGCCAGGTTTAAAAGCAGCAGCAGCGGGTGGCGGAAGTAGCTGCCCATGATGATATCGGGGTAGTCGCCATAGGCGAAAAACAGTGACAGTCCCCCCAGACACACTCCCGCCGCCAGCAGGATTCCCAGGTTCCAGAGCCAGAAGGCGGCCTGCCTCTTTTTAGGCAGGCCGTCGGGGGCCGTTTGGAACAGCCAGAGGTTCTTCATACTCAGTAGGCCAGTTTTTCCGCGAGATAGGCCTTCAGTTCCGCGATGGGAATCCGGACCTGGGACATGGAGTCCCGTTCCCGGACGGTAACGCAGTTGTCGCTGGCCTTTTCGGCGTCGCCCACGGTGTCGAAGTCCACGGTGACGCAGTAGGGCGTGCCGATCTCGTCCTCCCGGCGGTAACGCTTGCCGATGGAGCCGGTCTCGTCAAAGTCCACCATCCAGTCTTTGGCGAGTTCCTGCTGGATCTCCTGGGCCTTACCGCTGAGCTTTTTGGACAGAGGCAGCACGGCCACTTTAAAAGGGGCGATGGCGGGGTGGAAGCGCATGACGGTGCGGATGTCGTTTTTCGCCTCGTCCACAATCTCCTCGTCGTAGGCCTCCACCAGCAGGGCCAATGTCATGCGGTCCGCCCCCAGAGACGGCTCGATGACATAGGGGATATAGTGCTCGTTCTTTTCCTGGTCGAAGTAGGTCAGGTCCTGGCCGGAGTGCTCCTGGTGCTGTTTCAGGTCGTAGTCCGTCCGGTCGGCCACGCCCCACAGCTCTCCCCAGCCGAAGGGGAAGCGGTACTCGAAGTCCGTGGTGGCCTTGGAGTAGAAGGCCAGCTCCTCCGGCTCGTGGTCCCGCAGGCGCAGGTTCTCCTCCTTCACGCCAAGGCCGATGAGCCAGTCGTGGCAGTAGGTCCGCCAATACTGGAACCACTCCAGGTCCGTGTCCGGCTTGCAGAAGAACTCCAGCTCCATTTGCTCAAACTCCCGGATGCGGAAGATGAAGTTGCCGGGGGTGATCTCGTTGCGGAAGCTCTTGCCTACCTGGCACACGCCGAAGGGGAGCTTGCGGCGTGTGGTGCGCTGGATAGCGGGGAAGTTCACGAAGATGCCCTGGGCAGTCTCGGGCCGGAGATAGACCTCGTTGGCGGAGTCCTCGGTGACGCCCTGGTGGGTCTTGAACATGAGATTGAAACGGCGGATGTCGGTGAAGTCGTGCTTGCCGCACCCAGGGCAGGGGACCTGCTTTTCCCGGATGAAGGACACCAGGTCCTCCTGGGTCATGGCCTCCACGTTCACGTCCAGGCCGTTCTCACTGACAAAGCCCTCCACCAGCTTGTCGGCCCGGTGGCGCATCTTGCAGGCCTTGCAGTCGATCAGGGGGTCGTTGAAGGTGGACACGTGGCCGCTGGCCACCCACACCTGGGGATTCATGAGAATGGCGGCGTCCAGCCCCACGTTGTAGGGATTTTCCTGGACGAATTTCTTCCACCAGGCCCGCTTGACGTTGTTTTTCAGCTCCACACCCAGGGGGCCGTAGTCCCAGCTGTTGGCAAGGCCGCCGTAGATCTCGCTGCCGGGGAAGACGAAGCCCCGGCCCTTGCAGAGGGCGACGATTTTTTCCATGGTTTTCTGCTTGTTGTCCATTGTGATTTCTCCTTTATATCAAAAATAGTTTTTCCAGGCATTCGCACAATATGTTAAAGTGAAAAAACGCCCTGAGCCAAAAGGCTCAGGGCGAACTTGCGTCCGTGGTTCCACCTGAATTTCCCCCATGGGGGACGCTCTGCCCGGTAACGCCGGGGTGACGGCGGGGCATTTCCGTCCCGCAGCTCCCGGGCGCCTTCTCTCCGTTCCCCGGGAGGACTTGCACCAAAACGCCCTCTCTCTTGGCCGGGGAGACGGGGGTACTCCTCCCGTTCATAGCCTGTTTTGTCACTGTATCACGTTTGGGGAGAGATGTCAAGGGGTCCGCCGTGGTAACAGAGATATCGGCGGCAGCGATATTGAAGGAGGATCTTCAGGGAGCTTTCTGCGGCATTCAGATCAAGGCAAAAGACGGGTTGGCGGCACCCAGACCGCCATTTTCAACCGCAGCGGTGCCGCCGGCGACCATAAAATCGTTGTTCAGAGGCCGGATGGAGATATGCCCCGGCATACGGCCGGGAGTGGCGAGGATCTCGCATCCACCGCACCAGTGAAAGATATCTCCCGGGCAGAGCATTTCGTCCACCGGGACAGGCCGTACCCTTCTCAGCCTCTCACAGAATGGAACTCCAAATGATTTCTGCTCCTGGGGAAGATGTTCCTGCATCTCCTCCGCCTGCCGGAGGCGGGGATTTTTCCGCTCTCCGGAGATATAGGGCGATTCCTCTTGGGAGGCTGAGATCCGGAGGGCGGGATATGCGTCCTTGAGTTCCGCCGCGGCGCCCGTGTGGCCGTCATCCTGATGGGTCAGCACCGGCTTTGTGGCACGCTCCGGCCTGATTGCCCCGGCCAATCAGCGCCTGCTTCAAGAGTTTTAGAGAACCCGGGTATCCGCAGTCTGCCAGAACCACATTCTCCGGGCCAAAGAGCACGACGGGATAGACGTGCTCCTCCGCGCCGTTGCGGTGATAGCGCAGGTCTAAAATAGAATAGGCCATCATACCGCGCCTCTTAGGCAGACTCTATTGCAGGGGCGCCCGTTCCCTGGCCGTCACTCCCGGCAGGGGAATTACCAGCAGCGGCAGGCACCCGTAAATTCCGGGAATTCCCCACTGGCCTGTGCACCACCAGCCCCAGGCTACCCCCAGGTGAAAACACGCCAGCGTTCCGCCAAAAAATTTCACCCTCCGCAGCTGATCAGAATCCCGGGTGCAGATATACTCCGTCATCCCCTCCGTGAACTGGCGGAGATTGTTGGTGGAGAAAATGGTGGCACAGTTGTATCCGGCCGCCCGGGTATAGGCCACCCACTGCACTGCCGTGACGAAGAACATGGGGTAGAGGGAGAGGATGGGGTCTGTCTCCGCCGGAATCCGGGCCAGCAGCAGGCAGGCCGCAAAGTCCATGAGAATGGCCCAGACCCGCAGATGGAGTCCCCGGCCATACCGCCGCCACAGCACGGCGAATACGATACCGGCGGTGTAGCAGGCTGTGGCCCCGATCCGGACCAGGGCGGGACCCCAGGTCCCGTCCAGTCCGGCCACCACCAGGTAGATGAGGTTGGAGGTCTCGGAGGAGCCGAAGGTGCCGCCTCTGGCCAGCAGGGCGTAGACCCCGAAAAAGCCCCCCACCGCCGCCATGGCGTGGTGTGCCCAGGTCTCCCGGCGAAAGTCCACTTACTCCTCCGGCTTCACCAGGGCGATGTGGAGTTCGTCCAGCTGCTTTTGGGTTACCGTGCTGGGAGCGTCCATCATCACGTCCTGGGCGTTTTTGTTCATGGGGAAGGGGATGATCTCCCGGAT
>CAJUQM010000026.1:0-37602 GCA_910588005.1 uncultured Oscillibacter sp.
TGTCCAGCACCTTGCCGGTGCCGTCCACCACGGCCACCTTGCAGCCCATGCGGTAGCCTGGGTCCAGGCCCATTGTGACCTTACCCTTGACGGGGGGCTGCATCAAAAGCGGGCGCAGGTTCAGGGCAAACTGGCCGATGGCCCCTTCATTGGCGGTGTCTGTGAGGGCGGAGCGGGCCTCCCGCTCCAGAGAGGGAAAGATCAGGCGGTCATAGGCGTCCTCCGCGGAGGCCTTGATGAACTCCATAGCCTGGCTGCCGGGGATGACCACGTGGCGCCGGACGGTCCGCAGGGCCAATTCCCGGTCCAGATCGACGGAGACCTTTAAGAAGTCCTCCTTCTCCCCCCGGTTGATGGCCAGGATCTGGTGCCCCTGGAGACGGGAGAGGGCCTGGGAGAAATTGTAGTACAGGCGGTAGACGGAGTCCTCCTCCACAGCGGCGGCGCTGCGGAGAAGACCGTTTTTCATCAAAAGCTCCCGCAGGCGCTTGCGCAGCTCCGCGTCATCGGAGATCTCCTCAGCGATGATGTCGCCGGCGCCCGACAGCGCGTCCTCCGCGGTCTCTACGCCTTTCTCAGGGTCGATATACTGGGCCGCGGCCTCCAGGGGCTTAGGGCAGTCCGGTCCCTGGGCGAAGAGGAGATTTGCCAGGGGTTCCAATCCGCGCTCCTTCGCTATGGTGGCCCGGGTGCGGCGCTTTTGCTTGTAGGGGCGGTACAGGTCTTCCACCTCTGCCAGGGTCTTTGCGCCGTCAATGGCGGCGGCCAGCTCCTCCGTCAGCTTGCCCTGGTCTCCGATGGCGGCCTTCACCGTCTCCCGCCGCTCCTGAAGGCCCCGAAGGTATTGAAGCCGCTCTTCCAGGGTTCGGAGGGAGGTGTCGTCCATGGCGCCATGGAGTTCCTTGCGGTAACGGGCAATGAAGGGAATGGTGTTTCCCTCGTCCAGGAGGCGCACCACGTTTTCCACGTGTTCCGGCCGCTTGTCCAGCTCCTGGGCAATTTGTAGAATAATGGTTTCCATGTTGTAATCCTTTCCGATCGTTCAGCGGCGGGCCGCCAGCCGGCCCCGCGCTTTCTCAGGGTCCTGGTGCAGCGCCGGAACCGGCAAATGTCCGGCAGCCGCCAGGCGAGACCGTATCGTAAAATAAATGCCTGAGACCGGCAGCGGAGCCGGGACGCCGGATTCCCGGGTGAATACGGCATCCAAGAGGCAGATCCCCAGGCGGCTCGCTCCCGGAGAGTGCAGGAGGCGGTTTCGGCGGATCCGCCGCTGCTCCTGCAGGCACTTTCCTACTTGTGGTACAGCTTCTTCGTTTCATACTTCGGCTCAAAGCTCACATTGATTCCCAGCTGCCGCAGGAGCTTCTCATCTTCGTCGCTGAGGATGACGGAAAAGTGGGCGTCACAGCCCCGGAGCTTGGGCATCTGCCGCTGGGCCAGGTCGGCCAGGGGATTGGTCAGGGCGGAGATGGTCAGAGCCAGCAGCACCTCGTCGGTGTGGAGGCGGGGGTTCTTGTGGCCCAAGTATCCGGTTTTCAGCCGGCAGACCGGCTCCAATACCTGGGCGGAAATCAGCTCGAAGTGGTGGTCGATGTTCCCCAGGGCCTTGAGGGCGTTGAGCAGCAGGGCGGAGGCGGCGCCCAAGGTCTCGGAGGTCTTGCCCGTCACCACCCGGCCGTCCGGCAGCACCATGGCGCCTGCGGGCGCCCCGGTGGCCTCGGCCTTTAAAAGGGCGGCGGACACGGCAGGGCAGATCTCCGGTGTTACGCCGGCCTGGTTCATCACCAGCTCCAGCTTCCGCACCGGCTCGTCTCCGGCCTTGCCCTGGATCTTCTCCACGCAGGCGGTGTAGTACCGGCGGAGGATTTCCTGCCGGGAGGCCTCCCGGCAGACCTCGTCGTCAGAGATGCAGCTCCCCGCCATGTTTACCCCCATGTCTGTGGGGGATTTGTAGGGGGAGGCGCCCTGAATTTTTTCAAAGATGGCGCTGAGCACCGGGAAGATCTCCACGTCCCGATTGTAGTTCACGGCGGTTTGGCCATAGGCCTCCAAGTGGAAGGGATCAATCATATTCACGTCGTTGAGATCCGCCGTGGCAGCCTCGTAGGCCAGATTCACCGGGTGCTTCAAGGGCAGGTTCCAGATGGGAAAGGTCTCATATTTGGCGTATCCGGCGGTGATGCCCCGCTTGTGGTCGTGGTAGAGCTGGCTCAGGCAGGTGGCCATCTTGCCGCTGCCGGGACCCGGGGCCGTCACCACCACCAGGGAGTGGGTGGTCTCGATATAGTCATTTTTCCCCAGGCCGCCGTCGCTGACGATGTGAGGCACGTCGGAGGGGTAGCCCGCAATGGGATAGTGGCGGTAGCACCGGATGCCAAGGGCGGTGAGGCGCTTTAGAAAGGCGTCGGCGGCGGTCTGTCCGTTGTAGCGGTTCAGCACAACGCTGCCCACGTAGAGGTCCATGCCCCGGAAGATGTCGATCAGGCGCAGTACGTCGTCGTCATAGGCGATGCCCAGGTCGCCCCGGATTTTGTTCTTCTCGATATCCGCCGCGTTGATGGCGATGACGATCTCCACGTCATCCCGCAGCTGCTGGAGCATGCGGATCTTGCTGTCCGGCGCAAAGCCGGGCAGGACCCGGGAGGCGTGGTAATCGTCAAAGAGTTTGCCGCCGAATTCCAGATACAGCTTGCCGCCGAACTGGGCGATCCGCCGTTTGATCTGCTCCGACTGGGTGGAGAGGTAAAGTTCATTGTCAAAGCCGATAGCCGCCATGGCGAGGTCCCCTTTCACACAAAATTTTTCCCGGACAAGTATACCACACCCGAAGAGATTTGGAAAGAAAAACCGGAGAACAAAAATGGAGAGGCCGCGTAAGCGGCCTCCCCAGACTGTCGAAAGACGCTGGAAATTTGCGAAACGGTAAGGAGGGGTGTGTGCGGGGAACCCAAGAAGGGTTCCCCGCGCAATTCAAATCAGGAATTTTCAGAACTTTTTGAAATTCTGAAAATCCCGCTCAGCTTGTCGAAAATATATTTTCGACAAGCTGAGGAGGCCGCGTAAGCGGCCTCCCGGCGTCTGTGACATGTGATTCAGGACGGCTCCTCCTCCGGGGTGGTCTCCTCCGAATAGGGTTCGATCTCCGGAGCCGGAGCCTCCTCCGGAGGCGGGACCGTCTCCGGGGGCACCCGGAGAAAGGAGAAGCCCCCGCTGGCGTGGCGGCCCCAGACCATGATGGTGTAGTCCCCGGTTTTGGTGATTTCGATCTTCTGGTCTCCGTTCAAGGGGCTGCCTTGGCAGACGGTGTTCCCGTCCCCGTCGCAGATCTCCACCTCCAGCCAGCCGTTGTACGTGTAGATTTGACCTTGGAGCGCGTCCCCCGCCTCCAGGCGCATGGTGTGGGAGTCCGCGCCGTCAAACCAGCCGTAGCTCATCTCGTATACGTCGTCCCCGGCCCAGCGGGAGGCGTTCTGGAGGGACTGGAGGGAGCCACCGTTCATCACCCACCAGGCGGCGCAGTACATGCACAACGCCGCCCCGGTGAGGATGAAGCACAGAAACATCCCCAGCCAGTCGTACTTCACCCGCCCGCCGCTCCGGGCGGAGAACAGGGTCTCAAGCCCTAAGAGGATCAGGATGCAGGGGGAGGCTTTCAGCAGCCACTCCGGGTGGAACCGGGGCCAGAACATGGACGCCAGCATCCCCGTTCCGGCGGCGACCAGGACAACGCCAAGGGTAAGGGTGCCCACCCGGCGCTGCCGGGACTCTGCGGTCCGCACCGCCTGCTCAGCCGTTTCCATGGGCGTCCTCCTCTGTCTCCGGGGCGGGGGAGTCCGGCTCCCCGCCGGGGACGTCCGGCGCGTGGGGGGCCTCCTGGAAGAACTCCGGCTGGTAAGCGGGACGTGCTGCCTCCGAACCGGGAGTAAAGGCAGGGATCTCCTCCGGGACACGCTTCTTCGGTCCCCGGATGAACCACAGGCCCAGGGCGATGGTCAGCAGCGTCCCCAGGATGCGGGGGGCGTCCCACACCAGCAGGTCGTACAGCCAGTCCATCCAGGGGAACAGCTCCCTGATCCACCACATCAGCTGTCCCATCACGGTGCGGTAGAGGGCGTAGAGGCCCAGCAGCACCAGCGTCCAGCCGATAAGGCTGTGGCGCTTGGAAAAGAGCTCCGAGAGCCGCCGGCTGTCCAGGTCCGACATGCCGAAGAGATAGGCGTCCTCGTCCTCCGTGCCGTCCATCCGCTGGCGGCGGAGATTGTAGCTGTCAAAAAAGGAGTACAGCCACAGCGGGACCAGCAGGATCGCCAGCGCCCCGATCTCCAGAAAGACGGCCACGGCCAGCACGCCGCAGCAGAGTATGGTCTGGGAGATGCCCCGCTTCATATGCCCCTGGTGCATCTGCCCGCACCCGGGGATACAGGAAAACGTAAAAAACAAAATGCCTCGAATCAGTCTCATGAAGTAACCCCTCCTCAAGAATGTTTTCCCGGCCTGAGACCGTCAAAAAAGTCCGTCACACCCGACAGTGTTCCGCTGAGGGCGTCATTCCAGCGCTCCGGCCAGGAGTGGAGGCGCTCCACCGCGGCGGGACGGAACTCCGGCAGCACGGGACGGGAGAACTGGATCTTTTCGCCGCCCCACAGCATGGTCAGCGCCAGGGCCACGGCCGCCGCCGCCGTGGCGTACCGGCTGGTAACCAGCCGGAGGGTCCGCATCCTGACGCGGACCCAAAGGGTCTCGCTGCAGGATCGCTCCGGCTCCAGCAGCGTTGTGCCGGAGAGCAGGTCCGTATACCGCTGGAGGCATACGTCGCAGAAGGACAGGTGCTCCGCGATCTCCAGACGGCTCAGTTCGTCCGGTCTGCCGTCCCGGATCAGGGCCGCCAGCGCTTCGTCTGTCAGATGTCCGTCAGTGTGGAACCGTTCCATATCCTTCGCTCCTTTCCAACCGCTCCCGCAGCAGCCGTTTGCCCCGCGAGAGCTGTGTATGTACCGTTTTTACCGGCCTGCCCAGGGCCAGGGCCGTCTCCTCCGGGGACTTTTCCTCCAGAAGGCACAGCCGGCATACCAGGCGGTAGGGTTCCCTCAAGGCCTCAATCTCTGCGGCGATGGCCGCCGCCCCGGTCTTTTGCAGGGCGATCTCCTCGGCAGGCGGGGCCAGGCCCGGGGGCATAGACTCATCTCCGGACAGTACGCTGTGGCGGGACCAGGCGCTCTGCAGGTGGTCCTTGGCCTTGTTGGCGGCAATGCGCCCCAGCCATTGCCGCTCATAGCCCTGGGGGATGGCGTCCCTGTGGAGGTAAGCGGATAAAAAGGTATCCTGGGTCAGGTCTTCGGCGGTGGAGGCGTCCCGTACCAGCTGAAAGCAGATGGTGTAGACCAGCCGCTCGTACTGGGATACCAGATGTGAAAATTGCTCTTTTGTCATGCCGCCTGCCGCCACCTCCTCCTCTGCGCCTGGTGTTTATATTACGGGACAGCCGCCGGAATATCTTCAATTTGTCAAAAATTTTTCCCCATTTTACATTTGTGCTCAGAGGGGAAGGGAGCTGCGGCTTTCAGAGCTTTTCCGGCAAGCGTAAACGGGCCGCCCTGCGCAGAGCGGCCCGTTTACGTTGCTTGACGGAAGCGTTTGTACTATGGCAGATAGTTCAGCGGGTTCCGGGCTACGCCGTTGTAGCGGACCTCGAAGTGGCAGTGGTTTCCGGTGGAATTGCCGGTGGAACCCACCCGGGCGATCTGCTGGCCCTTATAGACGTGCTGGCCCACGGAGACCGTCAGGCTGCTGTTGTGGCCGTAGTAGGTCTCGTAGCCGTTGCCGTGGTTGATGCGGACCAGATAGCCGTAGCCGCCCATCCAGCCGGCGTAGGTGACGGTGCCGCCGTCGCCGGCGTAGACCGGCGTGCCCCGCGGGGCCGCGATGTCAATGCCCTTGTGGTTGGTGGATCCGATGCCGCCGGGGGACTTCCGCCCGCCGAAGCGGGAGGTGATGCGGCCGGTGATAGGCCAGCGGAAGGTGCCGGTGGGATGCCAGGTGGGCCGCTCCTTGGTGCCCCGGAGCTGGTGCTCCGTAACGGGTTCCCGGAGGGTGACGGAGGAGAGGAGCGTCCGTTCCACCTCCTCGCCGTTGACGTAGGT
Organism: uncultured Oscillibacter sp.; assembly: GCA_910588005.1. GTDB lineage: Bacteria > Bacillota > Clostridia > Oscillospirales > Oscillospiraceae > Oscillibacter. Next base: position 6,141 of record CAJUQM010000026.1, read on the forward strand.
GACGTTGGCCACCACGTCCGCCGCGCCGAAGACGCCCTTGGAGGTTATCTTGGTGTCGCCCTTGTACATACTGGCGTCGTCGGTGTACTCCACATCGTAGTTCACCTCGGACACATACCGCTCCTGCTGGACCACGGTCCTTGTCAGGTAGGGTACGGAGGCGGACATGGTCAGGATTTCGCCGATCTGCAGCTTGTTGATGTCATAGCCAGGGTTCAGAGCCTCCAGCTCCTTGGAACTCAGGCCGTGGTCCTCGGCGATCTCCGACCAGGTGTCTCCTTTTTTCACCTCGTAGGTGACCTCGGCGGTCTTGGTGCTGTACAGGGTCTCCGCCAGATACCCCAGGTTCATGATCTCATCGCTGGGGACATACTCCTCCTTGATCTCCACGCTTTCGGCAAAGTCGCAGGAGATGGTGTCCTCATTGGTGCCGGCGGCTTTCAGCTGCTTTAGCAGTTCGTCCAGGGCGCCCTGGTACGGGGTGGCGCCGATAAACTCCCCGTCTACATACAGGCAGTAGGCGGAAGTTACCAGGCCCACCTCTTCGGAGAGGTCCTCGGCGTAGGTCTCCGGGTCCACCAGATCCTGTCGGCGCAGCAGGCCGGAGGAGTATTGAATCAAGGAGTCGTCGATGGTAAAGCTCTCCCCCAGGGTGCGGGCGGTGACCTGCTCCAGGTCGTGCCGCACATCCTCGGCGGCGGACTGGGAACTCATGACGGCGATGACTTCTCCGTCGTAGCTGACCGTGGTGCCGTAGGTATAGGTGGAGAGGAACAGGGCGGCCAGGGCAATGCAGGCGGTACCGCCTAAGAACAGCAGGGGATACAGCACCCGGCGGCCGGACCGCTCGGGCTGATCCGGCCTGGAGGAACCCCGGCTGATGGCCCGTTTCCGGCGGCCCCAGGTATGCTCTTCCAAGAGGCTTCCCCACATGGGCAGAATCCCCCAGATCAGCAGCAGGATCTGAATGGGAAACCGGTTGGACTCGGGAAAGTGGGCGGCCTGCTTCTCCCGGAGAATGTGGCGCCACCGGCGCTTGGCACGTTTGAGATTCCAGAGAATGGCCTGATACCAGGTCACCGAGGGCCGCGGTTCGCCGGATCTGCGCCGGGAGGGCGCGCCGCTCTTGGCGGCGGGTGCTCCGGCCTCCGGTTCCCGCCACGCGGGGATGGCGGCCTGCCGTTTGGCTGTGCGGCGAAGGCGGTCCTCCACCGCGTGCTCCTGCATGGAATCTTTAGATGTGACTGCGGGAGGCTCCGGCATGAGACCCTGGGAGTAGAGTCCCGCTGTCGCCCCGGAACTCAGCTTCGGTTCCCGGCGGCGTTCCTCCCGGGGAGGTGCTGCCCGCCGCCCGCCGGGCGATGGACCCTTTGTCTTTGAACGTTGACTCATAGCACTCCTGAAAAAAATATAAAAGTTACAATTTGTTACCATTGCTATCATACTGCGTTTCTCAGCTTCCGTCAACCCCAAATCTGGCAAAAAACAGGTAGTTTTTAGGTCGAGAAGCGGCCATATCCCACAGTATCGGGCTGTATTTTGTATATTTTGCACATTTTCAATGGCGAGTGGTGAAATAAATGTAAATTTTTTTGGAGGGATTTTCATTTTCCAATTGACCCGGTGAACCAGTGGTGTATAATAAGCGTAACTGAATCCATCAGACGAGGACTTTTTGGAGGTAGTGGAATTATGTTTGAATTTCTCATTAAAAAACTGAAAGCGCATCCCCGCAGAATTGTATTTACCGAGGGTACGGACCCCCGTATTTTGGAGGCCTCTGCCCGCCTGCTGTCCGGTACGTTTCTGACCCCTGTTTTGGTGGGCAGGCCCGACCAGGTCTTTGCCGCCGCCGAGGAGGCGGGCTTCAACATCCGGGGAGCCGAGATCGTAGATCCCGAGGCCTTTGACGGCATGGACGAAATGGTGTCCGCCATGGTGGAGCTGCGCAAGGGCAAGATGAGTGAAGACCAGTGCCGCGCCGCTCTGAAACAGGGCAATTACTTCGGCACCATGCTGGTGAAGATGGGCTATGCCGACGCCCTGCTGGGCGGCGCTACATACTCCACCGCCGACACCGTCCGCCCCGCCCTGCAGCTGATTAAGACCAAGCCCGGCTGCAAGATCGTCTCCTCCTGCTTCATTCTGGTTCGCTCTACCACCGTGGGTGACCGCGAGGTCATTGCCATGGCGGACTGCGCCATCAACATCAAGCCCAACGAGGATGAGCTGGTGGAAATCGCCCTGGAGACCGCCGGTACGGCGCGGCTCTTCGGCATTGATCCCAGGATGGCCTTCCTGAGCTACTCCACCCATGGCTCCGGCTCCGGCGAGGATGTGGACAAGATGCGCAGTGCCTGCGCCAAGGCCAAGGCCCTGGCTCCCGACGTGGTTATTGACGGCGAGCTGCAGTTTGACGCCGCCGTGTCCCACCGGGTGGCGGAGACCAAGTGCCCCGAGTCCCCCCTGGCCGGCCGGGCCAACACCTTCATCTTCCCGGATATCAACGCTGGCAACATCGGCTATAAGATCTGCCAGCGCATGGGCGGCTTTGAGGCCTACGGACCTATTCTCCAGGGTCTGAACGCCCCCATCAACGATCTCTCCCGGGGCTGCAACGGACAGGAGGTCTACTCCATGGCCCTGATCACCGCCGGACTGTGCGAGGACTGAGCAGGGGATACATAGAAAATAGAAAGAGCAATGCGGGCTGGCGGAGGATGCCGTGGGCATCCTCCGCCGCTCTTTTAGAGTCAGGCGCTCTCCAAACAGTATATATTTTTCGGTTTTATACGATTCGTATTGACAATGTTTCCGCCGCAAAGCATCTTTGCGTGACAGGAGGGCGGCTTGCGGATATCATGGAGGCGGGGGGTGACGATATGCGTGATATCGGAAGGAACATCCGCTGTGTCCGTGTCTGCCGGGGACTGACACAGGAGGAGCTGGCGGAGCGGCTTCATGTCAGCCGGCAGACGGTGAGCAATTACGAGACGGGCAGGTCCCGTCCGGATGTGGACATGCTCCTCCTTGCGGCGGAGAAGCTGGAGGTGGATGTCCAGGTGCTGCTCTATGGCGAGCCGGTTCAGACGCAGCGCCGGCGGGAGGTCTACCTCCTGCTGGCGGAGGGGGCGGCGCTGCTGGCCCTGGGTGTGGGACTGCGCTTGTGTGACCGGTGGGCGAGGCGGCTTTTAATGCGGGGGTTTGCCGGAGGTCCCCTGTATCTGATCCGGTGCACCGCTGTTCCGGCCTTCTGGTTTTTGCTGGGGTGGGTGCTGCTCCAGGCCTGCGGGACCTTTCTGGGGGCGAAGCCGCTGAAATATGGATGGGCGCGTCCTCTGCGGCGGGCGGTGGCTGCCTGTCTCGCCGCCTGGGCGGTTTTAGAGCTTCCTGTAGTGGCGGGAGCTGCCTGGCAGACCGTATATGTGCTTCTCCAAACCCCAGAGGCCTCCCTTGATTTGGGGATCTCCCTCCCGCGTTGGTGGGAGAAGGCCTCATTCTGGGTTCAGATCTATTTGACCGACCGGTTTCCGGCGGTATTCCTCCTGTTTGGCGCGGTGCTGTGGAGCACGCGGCCGGCGGGAGGGCAGGAGACGGTGTAATTGCGCGCCTGATAAAAAGCGGTCCTGCCCTCAGGCGGGACCGCTGTATTTAACCCGGACTCTGTATACCGGGATCTGTACCCTCTAAAAAGAGTTCCTCGGCCTGCCGCTGTGCCTCAATCAGTTGCGCCTCCAGCTTGCGAAGAGTGTCTTCCGCATCTGTCAGTGTATTGAACAGAAAAAGATATTCTTTGGCAATCGTCTGCATGATTCTTCGTCCTTTCTAAACGACCACAAAATGTGGAGTGGAGTATCCTTATCATACACAAAATCATGCGGAAAACTTGTCTGAATTTGTCGAGGGAAACAGGAATCTGAAAAAAAATATAAAAGGACGGAGATTGGTTGGGAGATTCAGCGAAAAACCGCTGTTTATGGCTGATTTTGCAGGGGATTGCGTTAAAAGACGAGATCTGGTATGATAGGGACGCCGGGATCAGAGGACCGGCAGGCTCCGCGGATCTCTCCGGGCGGCTTGGGCCGGACTGCGGAGAGTCTCCCGGCCGTTTAAAAATTTTATAGCGGGATCAATACAGAGTTAGGAGGCAGAATATGGAGTATATCTATCATATCAGCGGGAAAACCGTATTCCTCACCTGTGGGGAGGAGTGGAAGCGCACCGCGGACTTCCTTGCGGCAATTTTAAAGAAGGAGGAGGATGCCGGCGGCGTACTGCAGGACGGGAACATCCTCCAGATTGGATGGAGCTTTTATAAATTTATAAAATGGGAAGAGGGCCTCCGGATGGTGACGTTTGACTATGCGGGAGATCCATTTACCGCCGTCAAAGAGGACCTGTCTCTCAGCCTGCGGATTTTTGACGGGCAGGCGGAGATCTTGAACCGGGCCAAAGCGGAGGCGCTGACCACCTCCTTCCAGGATACCATGCTCATCAAGCGGACCGCCATGACGGCCCCCGCCGTGTATTTACAGCGGCTGGAACCTACAGGCGAGGGGGACTCCGGCTGGTACATGGGCGTCATCGGCGAGGAGGGGTCCGACGATCCCGGCGACTACACCCGCATCTATACCTATCAGCTGCTCTCTTTCTGCGAGGCGGCCCTGATGCTGATGCCGCTGCCCCTGGGGACCATTGCCCTGCTTGAGGGGGGACAATTGGTGGAGGTCGTGGACGAGAACAACCAGAAACTGATTTGAATTTACCGCCGGCGGAGGGCGGCGGCAAGGCAGGAGAGTAAAAACAGGGCCAGATTGACGCACACCACCGTGGCCCCTACCGGGGTAGAAGAGACAAAGGATACGGTCAGTCCCGTGCAGAAGCATATGACGGAGGAGGCGGCGGCACAGAGGATCACGCCCCGGAAGCTCTTAAAAAGCCGCATGGCCGTCAGTGCCGGAAAGATGATGAGAGAGGAGATCAGCATGGCTCCCATCATGCGCATGCCCAATACGATGGTCAGAGCGGTGAGAATGGCCAGCAGGGTGTTGTAACGGTTTACATTCAGCCCGGCGGCCCGGGAGAAGCTCTCGTCAAAGGTGACGGCAAAGAGCTTATGGTAGAACAGTACGAACAGAATGAGCACGGCGGAGGAGACCACAACAGACAGCGCCACGTCCGCCCGGGACATGGCCAGGACGCTGCCGAACATGTAGTTATCCACATCGGTGGTCATGCCGGTGGTGCGGGAGATGACCATGATTCCCACCGCCAGGGACGAGGCGCTGACGGCGGCAATGGCGGCGTCGCTGTTCCAGCGGGGGTTTTCCGCCATGCGCAGCAGAAAGAAGGCCGCCAGAATTACCACGGGGATGGAGAAGTACAGCGGCGTGCATCCCAGGGCCACGGCAATGGCCAGCGCACCGAAGGAGACATGACTCAGTCCGTCACCGATCATGGAGTAGCGTTTCAGCACCAGGGATACCCCCAACAGGGCGCAGCAGAGGGATACCAGTACGCCGGCGGCCAGGGCCCGCTGCATGAAGGGCCAGGAAAACATCTGGAGCAGGTTCATGGCTCCACCTCCCGGAAACGGCGCCCCTGGGGAGAGGAGAGATACTCCTCCGCGGAGCCGTAGAACAGGCTGCTGCGCCCAATGTGGAGTACCGTACGGGCCTGACGCAGGGCGGCCCGCAGGTCGTGGGTTACCATAACCACGGCCATGTCCTCCTTTTCGTTGAGATAGGCCAAGGTCTTATACAGATCCTGAGCGGCGGCAGGGTCCAGACCGGTAATGGGTTCGTCTAAAATCAGAAGCCGCCCGGCGGCGCACAGCGCGCGGGCCAGCAGCACCCGCTGCTGCTGCCCGCCGGAGAGATTCCGGTAGCTTTCGTCCTTTAGTTCCAGAATGCCGAGTTTGCCCATGTTCATAAGGGCTGCCGATTTCTGGGCGGCGGAGTAGAAAAAGCGGGTTCCCCGCTGGTTGAGGCAGCCGGAGAGCACCACCTCGGACACTGTGGCGGGAAAGTCCCGCTGGGCGCGGGTTTGCTGGGGCAGGTAGCCGATGGCTCCGCGCCGCAGCTCCGGTGCCCGCCAGATCTCCCCGGACTGGGGCGGCAGAAGGCCCAGAAGACCCCGGAGCAGCGTGGACTTTCCGGAGCCGTTGTCCCCCACCACGCAGAGGTTGTCCCCCGCCCGGATGGAGAGATTCAGATGGGTCAGGACGCTCTGCCCCTCGTAGCCCAGGGAGACGTCCCGGCAGGACAGCAGTTCAGACCGCTCCATAGGCTGCCTCCTCTCTGCCGCAGGCGGCGCACAGGCCTGGGAGAATGATCCGGCGGGGGTCGACGTGGAAGCGGTGGTCCGTTTCCAGATGGCGGCAGAACTGCCGAAGATGAGAGCAGTCCAGGTGGACCACCCGGCCGCACCGTTCACAGTGGAGGAGAAAGCACTCCCGGTTTCCGCCGTGGATACAGAACTGATATAGAGCGCCCTCGCCGGTGTCCACCCGGTGGATACGGCCCGCCTGCTCCAGCCGCTCTAATTGGCGGTACACGGTGGCAAGACTTATGGGGCACTGGTTTCGGCGCAGGGTCTCCGCGATCTCCCCGGCGGTGAGGGCCTCCTCGGGGCATTGTTCCAGACAGCGGAGGACGGCCTGCCTCTGTTTCGTGTTATACGGCATGTCATCATCTCCAATTTGAAAATAATTCTCAATTTATACGGCTATTATAGAACTCCAGGAGAAAAAGTCAAGGGCGGTTGAAAACCGAGGGAGAATCGGATATAGTAATATATCATCGGAAGATAGAACGCAGGATCACACGGCGGCCTGTGCATGGAGGTTTTATGAAGGTCTCACTGGTTATCATGGCGGCGGGTCTGGGTTCCCGCTATGGCGGAAGCAAACAGGTGGACGGCATTGGTCCCAACGGGGAGATTTTGATGGAGTACTCCATCTATGATGCCCTCCGGGCAGGATTTAACAAGGTGGTTTTTATTATCAAACCGGAGATGGAGGGGCTGGTGCGGCGCCTGTGCGGAGACGGTTTGGAAAAAAGGAGGACTGGGGACGGCGCCAGTGTGGAAGTGGCCTACGCCTTTCAGGATTTCTCCTCCCTGCCGGATTTTTACACGCCGCCGCCGGAGCGGACCAAGCCCTTTGGAACGGTTCACGCCCTGCTTTGCGCGGCGGATGTGGTCAGCGAACCCTGCTGTGTGATTAACGCCGACGACTACTACGGTATCGACGCGTACCGGGCGATGTATGAGGAGCTGGTCCGCCTTCCGGAGGCGGGGAAGGCCACCATGGTGGGGTATTTGCTGAGAAATACCGCCAGTCTCCATGGAACGGTATCCCGGGGGATCTGCACCGTGGAGGATGGAGAGCTGCGGTCTGTTCGGGAGACTAAGCGGATCCAGATGGACCCGGACGGGACGCTGCGGGATCTCGCCGCGGACTGTTTGTTGAATCCGGACGCCACCGTATCTATGAATTATTGGGGCTTTATGCCGTCAATTTTCCCGGTGATGGAGGCGTATTTTACCCGGTTTTTGCAGGGCGAGGGGGGAAGGGACCCAAAATCGGAGTGTCTGCTGCCCATCATGGTGGATGATCTGCTCCGGGCGGGAGAGCTGGAGGTATCTGTGCTCAGCTCTGCCGACAGGTGGTTCGGCATGACCTACCGGGAGGACCGGGAGACGGTGGCGGAGGAGCTGCGGAAGCTTCACAGAGCGGGAAGCTACCCGGAGAATTTGAGAAAATAAGCCGTGGCCCTGTTTTAGGACAGGCAGCAGACCTGCTGCTACGCGCTTTGACAACTTAAGGACGGACTTTAAAGCCCCGCGGCGGATTGCCGCGGGGCTTTTGCCGCCAGGACCGCCGGTTAAAACGGTAAAACCACAGCCTGTTTTTGTAAGATTTGTAAAGAATTTGACATCAAATTTTTACCCATTTGTTTCGACATTTTCCGACAGAGTGATGTATAATGAAAACTGTAAAAACCATCATGGAGCGGAGGCGGGGGAGGTCACATGACGGGAAAGCGGGAGAGAGCAAAAAATTGGAAGAAGGCGCCGGCAATTGTGGCGATGCTGGTGGGATCTGCGGTACTGTTGACGCCGGCGGAACCTGCGGGCGCCGCCCAGGGGCTGCTGACGGCGAAAACAGAGGATACTACGCAGATGGTCTACGCCCTGAAAATGGCAGATACACATACTACGGCGGCAGTAAAAAGGGAGCGGGAAAAAACTGCCCCAGTAGTTTCCGAGGATTTGGAGGAAGAACCCTTTGCTCCGGTACCGGAGAGCGAAGCCGTGGAGGACACCTATTTTAAGGACGCCGTATTTCTCGGAGACTCCCGGACAGAGGGATTTTCCCTGTACAGCGGCCTGGAAGCCGGCGCGTACCTTTACGGCGTGGGGGCTACCGTAGAATCCGTATTTTCCAAAAACGTTTGGGAGACCCCCGGCGGCAAGGTGCCCTTGCTGGATGCGCTGGCGGAGACGGGCTGCGGCAAGGTCTATTTGATGCTTGGAATCAATGAGCTGGGTTGGAGCAAGTGGGAGACCTTCTACAATCAATATGGCAAAGTGATAGACCGCATTCGGGAGGATCTGCCGGATGCTGAGATCATTCTCCAGTCGATTCTCCCGGTCAGCGCCAAGCAGGACGCCAAGGGCAGCTATGTGAATAACCAGCGGATCGGTGTATACAATGAGGTCATCCGCACCCTTGCGGAGGAGAAGGACTGCGCGCTGGTAGATGTGGCGGAGGCCTTGACCGGGGAGGACGGATGCCTGCCGGCGGATTTGAATTTTGACGGCATACATCTGAATCCGGCCGGATGCAGGCTGTGGCTGGAGTATCTGCGGACCCACAGCGTATAGCAGCCGGGAGAGAACCCCGGATCTATCCGGCCCAGTTGCCAGATTTCATGCAATTTTTCCTCCTTGGGCGCATATACTGGCAGGAAGCGCAAATTGCAAAGGAGGAGATCACGATGAGTTTCCAAGTAAGTGACGCCATTGGCGATGTGGACGATCTGATTTTTCAGGACTGCTGGCTGGCCAGCGACCGGTGAAAGGGACGCCTCGGATGAGGCGTCCCTTTTCTATTCCTGAATGGTTCCGCCGCCCACTACCGCATCTCCGTCGTAGAAAACCACGGCCTGGCCCGGCGTGACGGCCCGCTGAGGCTCGTGGAAGACAACGCGGACGCGGCCATCCGGCAGCGGCTCCGCCACGGCGGCGGCGGCGTCCTGCTGGGTGTAGCGTGTCTTGGCGGTGAGGGACCGGGGGGCGTCCAAGAAGGGGATGGAGATCCAGTTCACACTGCCTGCCGTCAGCTCCCGGGTATAGAGGGCGCTGTCCGGTCCCAGAATCACAGTGTTGGCGGCAGGGTCCTTGCGGAGGACGTATAGGGGCGCGTCCGCGCTGACACCCAGACCTTTCCGCTGCCCCTTGGTATAGCAGGGCAGGCCCCTGTGGCGTCCCAGAACATGTCCGGACTGATCCAAAAAGTTCCCGGGGACAAGGTCCGCGCCGCCGTGGCGCCGTAAAAAGGACACATAGTCGCCGTCTGGAATAAAGCAGAGATCCTGACTGTCTGCCCTGCGGGCGTTGGAGAGTCCCGCTTCCTCCGCCAGCGCCCGCAGGCGGGGCTTTTCATAACGGCCCACCGGCAGCAGCAGATGAGCCAGCTGGCGCTGGGTGAGCTGGTAGAGAAAATAGCTCTGGTCCTTTCTACGGTCCTGCCCCCGCAGAAGCAGCCAGCGGCCGGCGCCGGCGTCAAAGGCGGTATTGGCATAGTGGCCGGTGGCCAAGGCATCCGCTCCGTGGTCCAGCGCCCAATCCAGCAGAGCGCCGAATTTGACGGCGCGGTTGCAGTCCAGACAGGGATTTGGCGTACGGCCCTGGGCGTATTCGGAGACGAAGCGGTCTATGACCTCCGTCTGGAAGAGACCGCTGAGATCCAGTACTGTGTGGGGGATGCCCAGAGCGGCGGCAACCTCCCGGGCAGATTCTATGTCTGTGTCTCCGCTCTGGACGCTGGAAGTAGGGGTTCGCTGCAGCCGCAGAGTGACGCCGAACACGTCATAGCCCATGCGCAGCAGCAAAAGGGCGGCGCCGGTGCTGTCCACGCCGCCGCTCATTGCCATGCAAACACGTTTGAAAGCCATGAAAATCTCCTTTTCATTGAGATAGATCCATTGTAGACCGCAATCGGGAAAAAGAAAAGAAAAATTTCCGGTCCCGCCTGTGATGCGAGACCGGAAGATTGAAAAATTGAGGTGCGGCCTAGAGTAAAAGAAGAGCCAAAACACCCAAAGAGGGGTATTTTCTCCGCTATGCGCTCTGCCTCCTGCCGGAGAAGGTCTAATTTTGATTGCGGATCAGAAAGGATTGGGCGGGCAGGGCGTCGGCCAGGGCCAGAAGAGTCCGGTTGAATCCGCCGGCATAGTCAAAGGGGATGTCGGAGACCGCGCCGTCCACCTGCCGGTCCGGCAGAGAGAGGGTGAACCGGCTCCCCTTCCCCATTTGGGATTCCGCCATCAGCATTCCGCCGTGGCGCTCCGCGGTCCGGCGGCAGAGAGCCAGACCCAGCCCCATGCCGTGAAGAGAGGGGTCTTGCTGCTCCACGTGGAGATAGTGGTCGAAAAGGCCGGAGAGGCGCTCCGGAGGGATTCCCGGGCCGGTATCTGCGACGGAGAGAAGCACCCGGCTTCCCTGCAGCCGCAGATCCACAGTGATCGTACCGCCGCGGCCGGAGAACTTGAACGCATTGGACAGGAGATGAAAGATCAGCTGTTCCAGCTGCGGCGGGTCCACCGCGCAGACATGGCGGGGAAAGGGACAGATAAAACGGACCTCCAATCCCAGAGGCTGGGCCAGGTCTGCCGCCTGGTCACAGAGATCCCCCACGAACTCCACCAGGTCCCGGTTTTGAAGAGAGAGGGGAACGTCCTCTGAACGGGCGGCGGACAGGAGATTGACCAATCGCAGCAGGCGGTAATAACTCTGGTCCATTACGGCGGCCCTGCGGTCCAATTCCGGATCTTGTTCTCGGGCTTCAGGGGGGATTGCCTGAACGGCCGCTAAGTGAAACGTACCGAGTATGTTCCGTATTTGAGAGGCGATAGCGGGAAACAGAGCCTCTGGTTGATTTTGATGCGGCTCCATGGCGACTCCTTTCAGACGTCTTAGAAGAGACTCTAAGAGTACTGGCATGTCTGACGGCTCCCACGGGAAAGCCGACGGCTGAGACAGGGGCAGGCATTGGCAGTAGCATTTGCCGCAAGTGAAATGAAAAACCATGGAAAAGGCTGCCTGCGGCAGTAACAGGATAGCAAAAAGGCGGAATAAAAACAAGGATTTTGTCAAAAAATGTCTAAAATTGTCGAAAGAAGGGTCAGAGAAAGAGCGGCGGGCATTGCCCGCCGCCTGTTTTGAATCCATTATAATTTCAGATATTTCTCCAGTATACGGGAAACCTCCCGAATATCAATAGGTTTAGCAATGTGAGCGTTCATTCCCGTCTCCAGGCACCGCTGAATATCCTCGGAAAAGGCGTCCGCCGTCATGGCGATGATGGGAAGAGAGGCGTCTGCCCGGTCCAGGGCGCGGATCGCCTGCGTGGCTTCGTAGCCTGTCATAACAGGCATCCGCAGGTCCATTAGAACCGCGTCGTAATAGCCCACGGGAGAGGAGGAGAATTTCTCCAGACAAATCTTTCCGTTTTCCGCCCACTCCAGCTGCAAACCCAAATTGCCCAGCAGCTCGTCCGCAATTTCCCAGTTCAGCTCGTTGTCTTCCGCCAACAAAATGCGTTTGCCACTGAAATCAACGTGGTGATCCGACGGAGCGGTCTCTACAAAGGCCTCGTCAGCGTTGACAAAGGGCCGCAGCCCATAAAAGAGTGTGGACTTAAACAGGGGCTTGGAAATAAAACCGCTGATGCCGGCGGACTTGGCCTCCTCCTCAATATCGCCCCAGTCATAGGCGGAGATCAGCAGGATGGAGATATTGTCCCCCAGCCGCCGGCGCAGTTCCCGCGCGGTTTCAATGCCGTCCATGCCGGGGAGTTTCCGGTCCAGCAGGACGATGTGATAGGGGTCGCGCCGCCGATGGTGTTCCTCCGCCATTTGGACGGCGCTTTCGCCATCCAGGGTCCACTCCGCATTAAGGCCGATGGATTTCAGAGAGGCCGCGGTGCTCTCGCACAGCTCCTTGTCGTCGTCCACCACCAGCATGTTCCAATCCGGCAGGACCATGTCGGCCTCTTCCACTGTGGACTTTTCCAGATCCAGCGTCACATGAAATTCGGTGCCCTTGCCCTGCTCACTTTGGAGCGCAATGGTTCCGCCCATGGCGTCCACAATAAATTTGGTAATGGCCATCCCCAGGCCCGTACCCTCCGTGCGCTGAACCCGGCGGCTGTCCTCCCGGGAGAAGGAGTCAAAGATCTTCTCCTGGAACTCCTGAGACATGCCGATGCCGCTGTCCTTCACCTGCAGGTGCGTTTGGACGAAATCCTCTCCCCGGGGAGACGGCTCCTGGTATAGAGCGATTTGGATTTTGCCGCCCATAGGCGTGAACTTCACGGCGTTTGACAGAAGATTCAGCATGACTTGGTTCAGCCGCACGCTGTCACAGCAGACGCTCTCGGCAGAGATGTCATGGATAAAGATGTCAAACTGCTGCTCTTTTGCCCGCACCTGGGGCTGAATGATGTTGACAATGCCGTCCATCATCTCCCGCAGGGAGACCTGGTCAATGTTCAGCGTCATCTTTCCGCTCTCGATTTTCGACATGTCCAGCACGTCGTTAATCAGGTTTAAAAGATGCTTGCCGGACAGGGCGATCTTTTTCAGGCAGTGCTGCACCTGCTGCTGATTGCCGATATTGGCCGTGGCAATGGCCGTCATGCCCACAATGGCGTTCATGGGAGTGCGGATATCGTGGCTCATATTGGACAGGAACTCACTCTTGGCCTTATTGGCGGATACCGCCTCCTGCCGGGCCTGTTCCAGCTCGGCCATCTGCTGCTTGGTGATTTGGATGTACCGGAAGAAAACAAGGAGCAGTGCCGCCAGAACAATGGTGCACCCGCCGAGGGCCATATAGCTCCACTGGTGGCTGAGATGGGAGATCTCCTCATTCAAGGAGCCGTAGGGCATCACCACCACCAGGTACCATTCCGAATAGGGCAGCTTGGTACAAAGCAGGTGGCGGCGCTCATTGCCGATAACCAGCACGGTGGAATAATCCTCTTCCGCGTCCATAGCGGCCTGGAGTTCCTGAATGTGCTGCTCGGGATTTTTGCCGCCCAGGTTGTCAAAAATGGCGTAGATACGGTCAAAATAGTTATCCCGGTATGCGGCCCCGCTGCGGATGACAAAGGTGCCGTCCCGCCGGATGATATGGGAGTACATCATGCCGCTCTCGTCGTCAAGCGAGAGGGTGTCGCGGATATAGTCCACCGGGATGGCCGCCACCAGGGCGGTGCAGGTCTTTCCGCCGGACATGGCGTAAGAGGAGGAGACGCCCATCAACACCAGCTTGTTCCCCCTCACGTCGGTTCCCACGGCGATTTTTTTTCTGCCGTCGTTCAAGGAGGTCAGAAAGGGCTGCGGATCGGTTACGGTCAGATCGCTGCCGTAGAGGGGTTCAAAGGCGCCGTCAGTGGAGTAAAAGGCCAGATGTTCAAAGCCCCGGGCCTTAGCGCTGTATACCAGATCCTCTATCAGGGCGCTTTGCGCCTTGCTGCCGGGGGCGTTGGTTTCCACCAGGGCCTCCACCTGGCTCAGCCGCAGATCCATGGTGGTCTCAAAGTGCAGGGAGATCTGCTGGCTCATGCCGGACATGTAGATTTTGCCCACATTGCCAATGGTGTTTCCGCTCTGCAAACTCATGTAAAACGCCAGGAAGGAGAAGATGCAGACGCAGAGGAGGGAGACGGCAATCAGGCTGACCGCTAGAAAACGGAGCGTTTTTTTACTGTTGTTCATCTGTCAGTACCTCCGTGCCAGTGTCCAGTATGTACTGGTTTCCGCATCATACTCCGGCAGACGCCTCAAAGGCCCGGATGGCACCGACGGTTTCTTGATAGTTTTTGGATACCTGCTCTACGAGGCTGTCCGCCTCCGGGGTATAGCCGTGGCGCAGGGCCTCGCTGAGCTGGCTGCTGGAGTCCAGCAGCGGGGTAAATCCCAAATTCTGACACACGCCCTTGATGGTGTGGGCGGCCCGAAAGGCCTCCTCGTAATCTCCGGAGGCCATGGAATCCAGCAACAGCTGGTAGCTGCTGTCGTTCACAAATTTCATCACAAATTTCTGAATCAGACGGTCGCTGCGAAGCCGGCCGAGCACCTCCTCGTAATTGCCGCCCATGGCGGCGTAGCATTCCTGCAGTGTCATGCCTGCCCATCCCCTTTCTGCTCCGCTGGAGCGCTATCTCCGTTCTGCTCATCGCTGTCAATAGGAGAGATGACGGAGAGCATTTGTTTCATGGATTCGTCATAGAAACGGTATTGACCCCGGCCGCCCCGCTTTACCGTATAGAGGGCCTGGTCCGCTGCGTGGAACAGGGTGTCGTAATCGCAGCCCGCCACCGCCGTCTGGGCGATTCCCATGCTGACGGAGATGGTAAAGTCCCCATATGTACCGCAGAGGGAGTCGAAGATCCGGGAGACCACCCGATTTACGTCGCCCTTATGCTCCAGAAAGACGAGGAACTCGTCTCCCCCCACCCGGGCGGCGATATCGCCGCCGCGAATGCTCTGGCGCAATCTCTCCGCCACGTAGGCCAGAACGTGGTCGCCGAAGCTGTGGCCGTAGGTGTCGTTGGCGGACTTGAAATGGTCCAGGTCGAAAATCGCCAGGGCAAAATTGCCGCCGGGGCGGCTTTCAATCCGCTCTAAGATTCGCTTTTTGGCGTAGGCATGGTTCAACAGGCCGGTGAGTATATCGTGGGAGGCCATCTGCTCCAAGGCGTGGAGGCGCATCCGGGAGTCGTGAACGTCGACGGCTTTGCCGATGGCGCCCATGTAGCGGGACGGTTCGTCTACAGACCAGGTGGCCCGGGCCACGATCCGGAACCAGCGCTTTTCGCCGTTCAGGTTCAGCTGGCAGTCGTAGGTGATGACCGGCTGGTCCGGACAGGTGCTGTGCAGGGCGTTGGACAGGCCCTGCATCCAGTCCGGGTCTATCAGGGCCAGAACATTCTCGTCGTGAAGCGGGTCCATAATCGTCTCGCCTAAGCCGAGCTTCTCCGCGCCCCAGGCGGACAGGGTCACAATGGCGGGAGACGTGGTGTACTCGAACTGGATCTCCTGGGTCATGGCGGCGAAAAAGCTGTATTTCACCCGCTCGTGCTCCAGCAGCTGGAGCGTGCGCTCCGAGGCGGCCAGCTCCTCGTGCCGGTGCATCTCCTGGGTGATGTTCCGCATCTCCCGCTGGAAGCGCTGGGCCTGGGAATCTCCGGCAAGGCCGGCCCGAATGGCCTCGGAATTCTCCTCAAAACACTCCAGCAGCAGGGGGTTGAAAGCGCCGCACTTCCCATCGAGAATCATTTGGATCGCCTCTTCGTGGGGAAATGGGGGTTTGTAGACCCGGACGCTGGTAAGGGCGTCGTACACGTCCGCCAGCGCCACCACCTGGGCGGAGATGGGAATGTCATCTCCCTTCAGCCCGTCGGGATATCCCCGGCCGTCGTAACGCTCGTGGTGCCAGCGGCAGATTTGGTAGGCCACGTTCACCAGGGGATCATGCCGGTGAATCGGAAGATTTTCCAGCATATCCGCGCCGATGGTGGTGTGAGTTTTCATCACGGCGAATTCCTCGTCCGTCAACCGGCCGGGCTTGTTGAGAATTTTTTCGTCAATGGCGATTTTGCCGATGTCGTGGAGGGAGGAGGCGGTGGTGATGACAGAGATGTCCCCGGGACTGAGGCGGTAGCAGTTGGTCTTTTGGGACAGCTTCCGCAGCAGCAGGTCCGTCAGAGCGCGGACATGGAGAACGTGCAGGCCGCTCTCGCCGTTGCGGAATTCCACGATATGGCTGAGAATATCAATCATCAGGTTGCCCTGGCGCTCTTTTTCATAGATTTGGTCCGCCACCATGCCCGCCAGCTTTTTCTGCTTGGCGTACAGGAGAATGGTGTTCACCACCCGGCGGTGGACGATCAGCGCGTCGAAGGGACGGGCGATAAAGTCTGTTACGCCCAATTCGTAAGCCCGCTCGATGTGGCTGGAGCCGCTTTCGGCGGAGATCATGATAACGGGGATATCGTCAATCCAGCGGTTTTGATTCATGGTGGCCAGCAGACCGAAGCCGTCCATTTCCGGCATTACGATATCCAGCAGCACCAGGGAAATCTCAGGCCCCATTTTCTGGAGGATCACTACGCCCTCCAGGCCGTTTTCCGCCTCTACAATGTCATATTCCTCTCCCAGCATGTCGGCGAGAATCGCCCGGTTCAGCTCAGAGTCATCCACAATCAGAATTTTTTCTTTTCGGGTCTGTTTCATACGCGTAGAATCACATCCTCGATCAAACATGGAGCGCGCCGCAAAGACACTTAGAAGGATAAAAATCCATTCCTATCTTAACATAGAAAATAGAAACTGGCAAGCGGTTGTCTTATGGAAAGCGGAAAAAAATCAAAATCTGAACGGCGGACAGGCGCGCCGGACGCGGCATAAATCCGGTTCCAAAGGCGCTGGCATTATGCAAGAATTTGGGGCGGACGCAGGGGGGGATCATAGGCGGTTATACAAAAATGTTCGCGCAAATTAGGGAATAGAATTTCGGAAATACATGTAAAAAAGGGGATTTTGCGGGAAAACGCTGAAAATTTTAAATAATATCCCAGAAAAAATTTAATATTCTAAAATATGGAAACAGGGAATGCAGAAAAAGTTCTTGCTTTTTCCAGAGAGTTCGTACTATAATGGGCTACAGCGGAAATATGCTGTACACATGTGTTGTTTTGGCCCGGTGAATCTCCCGGCGCCGGCGTCGCGGGAGAGTGCATATCTTTGCAGAAATGGCGTTAACTAGAGGAAAACCGTGTAGTGTACCACGCAGCCGGCGGCTTGGATTGGCTGCGGTGTGGCACACTATATCTTTTTCGCTGTGTAATTGTATGTTCTTTAGTTGTGTATATCTTTAAGGAGGGATTAGGTTGGATTATCTATCGAGCAATTCCTTTTTGCTGATGGAGAAGTCCCTGGGCTTTTTGTGGACAAAGCAGGCCGCGATTCTGGACAATATTGCCAATGCGGAGACCCCGAACTACAAAGCCAAAGTGGTCACCTTTGAGGAGACGATTCAAAGCAAGCTGGAGGCGGCCCGGGCGGGAATCAAGCCCAGGCAGACCGTGCGGAAGGTGCTGGACGAGTCGGAATTTGCCGTGACCGAGCACCTGGATGCCACCCGTATGGATGAGAACGGCGTTAACGTCACCGCTCAGAGCGTGGAGGCGATCCGCAACGCCTATCAGATGAGATATGTGCTCAATGCGATCAACAGCGACCTCAAGCTGCTGCACGCGGCGGTTCGCGGCTGACCGGGCGGACGATTTTTGAAAAATCTATCGTGAACTGCGCGCCGGGCGGACGTCCGGCGGGAAATGGAGAACATCATGGGCTTTTTGAGTACCATTAATATTGTAGGCTCCGGCCTGACGGCCCAGCAGCTGCGGTTGGATATTGTGGCGGAAAACGTAACCAACTCCACAACCACGCGGGTGGAAAACGGAGAGGGTCCCTATCGCCGCAAGGTGGTGGTATTTGAGGCTGAGACCGGGAAGGACGGCTTCCGGGCCGCCATGGCCCAGGCGGCCTACGGTCTGGCGCCCGCCAGCGGGAAGACCACCGCCGGCGGTGTGCGGGTGACAAATATTGTGGAGGACCCCTCCGACCTGCCCCTGGTTTACGACCCCACCCATCCGGACGCCAACGAGGACGGATATGTGGAGATGCCCAATGTGGACATGGTCAAGGAGATGACCGACGCCATGGCGGCGGCTCAGGCCTACTCCGCCAATGTGACGGCTTTTAACACCTTGAAAACTGTGATCGCCCAGGGACTGGAGATCGGAAAGTAAGCGCGGGAGGAATTGAGTGATGATTACACCCATTGAACGGCTGGCGCCGATTTCCGAGGTACAGAGCGCCAAGCCTGTGGAGGCGGTCCAGGGGGACCAGAGCTTGTTTGGGGCGGTGTTTCAGTCCGCCATCGACAATGTGAAGCAGACGGACATGGAGGTGCGGGAGGCCCAGTACCTGCTGTCCACGGGGCAGCTGGATAACCCCGCCGCGCTGACCATTGCCGCCGAGAAAGAGTCCATTGCCCTGGACCTTCTGATTCAGCTGCGGAACAAGGCGCTGGATGCCTATTCGGAGCTGACGAGGATCAATCTTTAATGGAATCAGACAAATAGGGGGAGGACCTCCCCCTATTTGTCCTGCCTGAGCATTTGCCGCCTGAATTCTTAACGGGACTTTAGCGGCGGAGAGATTATTTATTTGATTGAGATGAGAGAAACAAGACAGGAGAAGGAGGTGACGGCGTTTGAACAAGGTGCTTGATAAAGCCAAGGCCCTGTGGGGCAAGATCCGGGAGCGGATGAAGAAGATCTCCAAGAAGATCTATATCGCGGCGGCTGCGGCGTTGGTGGTTCTCGCCGTTATCCTGGTAATCGTTCTAAACAACAAGTCCTACGCCACGCTGGTCACGGATGTGAGCATGGACGAGATGTCCAGCGTGCTGCAGCTGCTGGAGGCGTGGGGCGTCCGGGATTACAAGGTGGAGGATGGGGACACGATTCTGGTGCCGGAGAGCCAGCAGAGCCAGCTACAGGCCCAGGTGCTGATGGAGAACGTATTCCAGTCCGGCACCACCAAGTATTTTGACAGCCTCAGTGCCCTGTCCACCAACCAGGAGCGGAACGCCGTCATTTTGAAGGACCTGGAGGAGAAGCTGCGGGCCACCATCCGCAGTTTTGATAACGTGCAGGACGCCGTTGTCAACCTGACGCCGGGTGAGGACCGGGGCTACATCCTGGACAGCGGCAACGTGGTGAACGCCACCGCCGCCGTGAAGGTGTCCATGCGGGATTCCAAGAAGCTTACCACCCAGCAGGCCGCCGCCATCCGGGAGTTTGTGAGCAATTCCCTCCAGGGGCTGGAGGTCAGCCGGGTCAGCATCACGGACGACTACGGCAATACATACAGCGGCGGCAGCCTCACCGCCGACAGCGACGCCTCCGCCCTGAAGATGCAGCTGGAGGAGGAGCAGGCCAACAAAATCCGCACCCAGGTTATGCAGGTGCTGGCACCCGCCTTCGGCGAGGAGAACGTGGACGTGGCCGTCAACTGCGTGGTAGAGGTGGGCAACGTCACCGAGGACCGGGTGGACGTGTACCTGCCGGAGTACGCCCAGAACGGCGAGACCAACGGACGGGGTATCATCGGCACCTTGATCTACCAGTGGTCCTACAACCGCGACGGCGACGAGACCGTGGGCGGTGTAGTGGGTTCGGAGACCAACTCCGACGTGCCGAATCCGGACTTCTCCCAGTATGTGGAGAACAACCCCAATCTGGACGGGACGGAGTCCGCGGCGGACGCCAGCGGACAGATTGACTTTGACAATTCCCGCAGTGAAAAGCACATTATCACCACCGCCGGCTATCTGAAGGACTGCTCGGTGGCGGTGAGCATCAACTCCACCACCGCCGGCAACGTGGATACGGCGGAGTGGCAGCAGCATGTGGCCCGGGCGGCGGGCATCTATGGCGAGATCGACGAGGAGACCGGACTGGAGGTTCTGAACGGGCGGATCTCCGTTATCTCCTATCCCTTCTTCCGCCCCGAGGTGGAACCCGGCCCCGATCCCAGTATTATTACGATTGCCGGGATCCCGCTGTGGGTGCTGATCGCGGCGGCAGGCGGACTGCTGCTGTTCATTATCCTGCTGGTAGTCATTCTTCTGATTCGCCGCCGGCGGCGGAAGAAGCAGGAGGCCGAGGAGGAGGCCAATGCCAGCGAGGTGGATGCGCTGCTGGCGGCAGTGGGTCTCGGCGGCCAGGCCACCGACGGCAATGGCGCCGATGTGATGGAGATCCAAACGGAACAGAGTATGCAGCTGCGCAAGGATATCCGGCAGTTCGCCAGCGAAAACCCGGAGATTGCGGCGCAGATGGTGCGAAGCTGGCTGAGAGGAGGGGACGACGATGGCTGAGGCGGCAGTGCAGGCGAAACCCGCCGCGAAGCAAAAGCCGAAGGTGGAACTCACCGGCGCGCAAAAGGCCGCGGCAGTGGTCGTCTCCCTGGGCGCGGAGAAGGCGTCCCTTCTCTACCGGTTTATGGAGGCCGAGGAAGTAGAGCAGCTGACCCTTGAGGTGGCCCGGCTGGGAATGCTGGACTCGGAGATCACTGAGGAGATCCTCAACGAATTCTATATGATGTGCCTGAGCAACAAGGCGGTCACCGAGGGCGGACTGGAATATGCCAGATCGGTTTTGGAGAAGGCCTACGGACCTCAGGCGGCGGAAGAGATGCTGGGCAAGGTCACCAAGTCTCTGAAGCACCGGCCCTTCGCCTTTATGGATAAGGTGGATGTGAAGTCCATGGTGTCCACCCTGCGGAACGAGCGGCCCCAGACCATTGCTCTGGTGCTGGCCCATGTCGAGGCGGATAAGGCGGCAGACGTACTGGCCAGCCTGGACGAGAACCGGCAGGTGCAGGTGGTCAAGAGCATGGCGAAGCTGGAGGGCGTGTCCCCCGCCGCGGTGAAGATCATCGAGGGGCAGCTGCGCGGCCAGTTTGACAATATCATGGTTACCTCCAACATCAAGGTCGGCGGTGTGGATTACGTGGCAAGCGTGATGAACAACTTGGACCGCACCAGCGAGAAGAATATTTTCGACGGCCTGTCCGGCTACGATCAGGAGCTGGCGGACGAGATCCGCAAGCGGATGTTTGTGTTCGAGGACATCATCACCATGGACGACCGGTCGGTTCAGCGCTTTGTGCGGGACTGCGACCCCAGAGACCTGGTGCTGGCCCTCAAGGCGTCCAATGCGGACGTTGCCAACAAGCTGTTTACCAATATGTCCAGCCGTATGGCGCAGAATATCAAGGACGACCTGGAGATCACGTCCAATGTCCGCATGAAGGACGTGGAGGAAGCCCAGCAGCGGATTGTGGGAATTATCCGCAGTTTGGAGGAAAAGGGAGAAATTATTATCCTAAAGGGCGGAAAGGACGATATCATTGCCTAGTGTTTGGAAGTTTATATCCCGCCCAAAGGCAGAACCCTACCGCTTTCCGGAGGCCGAGGAGCTGGTGAGCACGGCGCAGGAATCTGTTCCGGAGTCCCCGCCTCTGAGCGAAGCGGCGGATGCGGAACCGGAGATCGAGCCGGCCGCTGCGGAGCCGGAGGCGGAAGAACCGGCGGACCCTGTCAGCTATGCCCAGATTCAGGCGGACCAAATTCTGCGGGATGCGGAACGCCGGGCGAAAGAGATCCTGGAGCAGGCCCAGCGGGAGGCTCAGGAACAGTCCGCGGCCATTCTGGAAGCAAGCCGCCAGGAGGGAATGGAGGCCGGACGGGCCGAGGGAGTTGCCCTGGGAGTTCAACAGGCCCTGGAGGAGGGCCGCCAGGAGCGGGAGCGCCAGGCCCAGGCCCTGGGGGCGGAGACCGCACAATTTTTGGAACAGGCCGGCCGGGCATTGGACCGCCAGCTGGACGACAATGTGGAGGAGCTGCGGGACCTGGCCCTGGCTATCGCCGAAAAAGTGGTGAGCGTCAGCCTGAAAAGCAGCTCCGAGGTGATCTGCCGGATGATTCAGGCCGCCATTGACAAGCGTAAACGCCGGGAATGGGTTCATATCTATATTGCCGAGTGTGACGCCAAGCAGCTGGTGAAGATCCCCCAGTCTCTGAGTTCGGCGCTGTCGGCCCTGTCCGGGCGGGTGCGCATTATCCCCATGGCGGATGACGAGGCCGGCACCTGTATCATTGAGATGCCGGACGAGATCATTGACGCCAGCGCCGCCACCCAGTTAAACAATATCCGCAGCCTGCTGTCCGACACGCCTACCGGAGAGATGGGCGGAAATCTGAATTTAGGCGGAGGAATTTTTGAACATGTTCCGGCAGATGATCCGTCAGGTCTATAACGCGGAGACCTACAGCCTGACGGGAAAAATCGAGAATATTGTGGGCATGTCCATTGAGGCCTCCGGCGGCCATGCGGCGGTGGGAGATATCTGCCGCATCTACAACGGCGACTCCGGCGGGCAGGTTACCGCGGAGGTAGTGGGATTTAAAAACGACCACATTCTCTTGATGCCCTACTCTGATATGAACGGCATCTCCGCCGGAAATTTTGTCCGCAACACAGGCCGCCAGCTGACGCTGCGGGTGGGAGAGTTTCTCCGGGGCCGCATCATCAACGCCATGGGCCAGCCCATTGACGGCAAGGCCCCCTTTGAGGGCGGCGAACCCTACTGTGTCAGCGGCTCCTATGTCAACCCCCTCCGGCGTCCCCCGATCCGGGAGCGCATGGAGTTTGGCGTAAAGGCCATAGACGGTATGATCACCATCGGCAAGGGCCAGCGTATCGGCATCTTTGCCGGTTCCGGCGTGGGCAAGTCCACGCTGATGGGCATGATCGCCAAGAATGTGAAGGCCGACATCAACGTGATCGCCCTGGTGGGGGAGCGCGGCCGCGAGGTTTTGGAGTTTGTCCAAAAGGACCTGGGAGAAGAGGGAATGGCCCGCTCCGTGCTGGTGGTGGCGACCTCCGATCAGCCTGCCATGCTGCGGATGAAATGCCCCAGCGTGGCCACGGGCATTGCGGAGTATTTTCGGGACCAGGGATACGATGTTCTCCTGATGATGGACTCTCTGACCCGGTTTGCTATGGCCCAGCGGGAGATCGGCCTCGCCATCGGCGAACCGCCGGTATCCAGAGGATATACACCCTCTATGTATGCGGAGATGCCGAAGCTGCTGGAGCGCAGCGGCAATTTTGACAAGGGTTCCATCACCGGTGTATATACTGTGTTGGTGGAGGGTGACGACACCAATGAACCCATCGCGGATACGGTCCGGGGCATTCTGGACGGACACATTGTTCTCTCCCGCGCTCTGGCCAACAGCAACCACTATCCGGCGATTGACGTCAGCGCGAGTATTTCCCGTTTGATGGTGGAGATTGTGGACCCGGAGCATCGGAAGCTGGCCTCCCGAATCCGGGATATCATGAGTGTGTATGAGAAGAACGCGGATCTGGTGGCCATCGGCGCCTACAAGCCGGGGACCAACCGCAATCTTGACTACGCGCTGTCGAAAATTGACGCAGTCAACGAGTTTTTGACCCAAGATGTCGATGAGATGTTCAGCTATGACCAGTGCATCGCCAAGATGCGGGCCATATTGAGATAGTGAGACAAAAAATTTACCGAAAGAGAAAAGAGGCTGAAACCGGTTGAAGAAATTCAAATTCTCTTTGGATACGGTCCTCTCCTACAAGCAGCAGGTGCTGGAGGCGCTCCAGGGGGAGCACGCGCTGGCCCTGGCGGCGGTGCGTGCCCAGGAGGAGCTGCTGGAGGATCTGTGGCAGGGATACCGGGACTACAACGCCGAGTACCGCCAGAGGGCGGAGGAGGGACTTCCGCTCACAGAGGCGCTGATGTACCAAAACGGACTGCGGGCCGCAGAGCAGGAGATCCAGCGGGAGACCCGGCGGCTGGAGGAACTGCAGGCGGAGGAGGAGAAGAAGCGGGAGGCAGTGGTGGAGGCGAAAAAGGACACCTCTTCCATCGAAAAGCTGAAAGAGAAGAAGCTGGACGCATACCGCAGGGCGGAGGCCAAGAGCGAGGAGACCTTTATCGAGGAGTTTGTCAGCACGATGCGGGTAAACGCCGCCAACGCCTGACGGAAATTCCCCACAACAAAGCATCCAGACCGGCGCATAAAACCGCCGTTTGGAATATAGAGATATCAGGAAAGGAGGTGAAAGAGAGATGGATCAGGTATGCAACAATATGCTGAATGTGATGCAGGCCATGGCGGAGCGTCAGGCTGCCAAGCAGCCCGTCCAGACCCAGGAGAAAAAGGATAGCTTCCAAAACCAGATAAAGCAGGCTGCGGGACAAAGCAGTGAGACGGAGACCAAGGCGGAGGCCGCGGCGCCGGACCAGGTTCAGGAAGATCAGGTTCAGGAAAATCAGGTTCAGGAGGGGCAGACCGTGACAGTGGGGGACCCCAAGGAGCTGGAGAGACAGATGACTCTGGCGGCTCTGGCGGTGATGCAGAACCCGGTTGTCCCGGTAGAGCAGGTGACGGCGCCGGAGGAAACGGCTGTGGCAGAGGTTTCCGGTGTGGAGATTGTCACGGAGACAGCCGAGACCTCGGTGGTGACCGCCCCTGAGACGGCGGAGATCGTGCCCGAGGAGGGCGTGGAACAGCCTGTGGAGCAGCTGCCCCAGGAGCAGGCGAAGCCCGTGGAGGCCGAGACTCAGGCTGCGGAGGATGCCGGAGCGGAGCTGGAGGTCAAGGTGACCACCGGTGAGACCGGCGAAGCCGGGCAGGAGGCCGACACCCAGGACGCCCCCGAGGAGGGAATGCCGGAGGCTCCGGTATTTCAGGATGTACGCGAGATCCCCGTGAAGGTGGGCGAAGCCCCCGCGGCGGCGGAGACGCGGGAGATCCCGGTGGAGGACCAGATTACACCCAAGCTGACCGAGGCACTGAGGGCCGGAGACACCCGTGTGGAGATTCAGCTGGCCCCGGAGAATCTGGGTAAGGTGACGGTGGAAGTGACGCTCCATGAGGACGGGGCGCTGCACGTCGTTCTCCACGCTGAGAACAGCCAGACACGGGGACTTCTGGAGCGGAGCGCGGATAACCTGATGGCCATGCTGGGCCGGGAGGCGCGGCAGGAGGTTCAGGTGGAGGTCCCGCGCCAGCAGGAGAGCCAGCAGCAGAATTTCTATGACGGCCAGCAGGGCCATGAGCACCAGAGCCGCCGGCAGCAACAGCACCGCCAGGAGCGGCAGGGCGGAGAGGATTTCCTCCACCAGCTGCGGCTGGGACTGATCCCCGGGGACGGGGAGTAAACCGCGCGAATACCACCGGAAAGGAAGTGAGACTATGGCCGATTTTATGGCGGATCTGAATGGCATTTACGGCAATAAACAGGTAGCCAATCAGAATATCAAGATCGAGAAAAAGGGCGACAACACCAAGCTGGATATGACCGACTTCATCCAGCTGATGATTACCCAGCTGACCAACCAGGGCATTGACGAGTCAGTGGACACCTCCGACATGCTCAATCAGATGATTCAGATGCAGATGGTGGAGACGATGGCTACGCTGACCGACGCTTCCGTCATGTCCTACGCGGCGTCCCTGGTGGGGGAGAAGGTCACCGTGGGCAAGTTCGACTCTGACAACAAGCTCCAGGAGGTGTACGGAACTGTGACCGGAACCGGCACCATGAACGGCAACCAGGTAATTTTCCTGGACAATAACGAGTATTACCTGATCAGCGAGATTTTAGCCGTTGGCAAGCTGCCTCCCCCCAAGGAAGAGGATGGGGACGACAAGACCGAGGGTACGGAAAAGCCCGGCGAGACCCCCAAGCCCGACGGGACTGACAAGCCGGAGGGTACCCCCAAGCCCGATGAGACCGAGAAGCCGGAGGAGACTCCAAAGCCCGATGAGGTTCAGAAGCCGGAGGGGACCAGCCCGGAGTACGGCGGCGAGAGCGGCACACCTGACAATCAGGGGGCGTGATGTGAGATGATCGAACGCGTATCGAGACAAATCCCGGTTCAACAGCCGGCGGCGTCCCAGCGGGTACAGCAGGGCGGCGGCTTTGGCGGGCTGTTTCAGCAGGAGCTGGCAAAGGCCGCTCCGGCGCAGGACGTGGCGTTTTCCAAGCACGCTATGACCCGGGCCGAGGAGCGGGGGATTGAGATCACCCCCAGCCTGATGGACCAGATCCGGGGCAGCATGGTGCGGGCCCAGGCCAAGGGCGCCACCAACATTCTGGCAATGGATGCCGAAAAGGCGTTTATCATCAATGTGCCCCATGCCAAAGTGATTACCGCGATTACCCAGGATGAGATGAGAGACAGCGTATTTACCAACATTGACGGCGCCGTGTTCCTGTAAGGCTTTACGGATGGCAGGACCGGTTTTCGGAGGCCATGGCGCCCCGCCCGACTGGCGGGACCCAGACGGCGCCAAAAATCGAAAGGAGACTATTTTTCCCTATGACTGGATCAATGTACGCATCCATTGGCGGCTTGAAGGCGCACATGCAGAAGCTGAGCGTCATCGGAAACAACGTGGCAAACGTCAACACCCAGGGCTACAAGACCCAGCGCACCGTGTTCCGGGACACCGTCTACAGCACGTACCGCAGCGGATCTGACGGCACCCAGGTGGTGGGCGGCAAGAACCCCTCCCAGCTGGGCTACGGTTCCTCGGTGGCCAGCATCGACCTGGATATGTCCTCCGCCACCTATAACCCCGGCAACCCCACGGACGTCGCAATTGTGGGCGACGGATTCTTCCTGGTGGGCGACAAGGATGTGGCGGACGTCATCGACCCCACCAATCCGGACAGCTTTAAGAGTCTGAATCTGACCCGGGTGGGTGATCTCAGGCAGGACGCCAACGGCTATTTTGTAGATGGCACCGGCAAGTGCGTCTATGGTTTCCTGTGCGTAGGCGTCAGCGAGAGCGGCGAACCCATTATCAGCGACCAGCTGGTTCCCCTGCGGGCGCCCCGCATGCAGGAAGTGCCTGTTGACATCAAGACCGGCCAGGAGATCACCGGCGCCGGGCTGGACGCGGACGGGATCCCCAACACCGGAACGGAGGGTGTAGACTGGGAGTACCGGAAGGTGATCCGCTGGCCCCAGTACCAGCAGGAAGGCGAGGGCGACACCGGGACCACGAACATCAAGCTCCAGGACGCCCAAAAGCAGGTCGGCGGGGACGACCAGGACCCCGACGCGCCGGCACAGTACGAACCCCTGCCCCCCGCCACCATTGATGGAATTACGATCAATGAAAAAACCGGCTGCATCTCCGGCACCACGAAGGACACCAAGGAGCGGGTGATTATCGGCTACCTTGCCATCGGCAGTGTGACCAACCCCAACGGCGTGACCCATATCGGAAGTTCTTACTACACCGCGGGTCCCGGCGCCGGCGACCTGAACATCACCATGATGGGCGGCATGGGCAAAGAGGTGACCACGGTGAATGCCCAGGGCAACGAAGTGAAGGGCATGAAGTATGTCAACGGCAGTATCGAGGGCCTTTACCGTGAGGGCGCCCAGGACGATCCCAACGACCAGGTTGATCTGCCGGAGGAGTCTTTGATCAACAGCTCCGGCAAGACGGAGCTGATGACCGGCTTCCTGGAGGCGCCCAACGTGGACCTGGCTACCGAGATCTCTGAACTGATCACCACCCAGCGCGGCTATCAGGCCAACACCCGCATTATCACCGTGACCGACTCCATGCTGGAGGAACTGGTCAACATGAAGCGCTAAGCCGCTGAGATTTGACAATGCGGCCCACCGGAGGCGCAAAACGCGCCTCCGGCGGGTACGCCGGAAAGGACGGTTTGCTATGATCCTTTTAACGAAGCGCAACCACGAAAAATTTCTGGTCAACCACCTGCAAATCGAGCACATTGAGTGCATTCCCGAGTCCAAAATCACTATGATGAACCACGATTATTACCTCGTCCGCGAAAGCGTGGAGGAGATCATCAATAAAATCGCTGTATACAACGCCAAGGTCCAGGACATCCACAGAGAGATCTCGGTGACGGACAAGCGTTGAACAAATAGAAAATTTGCGGCCCGGGCTTGACCGTCCGGGCGAAAGGGTGTACCATGTCATGAATATCAACTATATCATTGGTCTGGTAGGTGCCTTGGCAGTATTCCTGTTCGGCTGTATTACCTCGCTGACGGTGTATCCGGAGTTCAATTTCACCGTGAATATCATGAACCTCTGGAACTTCTTTGACGCGGCCAGTATTCTGATCGTGATCGGGTGTACGCTGTTCATTGTGGCGGCCAGCTTCCCCGGCTCCATGCTGAAGGCCATGCCAAAGCACTTCGGAATCATCCTGAAAACCAAGGTCTTCGACCCTGTGCACTACATCGAGCAGCTGGTGGAGCTGGCGCAGATCGCCCGTAAGAACGGCCTGCTGTCCCTGGAGGAGAAGGCCAACGAGCAGACGGACCCGTTTTTCAAGCAGGCTATCATGCTGATCGTGGACGCCAACGACCAGGATAAGGTGCGGGCCATCTTGGAAAATGACATCGAGTGCATGAACGCCCGCCACGAGGATGCGGCGGCCATGTACGACAAGGCGTCCAGCATAGCGCCGGCCTTCGGTATGGTGGGTACCCTGGTGGGCCTGATTAACATGCTCAAGTCCATGGACGTGGAAGGCGGCGCGGGCGACCTGGGCGGCGCCATGGGTACCGCTCTGATTACCACGCTGTACGGCTGTATTATGGCCCACATGGTCTTCGGTCCTGTGGCCCAGCTGCTGCGCGGCCGGGACGAGGAAGAGGTCCTCTGCAAGCAGATTATCGTGGAGGGTGTGATGGCCATCCAGGCCGGTGAAAACCCCAAGGCCCTGAAAGAGCGGCTGCTGACCTATATGGCCCAGCGTGAGCGCGAGATGGGTGAGGACAGCCGCAAGGGCGGCGAGGGCTGAGGCGGCCCCGGACACGAGTGAAGGAAAGGTGAGAAACAGTGGCCTTAAAGAAAAAAAGCGGCGGGGGCGGCGGCGCCAACTGGATGGATACATACGGCGACATGGTGACGCTGCTGCTGTGCTTCTTCGTGCTGCTTTACTCTATGTCCACCATTGACTCCTCCAAATGGCAGGCTCTGGTGATGAGCTTTAACCCCATGGCGGCCAAGACGATGACGGAGACCCCCGGCGGCGAAGGCCCCAGCGCCGATGCCAATGACGGCGGCGTTGTTCCGGAGCCGCCCGACCAGTCCAACGTCACGCAGGAGGAGATTGACGAGGATATTGAGGCGTTGTTCCAAGCCATTCAGACATATATTCAGCAGAGCAACCAGCAGAGTACGATTACGGCGGCCAAGGACGGCGGAAAGATCTATATCTCCTTTGGAGACACCGTGTTTTTTGCCGGCGAGAGTTCCTACCTGAGACCGGAGGCCCAGCCGGTGCTGAAGGCAGTCAGCGAAATGCTGGGTACCGCGTCCGAATCCATCAGTGAGGTACGGGTCCTGGGCCACACCGCCCAGGGCGATCCCAAGAAGCCCAACACCGTGGAGAAGGACCGGAGGCTGTCCAGCGAGCGGGCGGCCAACGTGGTTATCTTTATTCAGAAAGAGGATGTCATCGCGCCGGTGAAGCTGATCAGCGAGGGCATCGGCCAGTGGAGACCGGTGGCCAGCAATGAGACCACGGAAGGGCGGGCCCAGAACCGCCGGGTGGAGATGATTATCAGCGGCCGGAATCTCCAGATGGAGGCCGAGGGCGTAACCACCTATTATACGACTAAGTAAATCCGTCCGCGGCGGACCCGCCGCGGAGTAAGCACAGGCAGGGGGACTTATGGCAGATGTATTATCACAAGCTCAAATAGACGCTTTGCTGAATTCCGTCCGCAGCGGCGAGAAGAATTTGGAGAAGTCGTCCTCTGAGCAGGAGAAAAAATACGCTAAATACGATTTTGCCAGTCCGCGGAAGTTCACCAAGGACCGGATCAAAATGCTGGGCGGTATCTTTGAGAACTACTCCCGGGTGATCGGCTCCCGCTTGAATGCCCGTCTTCGGGCAGGCTGTGAGATCACGGTAGAGAGTGTGGAGGAACAGCACTACTACGAGTTTTCCAACGCTTTGACGGAGGGCGACGTGCTGGCGCTGGCGGATGTGGATATCAAGGACACCCCCCAGGAACAGCCGGTGATGTTCTACCTCTCCACGGTCACGGCTTTGAGTATGATGGACCGTTTGATGGGCGGCGAAGGCGCGGTGGATGACAGCGTTGATTCGGATTACAGCTATACCGACTTGGAGCTACGGCTGTATGAGGACTTGGTACAGGACATCATCTCCGTATTGGGCGTCAGCTGGGAAAATTATATCCGCATCAGTTTTGCCTATAATCGAACGGACGTGAACCCCACGCTGAGCCAGCTGCTGGGTGTGGATGAGACCGTGGTGATTGTGGATTTGAAGATGCAGTTTGCCAACCTGTCGGGCCGCATGAGCATTTGCTTCCCGGGGGATATGCTGATGAGCGTATTTGCTGAGATCAGCCGGGAGAACCCTGTGCGGAAGGTGGCCGCTGAGGATAAATCGGAAGAGATTTTTGAAGGCCTGCGGGACTCCAGCTTGGAGATTGTGGCGGAGATGGCAGATACCCAGCTGTCTCTCAGCGATATCTACCATTTGAATGTGGGAGATGTCATTGATCTGGGATACTCCAAGGACTCTCCAATTTACTTGGAGATCGGCGGCTACCACTGGTTTACGGGCCGCATGGGCACCCATAAGAAAAATATGGCTGTGAAGATAGACGACGTATGCTATCAGGCCGAGCAAAGGAGCGAATAGACGGTATGGAGAAAGAATTATTCAGTCCGATGGATATCGACGCCCTCGGCGAAATGATGAATATCAGCCTTGGCTCCTCTGCGACAGCGGTTTCCAATCTGCTGGACCACCGGGTTGATATTACAACGCCCAAGGTGACGGTTGTCCCAACGGACGAGTTTACCATTGGCAATCTGGAACCTGCCATGGGCATTGAAATAAAATATGTAGAGGGCCTGGCGGGCAGCAATATCATGCTGCTGCGCCGCAGAGATATCAAGGTGATCGTTGATATCCTGATGGGGTCTGAAACACCGGACGAGGAGTTTGAACTCAATGAGCTGACCATCAGCGCCGTGTGCGAGGTCATGAACCAGATGATGGGCGCAGCGGCTACAGCCATGAGCGACTTCCTGGGATTTCCGGTGGACATCTCCACGCCGAAGCCTTTTGAGCTGGAGGATCTGCAGGCGTTTAAAGAAAACCACCTGCCCAAGGGTGAGGACACTTTGGTGGTGGTTCGATTTGCCTTAAAGATCGAGGACGCGCTGGAAAGCGAGTTCATGAACGTAATTACCGTCAAACTGGCCAGGGAACTGCTGAAAGGTCTTGGGCTGGGTGACGATGAGGAAGAGCCGGCTCCTGCCGCAGAACCTGCTCCTGCTCCCGCTCCCGCACCCGCGCCGGAGGCCTCCGGCGGCGGAAGCCGGAAGATGAGCCAGGAAGAGATCGAGCAGATGCTGGCGGGCGGCGGAGCCGCAGCCCCTGCTCCCGCACCCGCGCCGGAGGCCTCCGGCGGCGGAAGCCGGAAGATGAGCCAGG
>CAJUQM010000026.1:37702-39014 GCA_910588005.1 uncultured Oscillibacter sp.
AAGAGATCGAGCAGATGTTGTCCGGCGGCGGAGTTGGCGGGGCCGCCCCAGCGGCTCCGGCGCAACCGGCAGCGGCGCAGACGCCTCCGCCGGTGCAGCAGCCGCCTGTGCAGATGCCCCCCTATCCCGGCATGCCCCCTCAGGGAGAGGGCGGCGCCTTCCCGGGCTATATGGGATATCCGCCCATGTATTACCCCTACCCCTATCCGCCCCAGCCCCAGCCCCAGCCGGAGGCGGCAAAGCCGGATCCAAAGGTGATCGCAACCAAACCTTTGGCGATGGAGGAGATGGACGTGACGGAGGTCCTGGGCAAGGAACAGGCCCAGAATTTGGACCTCATCATGGAAGTGCCGCTGCAGGTGTCGGTGGAGATCGGCCGCACCCAGCGAAAGGTACAGGATATATTGAGCTTTTCCAAGGGGTCTTTGGTGGTGCTGGATAAGCTGGCCGGAGATCAGGTGGATCTGTTTGTCAACGGCAAGTGCATTGCCCGCGGCGATGTGGTAGTGATTGACGATAATTTTGGCGTCCGGGTTACAGAGATTGTGCAGAACCCAGGTTTCGTGCTTCCCAAAAAGAAGTGAGCCGAGATACAGGGATAATCATTCAAAAGATGTAAATTACTAAGATTGAAAAGGATGGATACGACGATGGCTAAAAAGATTTTGTTGGTCGACGATGCCGCATTCATGCGGAAGATGATTAAGGATACCCTGAGCAAAAACGGGTATACCGAGCTGTTTGAGGCCGTGGATGGGGCCGACGCGGTGGAGAAGTTTGGCGAGATCGGTCCGGATCTGGTGATCATGGACATCACGATGCCCAATATGGACGGACTGGAGGCCTTGAAGGCGATCCGCGCCAAGGACGGCGGCGCCAATGTGGTGATGTGTTCCGCCATGGGCCAGGAGAGCATGGTTATGGACGCGGTGCGTTCCGGCGCGAAGGATTTTATTGTCAAGCCCTTTAAGCCTGACCGGGTGCTCAAGACTGTGACCAACATCCTGGGCGAACCCTGATTTAGAATGTTGGATGGCAATCCCGTCGTTTCCCTTCTGTGGATGATTGTCAGCATTGCCGTTATTATTGGGCTGGCCTATTGGTTTACCCGGTATGTGGCGGGGCGGGGCGCCTGGGGCGCTTTCGCTCCAATGAAAGTAGGAGCGGGTCTGGAGCTTTTGGCGCAGCTTCCGCTGGGACGGGAACAGAAGCTGATAGTGGCCCAGGTGGGGGAGCGCTTCTTTCTCCTGGGGGTTACCGCTTCGGAGATTTCCATGCTGGCAGAGTTTACGGCAGAGGAGGCCGCCTTTTG
>CAJUQM010000027.1 GCA_910588005.1 uncultured Oscillibacter sp.
AGAAGGAGCTGGATGTCAACGGCGTGGGCTACCGTGTGGCTAAGGAGGGCAAAAACCTGGTTATGAACCTGGGCTTTTCCCATCAGGTGATCGTTTCTGAGGTGGAGGGCATTACCATCGAGGTTCCCTCTCCCAATAAGATCATTATTCATGGATGCGACAAGCAGGCTGTCGGCCAGTTCGCTGCCGAGGTCCGTGAGAAGCGTCCCCCCGAACCCTATAAGGGCAAGGGCATTAAGTATACCGACGAGACCATCCGCCGCAAGGTCGGCAAGACCGGCGCTAAGAAGTAAGGAGGTGTGCCGATATGATTAAAAGACCAAATACCAATGCGCAGCGTTTAAAGCGCCACAAGAGAGTGCGCGCCAAGATCTCCGGCACCCCTGAGATGCCGCGTTTGAATGTGTTCCGCAGCGAGGCCAATATTTACGCCCAGATCATCGACGACGTGACGGGCGTGACCCTGGTCTCTGCTTCTTCCCTGGATAAGGCCGTTGAGGGGTACGGCGGCAACGTGGCCGCCGCTGCCGCGGTGGGCAAGCTGATTGCCGAGCGTGCCAAGGCCAAGGGCATTGAGACCGTGGTTTTTGACCGCGGCGGATACCTGTATCACGGCCGTGTGCAGGCCCTGGCCGACGGCGCCCGTGAGGGCGGCCTGAAATTCTAAGGGAGGAGGAACGATAATATGGCTAGATTTGAAAGAGAGCAGAGCGAATATATCGAGAAGGTCGTATATCTGAACCGTGTTTCCAAGACGGTGAAGGGCGGTCGTGTCATGAAGTTCTCCGCTCTGGTCGTCGTTGGCGACGGCAAGGGCAAGGTGGGCTACGGTCTGGGTAAGGCCGCTGAGGTTCCCGAGGCCATCCGGAAGGGCATTGAAGCCGCCAAGAAGAATATGATCACCGTGACGCTGTCCGGAACCACTATTCCCCATGAGACCATTGGAGAGGCCGGTGCGGGCCGTGTGCTGATGAAGCCCGCCGCCCCCGGTACCGGCGTGATCGCCGG
Organism: uncultured Oscillibacter sp.; assembly: GCA_910588005.1. Classification (GTDB taxonomy): domain Bacteria; phylum Bacillota; class Clostridia; order Oscillospirales; family Oscillospiraceae; genus Oscillibacter. The sequence goes on from CAJUQM010000027.1 coordinate 1,009, forward strand.
CGGCGCCGTCCGTGCGGTGGTCGAGGCCGCGGGCATTAAGGATATCCGTACCAAGTGCCTCCGGTCCAACAACCCCAACAACGTTGTCGCCGCCGCCTTCCAGGGCCTGAAAGAGATGCGTGGCCCCGAGGAGGTTGCCCGTATCCGCGGCAAGAGCGTCGAAGAGATCGTGGGTTAAGGAGGCGCGAAACATGGCAAACTTAAATATTAAGCTCGTTAAGAGCCTGAATGGCCGCCTGGAAAAGCAGGTCGCCACCGCCCATTCCCTGGGGCTGCGTAAGATTGGTGATGTCACCGTGCAGCCCGACAACGACCAGACCCGCGGCAAGATTGCCAAGATCGGCTATATGCTGCAGGTCACTGAAGTGAACTAAGGAGGCACCATTATGAAATTGAGCGAACTGTCTCCCGCCGAGGGTTCCGTCCGCCAGGCTTACCGGAAGGGCCGGGGTTCCGGCTCCGGCAACGGCAAGACCGGCGGCCGCGGACACAAGGGCCAGAAGGCCCGCTCCGGCGGTAAGATCCGCGTTGGTTTCGAAGGCGGCCAGATGCCCCTTGCCCGCCGGGTCCCCAAGCGCGGTTTCAACAACATCTTCGCCAAGCCCCTGGAGGTTGTGAACCTCAGCGCCCTGAACGCCTTTGACGACGGTGAGACCGTGACCGCCGAGGCGCTGCTGAACAAGGGCATTCTCTCCAAATGCGAGTACGGTTATAAGGTGCTGGGCAACGGCAAGGTCTCCAAGAAGGTCACTGTTCAGGCCTCCGCTTTCTCCGCTTCTGCCAAGGAGGCTATCGAGGCGGCTGGCGGGAAGGCCGAGGTGATCTAAGTGATTCAAACGATTCGTAAGGCGTGGGGCGTCCCTGAGCTGCGGAAGAAGCTGATTTTCACGGTCCTCATTCTGCTGATCTTCCGGATCGGCAACGCCATTACGGTTCCCTACGTCAACGTTGATCTGCTGCAGGATCAGCTCAAGAGCATGGGCACCACCATTCTGGGTCTGTACAACGTGATGAGCGGCGGCGCCTTTGCCACCGCCACGGTGTTCGCCTTGGGCGTGCAGCCCTATATCAACAGCTCTATCATCATCCAGCTGCTGACCGTGGCCATCCCGGCTTTGGAGCGGCTGGCCCGGGACGGCGGCGAGGAGGGACGGAAGAAGATCCAGTCCATCACCCGCTATACCACGGTGGCCATCGCCATTCTGCAGGCCTTTGGCTACTATATGATGATGCGGAACTATAACCTGCTGGCCACTGGCGCCGAGGGTGTTTGGCCCGCTCTGGTCATCATGGTCTCTATGATTGCCGGATCCTCCTTTGTCATGTGGATGGGCGAGCAAGTCACAGAGTTTGGTGTGGGCAACGGTGTGTCCATCATTCTGTTTGCGGGCATTATCTCCCGCGTGCCCAACATGATCTCCGGCATGATCAGCGGTGTGCGGACCCAGGCCGGAATCAACAGCGGCAGCATTACACTGGATAGCCTGACCAACGCCGGATATACCTCCGCCCAGGCTCAGGCGCATCTGGACGGCGCCATCCCCGTGTGGGGTGTGGTCCTTCTGCTGGTGGGCATCCTGGCTCTGATTGTGTTCATCGTGTTTATCAACGACGCCGAGCGCCGCATTCCCGTGCAGTACGCCAAGCGTCAGGTAGGCCGGAAGATGTACGGCGGCCAGAGCAGCAACCTGCCCATGAAGGTGGGCATGGCCGGCGTTCTGCCCGTTATCTTCGCCCAGAGCATCGCCTCTTTGCCCATCACCGTTTGGAGCTTTATCGGCATCCCCCAGGAGGGCACGGTGTCCCGGTCGATCTACAACGCCATTGACGCCCGGTCCTTCGTGTATATCGTGGTGTATTTCATCATGATCATCGGCTTTAGCTATTTCTATTCCAGCATTCAGTTCAACCCCGTTGAGATCGCCAACAACCTGAAAAAGCAGGGGGGCTTTATCCCGGGCTTCCGTCCCGGCAAGCCCACGGTGGACTTTATCAAGCGGGTCCTGAATAAGATTACCCTCTTCGGCGCCATCTATCTGGCGATTGTGGCCATCTGCCCCATTCTGGTGAGCAAGGTCATTGGCAACAGTTCCGTGGCCATCGGCGGCACTTCCGTCATCATTGTGGTGGGCGTTGCGCTGGAGACGGTGAAGGCTTTGGAGTCCCAGATGCTGATGCGTCAGTACAAGGGCTTCCTAGAGTAAAAGAGAGGCGTTTCAAATGAAATTGATTCTGCTGGGCGCCCCCGGCGCCGGGAAAGGAACCCAAGCCGAGAGGCTTTGCAAGACCCTGGAGATCCCCACGATTTCTACCGGCAACATTCTCCGTGCCGCTATTAAAAACGGCACTCCCACGGGATTGAAGGCGAAAGCCTTTATGGACGCGGGACAGCTGGTTCCGGATGAGGTCATCATCGGCATCATCACGGAGCGGCTGGCGGAGGAGGACTGCAAAAACGGCTATATCCTGGACGGGGTGCCCCGCACCATTGCCCAGGCCGAGGCTATGGAGCAGGCCGGGATTGTATTTGACGCTGTTGTCTCCATTGAAATCGCCGATGAGGAGATTATGGAGCGTATGAGCGGACGCCGCGTCTGCGAGTCCTGCGGGGCCAGCTACCACCTGGTGGCTGTGCCCCCCAAACAGGAGGGCGTGTGCGACAGCTGCGGCGGCAAGCTGGTCCAGCGAAAAGATGATGCCCCCGAGACGGTGAAGAACCGGCTTGAGGTCTATCATAAGGAGACCGAGCCTCTGAAAGCGTTTTATGAAAAGCGCGGTCTCCTAAAGCCTGTGGAGAATCAGGAGAGTGTCGAGGACACCACACAGGCCATCCTCCGCGCGCTGGGGAGATAATCGCATGATTACCTTAAAGTCCCAGCACGAGATTGAACTGATGCGCCGGGCCGGAAAAATTACCGCGGCTGCCCGTGCCTTGGCAGGGGAAATGGTAAGGCCCGGCGTAACAACCCATGAGATCGACAGCGCGGTGGAGCAGTTTATCCGCAAACAGGGCGCGGTTCCCTCTTTCCTCCACTATAACGGCTATCCGGCCAGCGCCTGCGTCAGCGTCAATGATGAAGTGATCCACGGCATTCCCGGGAAGCGGGTGCTGGTGGAGGGCGACATTGTCAGTATTGATGTGGGTGCGTACATTGGAGGGTTCCACGGGGACTGCGCGGCGACCTTTGCCTGCGGAAAGATCTCTCAGGAGGCCCAAAACCTGATCGATGTGACCAGGCAGAGCTTTTTCGAGGGGATTCAGTATGCGAAGGAGGGCCACCGTCTCCAGGACATCTCCGCGGCGATCCAGGAATATGTGGAGAGCCATGGATGCAGTGTCGTCCGGGAGTATGTGGGCCACGGCGTGGGCGCCAAAATGCACGAGCCGCCGGAAATTCCCAATTATGGCCATGCGGGCCGGGGACCTCGGCTGCTGCGGGGCATGACCCTTGCAATCGAACCCATGGTGAACGCCGGTACCGCCGCGATTCAGGTCCTGCCGGACGGCTGGACCGTTAAGACGGTGGACGGAAAATGGGCGGCTCACTATGAGAATACGGTCCTGATTACCGATGGGGAGCCTGAGATTTTAACGGCTCCCGCTATCTGAGGGTAAAAAGAAGCGTATGGAAATTGCAAAATCAAACATTGTTCGGTCCGACGCCGGCAGGGACAAGGGAAAACTCTTTGTTGTGCTTGCGGTAGAGGGGGAATACCTTCTGCTGGCGGACGGAAAGTCCAGGAAGGTGGAATCGCCCAAGCGCAAAAAGCGCAGACATGTGCTCTTTGTGGCCGACGACGGAACCCGCCTTGCTGAAAAAATCAAGGGCCAAGAGAAGATCACCAACAGTGAACTTCGCAGAACCCTCGCGGGATACTGCGGGGAGCTTCATCCGGACCAGGAGGGATAACGTTTGGCAAAATCCGACATGATCGAAGTGGAAGGTGTTGTGAAAGAGGCTCTGCCCAACACAACATTCCAGGTTGACATTGGAAATGGACACATGATTCTGGCGCATATTTCCGGAAAACTCAGAATGAATTTCATCAGGATTCTGCCCGGCGACAAGGTTACGGTGGAGATGTCTCCCTACGACCTGACCCGCGGCCGGATCACCTGGCGCAGCAAGGGATGAATCTGGCAAAGTCCGACATGGCCGAGGCGGAAGGCGCCGTGAGAGGATTTTTCCCAACACAGGCCTCCAATTCGGCCTTGGGAATAGACCAGATCATGCCTACACATTTCCGGGAAACTCAGAATGAATTTCATCAGGATTCTGCCCGGCGACAAGGTTGCGGTGGAGATGTCTCCCTGCGACCCGACCCGCGGCCGGATCACCCGGCACGGCATGAGAGCGCCGGGCGAACAGATTGACACAAACCGCTGAAAGGAAGGTTTCAAACTATGAAAGTAAGACCGTCCGTGAAGCCCATGTGCGAAAAATGCAAGGTCATTCGCCGCAAAGGCCGTGTTATGGTCATTTGCGAGAACCCCAAGCATAAGCAGAGACAGGGCTAACATTTAATTGGAGGTGCTTTAAGAGTATGGCACGTATTGCCGGTATTGACCTGCCGAAGGATAAGCGTATCGAAATCGGCCTCACCTATATCTACGGCATTGGCAGAAAGAGCGCCAAGGATATCCTGGCGCAGGCGGGCGTCAACCCCGACACCCGCGTGAAGGACCTGACCGACGCCGACGAGCAAAAGCTCCGTGACGCTATCGACGCCTATACCGTCGAAGGCGACCTGCGCCGCCAGACCGCGCTGGACATCAAGCGCCTGAGTGAGATCGGCTGCTACCGCGGTGTCCGGCACCGTAAGGGTCTGCCCGTCCGCGGACAGCGCAGCAAGACCAACGCCCGTACCCGCAAGGGTCCTAAGAAGACCATTGCCAACAAGAAGAAGTAAGGAGGGAGAACTGAAATGGCAACTGCGAAATCTGGCGGTAAGAAAGTTATTCGCCGCCGCCGTGAGAGAAAGAATATTGAGCGGGGTCAGGTCCATATCCGTTCTTCTTTCAACAACACCATGGTAACTGTTACCGACACCCAGGGCAACGCCATCTCCTGGGCTTCCTCCGGCGGCCTGGGCTTCCGGGGAAGCAAGAAGTCCACGCCCTTTGCGGCCCAGACTGCGGCTGAGACCGCTGCCCGCGCCGCCATGGAGCACGGATTGAAGACCGTTGAGGTTTTTGTCAAGGGTCCCGGCCAGGGCCGTGAGGCTGCCATTCGCGCCCTGCAGGCGGTGGGTCTGGAAGTGACGATGATCAAAGATGTCACGCCCATCCCCCACAATGGCTGCCGTCCCCCGAAGCGCCGCCGCGTCTAACTGATCTGAATAGGAGGTAACAAGCAATATGGCAAGATATACCGGCGCAGTCTGCCGCCTTTGCCGCAGAGAGGGCCAGAAGCTCTTTTTGAAGGGCGACCGCTGCTACACGGACAAGTGCTCCATCGAGCGTCGTGGCTACGCTCCCGGAATGCATGGCAACGCGAGAAACAAAAAGCTCTCTGAATATGGCATGCAGATGCGCGAAAAGCAGAAGGCCAAGCGCTATTACGGCGTGCTGGAGAAGCAGTTCCACGAGTATTTCCTTATGGCCAACAAAAAGTCCGGCATGACTGGTGAGAACCTGCTGTCCATTCTGGAGACCCGCCTGGACAACGTGGTATACCGTCTGGGCTTTGCCATGAGCCGCGCCGAAGCCCGTCAGCTGGTGCTCCACGGCCATTTCACCGTGAACGGCAGGAAGGTCAACATTCCCTCCTACCTGGTGAAGAGCGGCGACGTGGTGGCCCTGAAAGAAGGCTCCCGCAGCCTTGATAAGTTTAAGGGTTCCCTGGAGGCCAACTCCTCCCGTGTGGTGCCCAAGTGGCTGGAAATGGATAGAGATAACGTGGCCAAGGTCATTGCAGAACCTGCCCGTGAGGATATTGATCTTCCCATTGAGGAACACCTCATCGTCGAGCTTTACTCCAAGTAATCGGAGGGCGCCCTCGAGGATGACACGTAATGTCCGCGGTACGCAGCGATGCGCCGCCGCAATGAGAAGATGAAGGAGGGTAACTGCATGATCGAAATTGAAAAGCCCCAGATCGAGTGTATCGAAACGCCGGGCAGCACCACGTACGGAAAGTATGTGGTGGAACCCCTGGAGCGGGGATACGGCACGACCCTGGGCAACGCGCTTCGCCGCATTATGCTTTCCTCTCTGCCTGGCACGGCGCCGACGACCATCAAGATTGCCGGTGTTCAGCATGAGTTTTCTACCATCCCCGGTGTGAAGGAAGATGTGACGGAGATCGTCTTAAACGTGAAGGGCCTCCTGACCAAACTGCACAGTGAGACTGTCAAGACGGTTTATATTGAAGCGGTAGGACCCTGTGAGGTTACCGCCGGTGACATCAAGGCCGACGGTGAGGTCGAGGTTCTGAACCCCGACATGCATATTGCCACGTTAGACAATGGTGCGACTCTGAACATGGAGATCACCCTGTCTCACGGACGCGGCTATGTACCCGCGGACCGCAACAAACCTCAGCAGAATGTAATCGGCACGATTGCTGTGGATTCCATCTATACTCCGGTCTATAAAGTAAATTATACGGTAGAACCCACCCGCGTGGGTACTTCCAGCGACTTTGACAAACTGACGCTGGAGGTCTGGACAGACGGAACCATCTCTGCCCGTGACGCGGTGTCCTTGGGCGCCAAGATTCTGTGCGACCACTTTACCTTGTTCACCGACCTCTCTGAAAATGTGGGCAGCAAGCCCACCGTAGTGGAGAAGGCGGAGGCACAGCGGGACAAGGTGCTGGAGATGACCATTGAGGAGCTGGATCTGTCTGTTCGCAGCTTTAATTGCCTTAAGCGCGCCAACATCAACACGGTCGAAGATCTGATTTCCAAGACCGAGGACGAGATGATGAAGGTCCGCAACCTGGGCCGCAAATCCCTGGAAGAGGTCATTAACAAGCTGGCGATGATGGGCCTGCACCTGGCCGATGAAGAGAACAACTGATTCCACGCCGGTGGAGTTCTCCGCCGGCTGACCAAAATCCTGATAAGGAGGAGATCGAAATGCCCGGAACCCGGAAACTTGGCAAGACCACCGACCAGCGCATGGCGATGCTGCGTCAGCAGGTCACGGATTTCCTGGACAATGGGAAGATGGAGACTACCGTCACCCGTGCCAAGGAGATTAAGCCCCTGGCTGAGAAGATGATCACGCTGGGTAAAAAGAGCGATTTGGCCGCTTACCGCAAGGCCATGAGCTTTATTACCCGCGAGGACGTCTGTAAGAAGCTGTTTAAGGAGATTGCTCCTACCTATGCCGAGCGCAACGGCGGTTACACCCGCATTGTCCGCACCGGCGTTCGCCGCGGTGACGCTGCGGAGACCGCCATTATTGAGCTGGTAAAATAAAGCTGGTTCAGAAAAGCCCTTTGTCATGGAGTTCAGGTGCCATGACAAAGGGCTTTTTCAGATCCTTCTGATTCAGGGGGGAGGGAACACATAATCAACAGAACTTTCCATTCATCGGGTAGTTCTGAACTGGCCACGTTCAGTCTTTTCGGGCGCTCTGCAGGACTGGACCGCTGCACCTTGCCGCAGAGAAGATTTTTACATGTTCCGCAGTGTTGTGCTTTTCATACACGGCATACATAAACTCCTTTTCTGGGGAATCAGAGGTGAATTTCCTTTCCAAATGTCGAAAGTTGTGGTACAATGGAGACAACTGATAGAGGAGGGGATTCTCATGCGAAAGGTCCGGTGCTACGAGTGCGGAAAGAACTATGATTTTGACCTGGATGATTTTTGTCCCAAGTGCGGCGCATTTAACCAGCCGGGAAAGCATGCCCGCATTGGCGCCGATGGCACCGTGGTTTGGGAAGAGGGACTGAATGAGAAAAATCATGCGGGGTCCTTTGTGCATGAGGAGTTCCATGCGGAAAACCGGGTGCGGAAGGCAGTGGGGCTATCTAAGGGCGGCAGACGAGGCGTAAAAGCGGCGCAGCCACTGCCCAACCGGCAAAAGACGGCGGGCTGGCAGAAAAAGCAGGGGAAAAATCCCGCACAGTACATTATATGGATCGTTATGGCCATTATTTTCGTCAATGTTCTGAGCAGTATTTTGGGAATGCTGATCTGGTAGGGGGATGCCCGCGCGGACTGGCGCGGGTATTTTCAATCCATGATTTTTAAAGCGGTAGATTTTAACAGCTGTATTTCTTCCCTTCCTGTATAAACTACCCCTGAATAATACGGGGAGATGGGAACGGATGTGGAAGAGACAGCTGCTCTTTTTATGCCTTGCCGGGCTAATGGCATGGTCCTGTTGGAATGAAGAAGTCCTGCCGGCAGACGCTTCGACGGAGCTGCCGGCAGAGGTAAAGTATATTGCGCTGACTTTTGACGACGGTCCCCGCCGGGAAACTACGGGCAAATTGCTGGACGGTCTTAAGGCGCGAGGAGCCAGCGCAACCTTTTTTTTGGTGGGAGAGCAGATCGCAGGTAACGAGGATCTTGTGGAGCGAATGGAGGCGGAGGGACACCAGATTGGAAATCATACCTGGAGTCATGTACGGCTGGACGGGGCCTCTACAGAGGAGGCCGCTCAGGAGGTCCGCATGGCAGAGGAAGCGCTGCGGAATACCCTGGGAAAAGGGGGCTATTGGCTGCGCCCGCCTTATGGGATCATCGATGAAGGAGTAAAAACCGGCGTTCCCATGGTAAAATGGTCAATAGATCCTCGAGATTGGGAAAAACGAAATACGGAACAGGTTGTGCATGCGGTTTTGCAGGACGCAAAACCAAACGGAATCGTCCTTTTACACGATATCTATCCATCCTCTGTGGATGCGGCTTTGCAGATTGTGGATGCGCTGCAGGAGGAGGGGTATTGGTTTGTCACGGTGGAGGAGCTGCTGCGGCTAAACGGGATCAGCCCCCAGGCGGACGTGATGTACCGCTCAGGAAAGAGTTGAGGGCATATTAAAAAAGCGGACACCTCTACAGGCGTCCGCTTTACCTATACCGCTTAACCTAAAATCAGCAATACCAGAGTCAAAATCAAAAAGACAGCGCCGACCCATTTGGTAGCCCGGGCCAACTTGGCATCCATTGTCTTAGCCTTGTTCTTAGCCAGAAAAGAATCCGCCACGCCGCCGATCGCACCGGAGAGACCGGCGCTTTTGCCGGACTGGAACAGCACTGCAAGAATGATGGCAAGGCCGCAGAGCAACTGCAAAACGGTAATAATCAGTCTTAAAGTATCCATGTGGAAAACCTCCAAAATTCACTTATGCGAAAACATGATATGTTATTCAACAGATACTTATACTATCATAAATTTTGGCTGTTTTCAAGTGGAATTTTACAAATAAACAAAAAATAAAATGGAACAGATGTTTGCAATTTAAAGGCAAATGTGATATAATAATTAAAGTAAAGACTGAGAGAGTGTATTAGGAGGTCCAGTATGGCGGAACTTTCTAAAATGCAGCAGCGGATTTATGAGTATATTGCGGTATGCATTCAAGAACAGGGGTATGCACCCTCCGTGCGTGAGATTGGCGAGGCGGTTGGGTTGAAATCGCCCTCTACCGTACATTTTCATCTAAAGCGGTTGGAAGAGGCCGGTGTGATCGCAAAAGGGGCCGGTAAGGGCCGGGCCATTGCGCTGACCGAGCAGGCCCATCCGGAAGACCGCATTCCTATTTTGGGCAATGTGGCGGCGGGCAGCCCCATTTTAGCGGAGGAGTGCATTGAGGACTATTTGACGTTTGATGCCGGCGGCCGGAGTAATGAGTATTTTGCCCTGCGGGTCCGGGGAGAGTCCATGCTGAACGCGGGTATTCTTCCGGGAGATTTGGTGGTGGTTCGCCGCCAGCAGACGGCAAATAACGGCGAGATTGTGGTGGCGCTTTTGGAGGATGAGGCCACGGTAAAGCGGCTGTCCCGGCGGAACGGGGAGACTTGGCTTTTGCCGGAAAATGATGACTACAGTCCGATTGACGGAACATATGCTTCAATTTTAGGAAAGGTTACCGCAGTGGTAAGGTGGTATTGAGACCTGATGGAGCCGGCCTGGAAATTTTCCGGGCCGGCTCTTTGCCATTCAAAGTGTTGAAGTACTCTGATCTAAAGCGGCCGGCTTCTTTTGCCGGATTGGCGCAGGAGATTGTAATGCCAGACGCAGCTTTTCCAGTGCCCGTTTTTCGATGCGGGATACATAGCTCCGCGAGATGCCGAAGGATGAGGCAATTTCCCGCTGGGTCAGTGGCACGGTACCGCCCAGACCATAGCGCAAGCGGATGATTTCCGCTTCTCGTCCAGTCAAACATTCCCGCAGTAAGGAGTGGAGGCGCAGAGCATTGTCCCGGTCATGAAGATCTTCCAGCATGGTGTCATCTACGCCTACCACGTCGATGAGCTGCAGGGCGTTGCCTTCCTTGTCATTTTCAATAGAGTCTGAGAGCGAGATCTCCCCTTGGAGTTTTTTTTGACTGCGGAAGTACATTAAAATTTCATTTTCGATACAGCGGGCGGCATAGGTAGCCAACCGTGCGCCTTTAGAGGGATCAAAACTGGAAATTCCCTTGATGAGGCCAATTGTGCCGATGGAGATCAGATCCTCCTGGTCGGCACTTTGGGTATAGTATTTTTTAATGATATGTGCGACAAGGCGCAGGTTTCGCTCAATGAGTACATTTCTGGCCTCCGGATCTCCCCGAGCATAACGGGCCAGCCACTCCCGCTCCTCCGCGGCGGAGAGAGGCTTTGGGAACGACCCGCCTCCGGATAGACGCAGGGAAAACAACAGCGTATTGGCAAATAACAGCAGTGCGGCAGACAGCATAGAATCCCTCCTCCCTAATTTTTATGAGACCAGGGGAAGTCCACATGCTGACTTTACAGCAGACAAAAAATTTGGTATAGTGAGGAGCGGAATTTAGATGTAAACGGCGGGGGAGAGGGGAGAAAGATGGGCTGGTTTGTCTATATGCTCCGCTGCGGAGACGGGTCGCTGTATACCGGATGTACCAACGATTTGGTCCGGCGTGTGGCGGCGCATCAAAGCGGCAGAGGGGCGAAGTACACCCGCAGCCGCCTGCCGGTGTCCCTGGTGTACCGGGAGGAAGCGGTGGACCAGTCTGCTGCGCTGAGACGGGAAGTGGCTATTAAGCGGCTCTCACGTTTGCAGAAGTTTGCTTTGATAGAGAGGGAGGAACAGAGGAGTATGGCGGAAATGCGGCGAAAGGAGCGGCAAATGCCGGAGGAATTTGCCTGGGAGGTGGTGGACAAGTGCGAGTACGCCTTCCTGGCCATGACAGCGGAGGACGGCGGACCCTATGGACTTCCGGTCACAATTGCGCGGGAGGGGAATTCTATTTACTTCCACAGCGCTATGGAGGGACGAAAGATAGTGTGCCTCAGGCGGTCCCCCAGAGTATGCCTGAGCTGTGTGGGGGACACCCGGATACCGCCGGGAAAATTTACGACGCTATTTGAGTCGGCGGTGGCGTTCGGCACAGCGGAGGAGGTAACAGAGGACCATGAGAAGATCCACGGGCTGCGGCTGCTGTGCCAGCGGCACACACCGGACCATATGGAGGCCTTTGACAAAGCCGTTGCCAAAAGCCTGGAGCGAACCAGCGTCTGGAAGATTACGGTAGAGGAGATTACCGGCAAAGCGAAACGGTAAAAAGGAGGGCGCCTGCGGCGCCCTCCTTCAGCCTTCCCGGAGATGAATAAGAATGTCTGCCAGATTGTACAGGGGTTCAGCCGCGGTGGGAGTCAACCCCTCTAAGACGCCGGCCTGTGTCAAAATGGAGAAGGATTTGAAGCACACCGGAAGGATCGGAGACTGCTGCCGCAGATAGGTGCACAGGGTTTCCATAGCGGCGGCACGGTCCGTGGCGGTATGGAAGGAGGAGAGCAACTCGTCTGTCCGAATATCCGCCCAGCCGCCATAGTTTAGGGCGCCGCCTGTGGCCAGCAGGGGAGTGAGATCCCAGTCGGCGGTAAGGCGGACCTCGCCGTAGTAGAGGTCAAAATCTCCCGCCTCCAGGGCGGCGATATACTCCTCCCAGGGGAGAGTCTTGGACTCTACAGGGACGCCGGCGGCAGTAAAGGATTCCGCCAGATAATTCGCGACGGAGACCTTAAAACTGTTTTCCTCATTTACCAGCAGGGTAAGAGTGCGCTGAGGAGTGTAGCCGGTTTTGGATACGGCTTGGATGGGGGCGTCGGCGGAGAAGCGAATTTCCTGCTCTTTTGGATAGAGGGGGGAGAGGGGAGACAGGGCAAACTGTGCGGCTGTGCCATGACCGGAGAGAAATCCGCTGACAATGTGGTCCCGGTTGATTCCCCCTCCCAGCGCCTGCCGGAGGGCGGCGCTGTCCAGTGGAGCGGCGGCGGTATTGCAGCCTATATACTGCAGTACAGTAGTGTCTGTGTCCCATAGACCGACACTGCCGGTAAGGGCAATGGGAAAAGCGCCGGTGAGGTCGGCGGTGATCAGCTGCACCTCATGGGAGGTGAAGCGGTAGAGCATGGCGTCTTGGCTGGGGGCCTCCGTCAGATTGATGCGGTCCACCGGCTGGCCGTCTCCCTGCCACCAGGTGGAATTGGCGGCAAGAAAAGCCCCCTGCTCATCTTCAGAGAACCGGTATGGCCCGGTGCCAAGTCCTATGGCTCCGGTTTCCTTAGAGATCGGAATATCCAGCAGGGCGGGGAAACCGGTATTGGGGCGGTTGAGGGCAATGGTGACGACGCCGTCCCTGGCGGAGATGGAGGAGACCTGGGAGAGCCGTTCCCGGTACCGCTCCGACTGCCTGGCCCGCTCTAGGGCCGCGCGTACGTCTCGGGCAGTTAGGGGGGAGCCGTCGGAGAACAGGACGCCGGAGCGAAGGATAAACGCGTATACATAGCGCTCTGGATCATATGTGTAGCTCTCGCAGAGCAGGTGCTCGGGTTCCAAGCTGGGATTCAGGCGAAAGAGACCCTCGTATAGGAGTGACGACACTACTTGCTGCATACCGTCAGGGCAGTCGATGGGGTCCAGGGGCTGGTCCGGCGTATAGGGAAGGGAAAAGGACTCGGGCAAAAGCGTGGCTGGCTCCGTGGCATCGGGTACTTCATCGCCGGGTTGTATCAGACCGGAAGCGGCATCCTCCGGCAGTTCTTCCTGCCAGTGCCAGCAGCCGGCGAGAAGAAGCAAAGGCAGGAGGGAAGAGATCACGAATAAGAACTTTTTCATCATAGTACCGTGTTGTGTGAATTTATAGCAGTCATAAAAGTGCTTGGCGGATCTGTGACACCTAGGGCCTGTTTGAAAAATGACAAAACGCCCAAACAGCGGATCTCATTCCACTTTGCCGCGTTAAAAATTTTTGAAATACACAAAGTATCCCTGCAAATGTTTGCCCCGCCCGGCGAAAAAATCTCTCGCCGCTGTGCATTTCGCCATTTATCAAACAAGGCCTAATAAAAGCGGACAGCGGAAAGATTCCCAACGCCCATTTTTATTTGGCGGAGATGACGGCGGCCTGCACGCCTCTTGCGTCTCCCATTTTTCGATGAGACCAGAACAGGTCTGGACGGCAGGCGGTGCAGAGGCCGCAGACGTCGATCCGTTCCGGCAGCATACCGGACCGCAGGAGCCATTGCCGGTTCAATCCCGCCAGGTCTATGTGGTACTTGGAACCCCGCCTCTCCAGAAATGGTTCCGCGTCCGCCCCCAGGGCGGAGCGCATAGCATCCGGCACGTCGCCGTCGGTCTCAAAGCAGCATTGTCCGATACAGGGACCGATGGCGGCCAGCAGGTTTTCCGGCTTTGCGCCATAGTTCCGGCCCATGGCCTGGACAGCCCTTTCCAGGATCCCGCCGGCGCAGCCCCGCCATCCGGCGTGGACGCCGCCCACGGCCCCGCTGACAGGATCGTGGAGCAAAATCACGCCGCAGTCGGCGGAAAAGACCGCCAGGGGGAGGTCTTTTTCATCGGTAATCAGACTGTCGGCGGTGTAGTCCCGCTGCCGGTCCAGCCCTTTCCCGGCATCACCGGCGGTGCAGGGGCGGACGGTGGTCTCGTGGACCTGTCTGGAGAGGACCAGACGGTCCATGCTTACGCCTGCGCAGCCGCAGAAGCGCCGGTAGTTCTCCCGCAGGGCATCCCCTCCGTCCCCCATGCCGGGGCGGAGATTCAGACTGTCCCAGGGGGCGGGGGAGACTCCGCCCAGACGGGTGGAGAAGGCGTGGGGCACGGGGAGAAGGGAGGAGGTCAGAAAGACCACACCGTTTTGCTCTTGGATTTGAAAGGCCATATAAACCTCCGTTATCGTTCGGCGCCTTCCGCATCATCGATTTTTTCCACCACATGGTGCGCTGTCCAGCCGTACCAAACATGAAGTCCGCCGTTTAGCAGGATCAAAAAGCCGGCGACCGGCAAGAGAAGGAATACGCCGCCGCCTGTCAAGCCGGCAAGGCCGATGCCCAAACCGGCGAGGATTCCGCCGAGGAGCAGAAGAGCGATGCCAAGCAAGATTTCTTTGATGTCCTGGAGCAGTTTCAGCACGCCTTCGTTTGTGTGGTCCATAGAGAATGCCTCCAAAGTCCGCCCCAAGAGGGGCGGGGAATTTTGACTTCCTTCGGGAGACCTGCCTGCGGGCGGGTTGGGAGTTTCCCGGCCTCGGGCCGGGGACGACGACACGCCGGTGCCCGGCGTGTCTGGGGTGCATCTGCCCGGCCATCCTGATGGCTGAAATCTCCCCCGCCCGTTAGGGCAAGTATCAGTCGCCCCGCCCCGCAAGGCGGGAACCCCCATCAGTTCTGATGGTATTCAGGACAGCTGCACTTTTTCCATTTCAGACCGCTTCCGCAGGGGCAGGGATCGTTCCGGCCGATTTTGTTGACCTTCACAGGCTGCTTCTTGGGCTTGGTGCCGTCGCCGCCCACGTTTTCCACCATGCCCTTGGCCACCCGCTCCCGCTTGACCTCCTCGTCTTTCCGCAGGCGGACGGAGTACAGCCGGCGGACGGTCTCATCCTGAATAGCGGAGACCATCTCTTCAAACATATCCAGGGACTCCCGCTTGTACACATCCACGGGGTTGTTGTTGCTGAAAGATTGGAGGCGGACGCCCTGCTTTAGGTCGTCCATGGCGTCGATGTGGTCCATCCAATACTCATCCACCACCCGCAGCATGATGACCCGCTCCAGCTCCCGCATGATCGGCGGGGTGATCTCCGTCTCCTTGGCCGCGTAGAAATCTTCGGCGGCGGCGATGAAGACCTGGTCGAAGTCCTCCTGACTCTTGCCGGGAATTTCCTCTGCGGGAATACTGACAGCGCCTTTGGCAAAGTACATACCCTCCAGCCCCCGAAGCATCTCCCGGTATCCGGCGGTGTCCAGAGAGGACTTTTCACCAAAGGCCAGGGAGACGTGGTTGGAGATAGAGGTGTGCATCATGTTCAGCACAGTGTCTTTGATATCCAGGCCGTCCAGCACCTGGCGGCGCTGGGCGTAGATGATCTCCCGCTGTTTGTTCATCACGTCGTCGTACTCCAGCACGGACTTTCGGGACTGGAAGTTCCGGGACTCCACGGTGGTCTGGGCGTTCTCTATGGCGCGGGTGAGCATCTTGTTCTCGATGGGGGTGTCCTCGTCGATATCGAACCGCTCCATCATGCCGGTGATGCGGTCGCCGCCGAAGAGGCGCATCAGGTCGTCCTCCAGGGAGATATAGAACCGGGTCTCGCCGGGGTCGCCCTGGCGGCCGGCGCGGCCCCGCAGCTGGTTGTCGATCCGGCGGGACTCATGGCGCTCCGTACCAATGATAAAAAGACCGCCGGCGGCCCGCACCCGCTCCGCCTCGTCTGTAATCTCCGCCTTGTGCTGGGCCAGTTTCTCCGCAAACAGTTTCCGGGCATCAAGAATTTCCTGGTTGTCGGTATCGGCGTAGCCGGTGGCATCTACGATGATCTCCTCAGAGTAGCCGGCCTTTACCAGGTCGGCCCGGGCCAGGTATTCGGCATTGCCGCCAAGCATGATATCGGTACCGCGGCCGGCCATGTTGGTGGCCACGGTAACGGCGCCGAACTTGCCGGCCTGAGCCACGATCTCCGCCTCTTTCTCGTGATTTTTGGCGTTCAGAAGGTTGTGCTTGATCCCCTCTCTTGCCAGGAGCTTGGAGAGCAGCTCGTTTTTCTCAATGGACACGGTGCCCACCAGCACCGGCTGGCCCTTTTCATGGCACTCTTTGATCTGCTGGATCACGGCCCGGAACTTGCCCGCCTCGGTTTTGTACACCACGTCGTGGTGGTCGTCGCGCTGGTTGGGGCGGTTGGTGGGAATCTCCACAATGTCCAGATTGTAGATGGTGCCAAACTCCTCCTGCTCCGTCAGGGCGGTGCCGGTCATGCCGGAGAGCTTGTTGTACAGGCGGAAGTAATTTTGGAAGGTGATGGTGGCCAGGGTCTTGTTCTCGCTGTTGACGTTGACGTGCTCCTTCGCCTCAATGGCCTGATGGAGGCCGTTGGAGTACCGCCGGCCGAACATGAGCCGCCCGGTGAACTCATCTACGATGATGACCTCGCCGTCCTTAACCACATAGTCCACGTCCCGCTTCATGGTGCCGTGGGCGCGGATGGCCTGGTTGATGTGGTGGGAGAGGGTGGAGTTGGAGGGATCGGAGAGGTTGTCGATGTGGAAGAACTCCTCCGCCTTGGCGATGCCCCGGGCGGTGAGGGTGGCGGTTTTGGCCTTCTCATCCACCACGTAATCGGCGTCGAGATCGGCGTCCTCCTCCTCCTTGTTGTCTACCTGGACCACCACCTGCTTTTTGAACCGGGCTACCAGCATCTCGGCCATGTCGTAGAGCTGGGTGGACTTCTCCCCCTGGCCGGAGATAATGAGGGGGGTCCGGGCTTCGTCGATGAGGATGGAGTCCACCTCGTCCACGATGGCGAAGGCGTGGCCCCGCTGCACCAGCTCCTGGGCGTAGATGCACATATTGTCCCGCAGGTAGTCGAAGCCCATCTCGTTGTTGGTGCCGTAAGTGATGTCGGCGGCGTAGGCCTCCTGGCGCTGCTTGCTGGTCAGGCCGTGAACGATCAGGCCCACCTTCAGTCCCAGGAAGCGGTGGACCTTGCCCATCCACTCGCTGTCGCGCTTGGCCAGGTAGTCGTTGACGGTGACAATGTGGACGCCCTGTCCCGCCAGAGCGTTGAGATAGGCGGGGAGAGTGGCCACCAGGGTCTTGCCCTCACCGGTCTTCATCTCGGCGATCCGGCCCTGGTGCAGGACGATGCCGCCTACCAGCTGCACCCGGTAGGGGCGCATGCCCAATACCCGGTCGGCGGCTTCCCGGGCGGCGGCAAAGGCCTCCGGCAGGATGTCATCCAGTGTCTCGCCGTTTTGCAGGCGCTCTTTAAGCTCTGGTGTTTTGGCCTGGAGCTGGGCGTCGGTCATTGCCCTATACTCGTCGGCCATGGATTCGATCTTATCCACAATGGGATAGATGGATTTCAGCTCCCGGGAGCTGTAATCTCCAAATAGTGATTTTAGAAGACCCATGATTTTATAAACGTCCTTTCAATTCGTCCTTCCTGAGAAAGGAAAGAGTTCTGCCGTATAGATATTTACCCATAATAAAACAACGATAGCATACCACAAATACCCAGAAAATGCAAAGAAAATCCGGCTCTTGGGAAAAAAGTTTACAAAAAAGGGAGGGCGGCCTGTGTGCCGCCCTCCTTTTTTCCAAAACGATGTGTACGGGTACGCTATTTTACGGTAAACTCCGCCGCCAGGGAAAAGTCCGGGCCGTATGAATAGGAGCCGTCCTGCTTGTAAAAATCCAGAATCAGCCGGTAGCGGCCGGGATACAGAGAGGCAAATGGAAATCTGTAATCCGTGCTCCACTGAAAGTGCAGCCGCTGGGGGATGTCCTTTTCATAATAACAGGTGGGGAGCGTCATACACCCCTCGCCGCCGGTCCATGCGGGGTCCTGCCGCATGGGAAACCAGAGGCCCAGCATCCGCCGCTGGAGACGGTAATTGGGGTCATAGTCCCCGGCGTTCTGGAAGACCTCATTTGTGGTGTTCAGCACTTCCACGGTGAGGTCTCTGGAGGTGACGGCATCCTCCACGGGAGTCATGGAGAGTCCCTCCTGCCGGTAGGACGCGTGGTCGGAAAAGAGAAGGAGAACTGCCAGAACGGACAGTGGGACCAGCACTGCCGGGGAGAGGAGAAGCTGTTTGATCTTCACGGCCGGCGTCACCTCACTCCAGGGTAAACTCCGCCGTCAGGAGAAAGTCCGTATGATCACCAGAGGTTCGGTACTCGAAGAACCACTTTGTGACCCGGTAGTGTCCCGGCTTCAAGCTGCCGTAGCTGCTGTCCCATTTGAGGGCCAGCTCTCGGGATTCGTCTGTGGAGAACACATACGCCTCCGCTGTGTTGGCGAACTCCCCCTTGCGTTCCAGCCAGTACCACCGGTCGTCCTGCTCGATCTGTAGTCCAAAGTCGTGCTCGTTGCCGCTGTCGATTTCCGCCTCCGTGGTGTTCAGCACCTCCACCGTGACGCCGCCGGGCGTGGCGGTGCCTTCCACAACGGTCATGGTGACACCCTCATAATTGTTTACCTCACCTGCAAAAGCGTCTCCCACCCTTGGTGAACTGCCGCAGGCGGTGAGGGTCAGCAGCCCCAGCAGGGCCAGGGACAAGAACCGCTTTTTCATCTCATAACACCTCCTGCTGATTTTGACGGACCGGGAGCGGAAAAGGTTCCCAGCTTTACAGCTCCGTGTCCAGCAGCATCCGGATCCGGTTCTCCACCGTGCCGTCCCGAAGGGAGGCGTCGTAGTCCACTCCGACAATGAGACTTCCCGGCAGCTGCCGCTGGAGGGCGGCATACTGTCCCCGGCCGTAGATGTGCCCAGGCAGGCACTGGAAGGGAAGGCCGCTGAGGACCTTCGGGTATCCGGTCCGGACCCAGGCGGCAGCCTCCGCCGCCAGCAGCCACCCGCTGCCCAGGGCGCAGCGGGTGCCGCTTAGATCTTGTCCCAGGGCTTTTAATTCCCGGTAGGGGGGCAGAACGGAAAATCCTGCCTCCTGTATGATTTGGGTAAAACGTTTCTGCATAGGGCCGCCCAGCGAGGCCAGCGCCTTGCCCGCCAGCCGCACCGGCAGGGGACCGGTTTCCAAATGGCTGTCCAGATAGTACAGGGCGTACCAGGTGAGGCCGTTCACGCCCGCCCGGCACCCTTGCCGCTCTAAAAACGAGACCAGCCCCCAGTTCCCCAGGGCGCAGTATTTGCTGTAGATATCTCCCACCAGGGCGATGTTCTGCACAGCCTTTGGTGCGGTTTCCACCGCCTGAAAATCCCGGGCCATCTCCCGGCAGCGGCGGAGGACGGCGGCGGGAAAGAGGTTTCGATTTGCCTTTAGATCCCCGGAGAGGGTCTCCTCCCAGCGCCGGATCAGACGCTCTGTCTGGCCAAAATGGCGCTCGATAGGGCGGGTTGCGTTGCCCATCAGCAGCAGGGCGTCCCCCCAGAAAGCCGCCGCCAGTGCCCGCATTGCCATCGCCGGTCCAACCGGAAAAGCCGAGGCCGCCTCAATGCCCCGGGTATTCAAACTCAGCAGCGGTATTTGCGCGAACCCCTCCCGGTCCAGCACCGGCCGCAGCAGCCGGATCAGACAGGAGCCGCGGCAGCCGTCTCCGGTCTGGGAGATCAGAACACCGGTGCGGGCCGGATCATATTTCCCGGAGTGCAGGGCGGAAAGCACCTGCCCGGTGATCAGAACAAAGGGATAGCACAGGTCGTTGTGGGTATGGCCCAGGCCCAGATCCTCCACATCCGCCCGCGCTCCTTCCAGCACCACCGGACACCACTCCCGGGATTGGAAAGCCCAGCGGAGCAGAGGCCAGTGGCGGTCCAGCAGGGAGGGGATCAACAGCGTTTTAGGCGGCATAAGGGCACCTTCTTTGATTATAAATGGTATATTGATGGCTGGAATATACAAACAGTATCTAAAAATCCAGCTCTTCGTCCAGCAGCATCCGGATGCGGCTTTCTACGGTGCCCGGGCCGGTGCTGGCGTCATAGTCCACGCTGACCAACCGTGTTCCCGGGAGCTTGCGCTGGAGGGCGGTGTACTGCCCCTTGCCGAAAATATGCCCCGGAAGGCAGGCGAAGGGCTGTACACAGAGGATTTTCCGATAGCCCAGGTTCGACCAGGCGGCGGCCTCGGCGGCAATGAGCCAGCCGTCCGCCACAGTGCAGTTCAGAGGAGCGAAGTCCGCCGCCTGTTCTTTCACCTCGGAGAGGGGCGGCAGGGTACGGAAGCCCGCACGGTGCAGAATTTCCAGCATCTCCCGCTGAATGGAACCCATGTACCGCGCCAGAAGACGGTAGAGCTTCCGCTGGGGAAGGGGACCTTTCAGGGCGTGGGAGTCCATATAGTACAAGGCGTACCAGGTGATGCCGCCCACGCCGGTCTCACAGCGTTCCGCCGCCAGATAATTCTCCAGATCCCAGTTGCCAAGGCGGCAGTATTTGGTGTAGATCTCCCCCACGACGGCCACCCGCTGGACCTGCCGGGGGACGGTCTCCAGATTTCGGAAGGCGGAGACCATCTCCCGGCAGCGGGCCATGATCTGGCGCCGGGTGAGATTTTCGCCCCGGCGGAGATCGTCGCCCAGGGACTTCATCCAGGCGGACCACAGCGCCTGGGTCTCGCCGGGATGGGACTCATAGGGCCGGGTCTGGTTCCGCAAAATGGCCAGTGTGTCACCCCAAACGGCGGCGGCAAGGGCGCGGCGGACCATTCCGGGCGTGATGGGAAGACCGGTGCTTCGGTCAATGCCCCGCACGTTCAGGCTCAGCAGGGCCACCTGTGGGTATCCGGCCTTGTCCAGGGCCTTTCGGGTCAGGCGGATGCCGCAGGAACCCCGGCATTCGTCTCCAGCCTGGCCCATGAGCACGCCGCAGCGGGCGGGGTCATATTTTCCGGAGGCCAGGGCGGAGAGCACCTGTCCGGCCACTAGAAAGACGGGGTAGCATAGCTCGTTGTGGAAGTACCGCTGGCCCAGGCCGGCAAGCCCCCTGTCCTCCGTCAGCAGCACGGGTTCCCACGCGTCAGAGGCGAAGGCGTGCTGCAGCAGGGGAAACCAGTCGTCCAGCAGCGCGGGGATCAGCAGCGTACGGCGGCCAGGCATGGTATAGGACTCCTTTCGACGCAGAGGCAGAATTTAAACGGTATGGGAGCGGACGAGGCGGAGAACGGATTCCACATGCCGCGTCGCCGGAAACATATCCACGGCGCAGGCCCGGTCGGCCCGGTAGCCGAACCCGGCGAAGATTTTCACGTCCCGTCCCAGTGTGGCGGGGTCACAGGAGACATATACCACCCGATCCGGCCCCATGCCGGCGATGGAGGCGGCGGTGTCCGACGCCAGCCCTTTGCGGGGGGGATCCACGGTGACGACGTCCGGCCGCAGGCCCTCTCGTTCCAGCTGAGCGGCCACGGCGGCGGCGTCTCCACAGAAAAACTCCACGTTCTCTATGCCGTTCCGGGCAGCGTTTTCCCGGGCGTCCGCCACGGCGGGCGGCACGATTTCCGCGCCGATGGCCCGCTTTGCGCGCCGGGCCAGGCACAGCGTGATTGTGCCGGTTCCGCAGTACAGGTCCAGCACAGTCTCCCGGCCCGTCAGGGCGGCAAATTCCAGGGCCTTGCCGTAGAGAACCTCCGCCTGGGCGCGGTTTACCTGGTAGAAAGACGGGACCGACAGCTTGAACTCCAGGCCGCAGAGGGTGTCCATCAAGAAGTCCCGGCCCCAGATGGTGCGGTACCGGTCTCCCAGAATTACATTTCCGGGACGGGTATTGATATTCAGCACCACGCCCACAGTTTGGGGGGCGGAAGCTTGGATGAGGGCGGCCAGCTCCGGTTCCCGGGGAAGCTGCTTCCCGTTGGCCACCACGCAGCAAAGGCTCTCTCCTCGGGCATTGACCCGGACATAGACGTGGCGGATCAGCCCCTTGCCGGTGGATTCGTCATAGGCGGAAATTTTATATCGCCGCATCCAGTCCCCTACGGCTTTGGCGGTGCGGTCGGAGACTTCCGGCTGGATCAGGCAGCGGTCAACCGGGACGACCTGATGGCTGCGGGCGCGATAGAAGCCGATGGAGCCGCCGGGTCCCACGGGGTACTGGCTCTTGTTGCGGTAGTGAAGCGGCGCGCCGGCCCCCAGGATCTCCTCCACCTGTATATCCGTGCCGCCTAGGCGTTTCAGGGCGTCCTGCACCCGCTGGCGCTTGGCCCAAAGCTCCTCGGGATAGCTCAGGTGCTGGAAGTCGCAGCCGCCGCATTTGCCAAAATAGGGGCATTCCGGCTTGGCCCGCTCAGGGGAGGGAGCATGGATTTTTACGATTTCTCCGGCGCTGCTGGATTTCATCACCTTTGTGATCCGCAGGTCCACGGTCTCACCCCGGACAGCCCGGGGCACGAAGACCACGGCGCCGTCCAGACGGACGATGCCGCAGCCATCGCTGGAGTAGCCCTCCACGGTGCCGGTGTAAATTTTTCCCTTTTCCAGGGGACGGCGCAGGTTTTCCATAGGCGGGTCCTCTCCAATAAAGTCTATAAAGTATAAAATGGAGTGCGAGAAGGGGATGGCCACTGCCGCCTTTTTGCAGCTATGCGGATCACAAGCGCGAGTATGGCGGTGACTGTGGCCTGGACCGCTAAGAACAGCAGTCCCAAGCGCCGGCTCTCATAATAGAGAAAGTCCCTCCAATAGACCAGGAGGAATGGAACTGTGGAGATGGGGACCGACCACAGGGCGTGCCTGGGCTGCCAAAAGAGGAATACCAGCAAAATGGCGATGGGCGCCAGCACATAGACGGCCAAAAACAGAAGCGTGTACACAGCCATATCAAAAAACCTCCTGGGTACAAGACCGTACCGGAGCAAAAGCGGAAAGCAGCCGCCTTCCGCTTTTGCCTGAGAACGCCTTAGAAATCCTCCCACTTTTCCAGCAGCAGCCGCAGCTGGTCGGCAAACTTGGCGACGGACTTGTTGTCCCGTCCCTTGCTGCGCTTGATGGACTCGTTGAGCATGGCGCCCACGGAGACCAGCCGCTCGTAGGCGGCGGAGGCCCGTGCGCCGCCGGGGGTCGTCTTGGAGACCTTCCGCTCCGGCAGATAGCCGGGGGCCAGCTGGGTGTTGGCTGCCAGGTCGTAGACCTCAGTGTATTGGGGCGCGTGGGCTTCAAGACCCATGCCCTCCAATGTCTTGGCAAAGAACGGGGCAACCTCCCGGTCACCGTGGACGACAAAGACGTGCTGGGGCTTTGGGTCGTGGAAGCCGCCGATCCATTTGAGCAGGTGGTCCCGGTCGGCATGGGAGCTGAGACCCGTAAAGTTCTCCAGATGGGCCTGGACCGAGATCTCCTCGCCAAAGAGCTTCACGCTCTTGGCGCCCTCCAGCAGGCTCCGTCCCAGGGTGCCCTCTCCCTGGTAGCCCACAAAGAGGACGGTACACTCCGGCCGCCAGAGATTGTGCTTGAGATGGTGGCGGATCCGGCCCGCGTCGCACATGCCGGAGGCGGAGATGATGACCTTGGGGGTGGGGTCCTCGTTGAGGGCCTTGGACTCCTCACTGCTCTCCGTCAGATGGAGGTTGGGGAAGCGGAACATATTGGTGCCCTTGCGAACCAGCCACACGGCGTCGTGGTCCATATACCCCCGGAGATCGCTGTCAAAGATGGAGGTGGCCTTCTTGGCAAGGGGGGAGTCGATGTACACCGGAAAGTCCGGACAGGAGGAAACCATGTGCTCTTCCTTGATCTCCCGGATGAAGTACAGCAGCTCCTGTGTGCGGCCCACGGCGAAGGAGGGGATGATGACGTTGCCGCCCCGGGCCATGGTCCTGTCGATAATCTTGGCCAGGTTATCCGTGTAGCCCCACTGCTCCGGATGGTTCCGGTCGCCGTAGGTGGATTCCATTACGACATAGTCCGCGCCGGTGATCTGGACCGGGTCCCGGATGACGGGCTGGTTGATGTTTCCGATGTCGCCGGAGAAGACGATGCTCTTCTTTACGCCGTTCTCTGTCAGGTCCATGGCGATGAAGGACGAACCCAGCAGGTGGCCGGCGTCGGTAAATTCCAGGTCCACGCCGTCGCACAGGTGGATAAACTGGCCGTATTCACAGGTGTCCAGAAATTCGGGCACCCGCTCTGCGTCCGCCACGGTGTAGAGAGGCTCTGTCCGGGGGGCGCCGGAGCGCTCGCCCTTGCGGTTTTTCCACTCGGCGTCCTGTTCTTGGATATGGGCGGAATCCAGCAGCATGATCTCCAGCAGCTGGGCGGTGAGACGGGTGGTGAGGATGCGGCCCTGGAAGCCCTGCTTGATGAGCATGGGAATGCGGCCGGAATGGTCGATATGGGCGTGGGTCACCAGCACGTAGTCGATGGTATTGGCGGCAAAGGGAAATTCGGCGTTGGATACCTCGTCCCGTCCTTGCTGCAGTCCGCAGTCGATGAGGATGCGTTTACCATTGATCTCCAGGCAGTGGCAGCTGCCTGTCACGCATTGGTCCGCGCCGAAAAAGCTGAGCTTCATAGGGAAAACCTCCTTGTAGATTTCTGTGAGATAGGGATGTCTGGTTATTTTATATCAGTGTATCACAAGTGGGGGCTGAGAACAAGGGCGGTATTCAGCAAAAGTGTCGAAAATTTGGGAGAGACGTCTCAATATGCGGGTGAAAAAAATGTGCTTTCTTTTTAACGGGACATGTGGTATACTATAACCGGTATGCAAATTAGAGACCCGGAAACGGATAATCGAAAGGGGAAAGTTTGATATGAGCAAAACGGCAAGCATGGTTATGAAGATTATCGGCGCCAGTCTGGCTTTTGCCGCGGTGGTCTGCCTGCTGATCGGCGGCTGGCATGACCTGTCCGTAGGATGCTGCGGCATGAAGAACCGGCTGAGCAAGCGCTTTCGCTCCGAGTATGACGACTACGCAGACGAGGAGCTGTTCAGCTGACGGCTGGAGAGATGAAAGAGGCCCCGGTCCTTTTAGGACCGGGGCCTCTTTTTTAATGTCGGAAGCGGGAATATACGAAATTCCCGGCGCTGTGCGCCGGCAGTTTTAACGAGTGAGGTCTGCCCGCAGAAAAACCAAAATTTCACCTTGACAGAGCTGGCAAGGCGTGGTAAAATAAATCGCTTATATGTTAATGGGATACAACAACCCACTCTTATCCTTTTTTCTTAGCATAGCACATTTTCCATGGGAATACAAGAGTGAGACGGAGAAGTTTTAACAACTATACCGGGTGTATCATTAAACGGCGCTTTCGGAGAACAACGCGCGCCGCCGGACAGGGCGGCGCGGAAGAAAGGTGAATTTGAGAAGATGGCCAAAGACAAGTACTACGGAAAGACCCTCCGCAAAAACTTTGCCCGGCATGAGGAAGTCATGCCCATGCCAAACCTTCTGGAGATTCAGAAGACGTCTTACCAGTGGTTTTTGGACACCGGCCTGCGGGAGGTCTTTGCCGACGTGGGCGGGATTACGGACTACCAGGGCAACTTGGAGCTGACATTCATCGACTACAAGATGGACGAGGCTCCCAAGTACGACGTGGAGGAGTGCAAGGCCCGGGATGCCACTTATGCCGCGCCGCTGAAGGTCAGAGTTCGCCTGCGGAACAAGGAGACCGAGGAGATCAAGGAGCAAGAGATCTTCATGGGGGATTTTCCCCTGATGACCCATTCCGGCACCTTTGTCATCAACGGTGCGGAGCGGGTGGTGGTCTCCCAGATCGTGCGGTCCCCCGGGGTGTATTACAGCAAGGAGACCGACCTGAAGACCGATCTGCCGATCCTCTCCGCCCAAATTATTCCCCAGCGTGGCGCCTGGCTGGAGTATGAGACCGACGCCAACGAGCTTTTCTGGGTCCGCATTGACAAGAACCGGAAAATTCCCATCACCTGCCTGATCCGGGCGCTGGGCCTGCGGAGCGACGAGGAGATCAAAGCGCGCTTCGGCGGCGATCCTCGTATTTTGGCCACGCTGGAAAAGGACCCCTGCAAGACCTATGAGGACGCCATGCTGGAGATTTACCGCCGGCTGCGTCCCGGTGAGCCTCCCACGGTAGAGGCCGCCGAAACGCTGATGAACAACCTCTTTTTCGATCCCCGGCGTTACGATCTGTCCATCGTGGGCCGGTACAAATTCAATAAGAAGCTGTCCTTGTGGCAGCGGGTGACAGGCTACAAGCTGGTGAGTCCGGCGGTAGACCCCGCTACCGGCGAGATCCTCTTTGACGGGGGGCACCTCTTGAGCAAGGAGGACGCCCGGCTGCTGGATACCGTGGGTGTCAGTGAGGTTACCATTGATGTGGAGGGCCAGCCCCAGCTGATCTGCTCCAATGGAATGTGCGATATGTCCCACTATGTGGATTTTGATCCCCTGGCCGAGTGCGGGGTGAAGGAGCGGGTCCGGTTTGACGTGCTTCAAAAGCTGCTGGGCCAGTACCAGGGTGAGGACTTGAAGGATCAGATCCGGCTCCATAAGGACGATCTGGTGCCCAAGCACATTATTATCGACGATATTCTCACCTCCATCAATTATATGGACGGCCTGGCCAGGGGGGTCTCTGTCAAGGACGACATCGACCATCTGGGCAACCGCCGCCTCCGGTGTGTGGGTGAGCTGCTGCAAAACCAATTCCGGATCGGCTTTTCCCGCATGGAGCGGGTGATCCGGGAGCGGATGACCATCCAGGACCTGGATATTGTCACGCCCCAGAGCCTGATCAACATCCGGCCCGTCACCGCCGCCATCAAGGAGTTCTTCGGCTCCAGCCCCCTGAGCCAGTTCATGGACCAGACGAACCCCCTGGCGGAGCTGACCCATAAGCGCCGCCTCTCCGCCCTGGGCCCCGGCGGCCTCTCCCGGGAGCGGGCCAACATGGAGGTCCGGGACGTACACTACAGCCACTACGGCCGCATGTGCCCCATCGAGACCCCCGAAGGTCCCAACATCGGCCTGATCTCCTACCTGGCCACCTACGCCCGGATCAACGAGTACGGCTTCATCGAGTCCCCCTACCGGGCCGTGGACAAGGAAACCGGCAAAGTCGCCGACTCCATCACCTATATGACCGCCGACGAGGAGGACAACTTCATCGTCGGCCAGGCCGCCGAACCCGTGGACGAGAACGGCTGCCTGGTCAACGCCCGTATCACCGGGCGGCACCGGGACGAGATCGTGGACGTGGACCGGGAGATGATCGACTATATTGACGTCAGCCCCCGGATGATGGTCTCCATCGCCACCGCCATGATTCCCTTCCTCCCCAACGACGACGCCAACCGGGCCCTGATGGGCGCCAACATGCAGCGTCAGGCGGTGCCCCTGCTCCGGCCCCACGCCCCCATTGTGGGCACCGGCATGGAGCACAAAATCTGCATCGACTCCGAGATCGTGGTCCTGGCGGAGGGCGACGGCGTGGTCACTGATCTGGACGCCCGCCATGTCACCGTGCAGTACGACAGCACCGAGAGCAACCCCGCCCCCATCCGGGGAGAGAAGAAAACCTATAAGCTCATCAAGTTCCTCCGCTCCAACCACACCACCTGCATCAACCAGCGCCCCATCGTGGAGGTGGGCGAGCGGGTCCACGGCCGGGGCGTCGGGCCCGACGGCCTGATGCGGGACCCCACCGTCCTGGCCGACGGCCCCGCCACCGAGCAGGGCGAGATTGCCCTGGGCCAGAACATTCTGGTGGGCTTCATGACCTGGGAAGGCTATAACTACGAGGACGCCGTCCTTTTGAACGAGCGCCTGGTCCGGGAGGACCTGTACACCTCCATCCACATTGAGGAGTTCGAGATCGACGCCCGGGACACCAAGCTGGGCCCCGAGGAGATCACCCGGGACATCCCCAACGTGGGCGAGGACGCCCTGAAGGACCTGGACGAGCGGGGCATCATCCGCATCGGCGCGGAGGTCCGCTCCGGCGACATTCTGGTGGGCAAGGTCACCCCCAAGGGCGAGACCGACCTCACCGCCGAGGAGCGCCTCCTGCGGGCGATTTTCGGAGAGAAGGCCCGGGAGGTCCGGGACACCTCCCTGAAAGTCCCCCACGGAGAGAGCGGAATTGTGCTGGATACCAAGGTGTTCACCCGGGAGGCCGGCGACGAGCTGGGACCCGGCGTGAACATGGTGGTTCGGGTGTATATCGCCCAGCGCCGCAAGATCCAGGTGGGCGACAAGATGGCCGGCCGCCACGGCAACAAGGGCGTCGTCTCCCGGGTTCTGCCCCAGGAGGATATGCCCTTCCTGCCGGACGGCACGCCGCTGGATATTGTACTGAACCCCCTGGGCGTGCCCAGCCGTATGAATATCGGCCAGGTGCTGGAGGTCCATCTGGGCTACGCCGCTCACGCCCTGGGCTGTAAAGTGGCCACCCCCATTTTCGACGGCGCCCGGGAGGAGGACATCTCCGCCATGCTGTCGGAGGCCGGCCTGGACCCCGAGGGTAAGAGCGTGCTGTATGACGGCCGCACCGGCGAACCCTTTGACAACAAGGTCACTGTGGGCTATGTGTACTTCCTCAAGCTCCACCATCTGGTGGACGATAAGATTCACGCCCGCTCCACAGGTCCCTATTCTCTGGTCACCCAGCAGCCTCTGGGCGGCAAGGCCCAGTTCGGCGGCCAGCGCTTCGGCGAGATGGAGGTGTGGGCGCTGGAGGCCTACGGCGCGGCCTATACCCTCCAGGAGATCCTGACGGTGAAATCCGACGATGTGACCGGCCGTGTCCGCACTTACGAGGCTATTGTCAAGGGGCACAACGTGCCTCAGCCCGGCGTACCCGAGTCCTTCAAGGTGCTGGTCAAGGAACTGCAGTCCCTGTGCCTGGACATTCAGGTGCTGGATCCGGAGGGCAACGTGATCGAGCTGAAAGACGATGAGGACGCCATGGATACCTTCAACCTGGCCCGTATGGACGCCGACGACGACCGCCGCCGCGCCTTTGCCGACGAGGCGGAGTTCCAGGAGTCCGGCTTTGACATTGAGGATGCCCCGGAGGATGCCGGCGCGGATATCGGCATGGACTTTGAGGACGAGGAGGAATGATTTGGAATTCGCGACAGACGCCGTATTCTGAATCATTGAAGGAGGAAATCGTACTATGATGGAGAATAACCCCGGCAACAACACTGCCTTTGACGCGATCAAAATCGGTATGGCCTCTCCCGAGCAGATCCTCGCCTGGTCCTATGGTGAGGTGAAGAAGCCGGAGACCATTAACTACCGCACTCTCAAGCCGGAGAAGGAGGGCCTGTTCTGCGAGAAGATCTTTGGTCCCACCAAGGACTGGGAGTGCCACTGCGGCAAATATAAAAAGATCCGTTACAAGGGCAAGGTCTGCGACCGCTGCGGCGTGGAGGTCACCCGTGCCAAAGTGCGCCGGGAGCGCATGGGCCATATTGAACTGGCCACGCCCGTCAGCCATATCTGGTATTTTAAGGGCATTCCCTCCCGGATGGGCCTGCTGCTGGATATCAGCCCCCGCATTCTGGAAAAGGTGCTGTACTTTGCCAACTATATCGTCACCGATCCCGGCGAGACTCCCCTGGCGAAAAACCAGATCCTTTCAGAGAAGGAGTACCGGGACTACCGGGAGAAATATGAGGACGACTTTCAGGCCGGCATGGGTGCGGAGGCTGTAAAAAAGCTCTTGCAGGACGTGGATCTGCCGTCCCTCTCCCAGCAGCTCCACGCTGAGCTGAAAGAGGCCTCCGGTCAGAAGAAGGCCCGGATTGTCAAGCGGTTGGAGGTGGTGGACGCCTTCTATATGTCCGGCAACAAGCCGGAGTGGATGGTGATCGACGTGCTTCCGGTGATCCCGCCGGAGCTGCGGCCCATGGTCCAGCTGGACGGCGGCCGGTTTGCCACGTCCGACCTCAACGACCTGTACCGCCGGGTCATTAACCGCAACAACCGCCTGAAAAGGCTGATTCAGCTCAATGCCCCGGACATCATTGTCCGTAATGAGAAGCGAATGCTCCAGGAGGCTGTGGACGCCCTGATCGACAACGGCCGCCGCGGCCGGGCGGTCACCGGCGCCAATAACCGGGCGCTGAAATCCCTCAGTGACCTGCTGAAGGGCAAGCAGGGCCGCTTCCGCCAGAACCTCTTGGGCAAGCGGGTGGACTATTCCGGCCGTTCCGTTATCGTGGTCGGCCCGGAGCTGAAAATTTATCAGTGCGGCGTTCCCAAGGAGATGGCTGTGGAGCTGTTCCGGCCCTTCATCATGAAAAAGCTGGTGGAGGACGGCACCGCCAACAACATCAAGTCCGCCAAGAAGATGGTGGACAAAGGCGTGACCGAGGTGTGGGACGCGCTGGATGTCATCATCAAGGACCACCCTGTGATGCTCAACCGAGCGCCGACCCTGCACCGTCTGGGCATTCAGGCCTTTGAGCCGGTTTTGGTGGATGGCCGCGCGTTGAAGCTCCACCCCCTGAACTGCACGGCCTTCAACGCTGACTTTGACGGCGACCAGATGGCGATCCACGTGCCCCTCAGCGCCGAGGCCCAGGCCGAGGCCCGCATTCTGATGCTCTCCGCCAACAACCTGCTCCGTCCCCAGGACGGCGGCCCCGTTACCGTGCCCACCCAGGACATGGTGCTGGGCAGCTACTACCTGACCATGGACCGCATGGGAAAGGCGGAGAAGGGCGCGGAGACCGTCTGGTGCGAAGACGCCGGAGATACCGGCCTCACCGCCGGGACCTTGGTGGATGCGGATGAGTTCCTGGCCGCCAATGCTGCCCTGGAGAAGGGCCGGCAGCCTGCGTCCTACCGCCCCCTCCGCGTCTACGCCAGCGAGGACGAGGCGCTGATGGCTTATAACGAGGGCGTCATCGGCCCTCACTGCCCTGTCCTGGTCCGCCGGACCCGGGAGGTGGAGGGTGTGGCGCACACCCGGCTGGTGGAGATCACCCCGGGGCGCATCATCTTCAACCATAATATTCCCCAGGACTTGGGCTTTGTGGACCGGAACGACCCTGAACACATCTGTGACTACGAGATCACCGAGACCTGCGGCAAGAAGCAGCTGGGCAGGATTGTGGACCGGACCATCAACAAGCACGGCTTTACCATGGCGGCCGAGGTGCTGGACGCTATCAAGGCCACCGGCTACAAATACTCCACCCGGGCCGCCATCACTGTCTCCATCGCGGATATGACCATCCCACCCAAGAAGTACGAGATGGTGGCCGCCAGCGAGCAGGCCGTGGTGGACATTGAGAACCAGTATAAGATGGGCTTTATGACCGACCACGAGCGCTATAAGCAGGTGGTGCAGGTGTGGGAGAAGACCACCGACGAGGTCTCTGCGGCGCTCCAGGAGAATCTGGACCGCTACAACCCCATTTTCATGATGGCGGATTCCGGTGCCCGCGGTTCCATGAAGCAGATCCGCCAGCTGGCGGGCATGCGCGGCCTGATTGCCAACACTGCCGGCCGCACGATTGAGATTCCCATCAAGGCCAACTACCGGGAGGGCTTGACCGCTCTGGAGTACTTTATCTCCAGCCGCGGCGCCCGCAAGGGCCTGGCTGACACGGCCCTGCGGACCGCCGACTCCGGCTATCTGACCCGCCGCATGGTGGATGTCTCTCAGGAGGTCATCATCCGGGAGGAGGACTGCGGGGTTACCCACGGCATCAAGGTCTCTGAGATCAGCGAGAACGGCCAGGTGATTGAGAAGTTCTCTGACCGGCTGCGGGGCCGTTATCTGGTGGGCGACGTAGTGGACGCGGAGACGGGTGAGGTGCTGATCTCCAGCGGCCGCATGATGGAGGAGAGCGACGTCAAGGTGCTGGAAAACCGCCACTGGATTCAGGACAACACCTGTGAGGCGGACCGCTGTGAGTTTGACCCCGCCAAAGACGAACAGCCGACCGTAATGATTCGGACGGTTCTCACCTGCAAGGCCCGCAGCGGCGTGTGCGCCAAGTGCTATGGTATGAACCTGGCCACCCAGAGTCCTGTGGGTCCCGGCGAGGCTGTCGGCATTATCGCCGCCCAGTCCATCGGTGAACCCGGCACCCAGCTGACTATGCGTACTTTCCACACCGGCGGCTTGGCCGGCGGCGATATCACCCAGGGTCTTCCCCGCGTAGAGGAGCTGTTTGAGGCCCGCAAGCCCAAGCGGATGGCCACACTGTCTGAGATCGGCGGCAAGGTGAAGTTTGAGGAGGCGACCAAGGGGAGCCTTCTGAACATCATCGTCACCGCCCCGGACGGCGACAGCCGTATTTACGCGGTGCCCCATACCGGATTACAGGTGAGAGACGGCGATACCATCGAGGCCGGAACGCAGCTGACTTACGGAGCCTTGAACCCCCATGATGTGCTCCGAATCCGGGGCGCCGACGCTGTGTACAACTACCTGATCCAGGAGGTTCTGCGGGTGTACCGCCAGCAGGGCGTGGATATCAACGACAAGCATATTGAGGTCATCGTCCGCCAGATGATGCGCAAGGTCCGCCTGGAGGACTCCGGCGACACCAAGCTTCTGGACGGCTCGATGGTAGACGTTCTGGAGCTGGACGATGCCAACGCCGAGATCGACCGCCGCAATGAGGCGGGAGAGGTCCGGGAGGACGGCGAACCTCTGCGGAAGGCAGTGGGCACACAGCTGTTGATGGGGATCACCAAAGCGTCTCTGGCTACGGACTCCTTCCTGTCCGCCGCTTCCTTCCAGGAGACCACCAAGGTCCTCACCGAGGCCGCCATCAAGGGTAAGGCCGACCATCTGACGGGCCTGAAGGAAAACGTCATCATCGGTAAGCTGATTCCCGCGGGAACGGGACTTCAGACGTATCACAGCTTTGCCAAAGAGCTGGTTCCGGATGAGACGAGCGGCCCCGAGGCGGAGACTCCGGTCCTGGATAGTCTGTAAAAACGGAAGAGACCCGCAGCCTGTGGCTGCGGGTCTCCTTTTCACCCGGTGCGAGTCAGGGACAGGGGATCCGAAAGGACTGCTCACCGTTGGCCTCGCTGGTTACGGTGCCGGCGGGAAAGTAGATTACGATATTGCCGTCCGCGTCTACTTCAAAGGAGGTGGTCTCATCAATGGCGGCATAATCGGTCAGGGGTGCGCTGTCCGTGACAGGAAAATAACGGACATCAGGGGTCTTGTCCATCCGGTTTTCCATCTGCATGATAATGGTCTCCGCAATGTAGGACTGGTAATCAGTGCCGCAGAGTTCTTCCAGTTTGGGTTCTGCGGCGGTGGGCGGCTCCTCCGGCGGCCGGGGTTCCGTGCCGCCGCATGCGGCCAGTGCCAGCAGCAGTAGCAGCGCCAGCAGGGAGAGAAGACGTTTCATCAGGGATTCCTCCTTTATAGATGTTCTACAATGAATAGATGGTGAAGCGGCCTAAAAAGTTTGATTGATTCGTCAGAAATTGGAATAAATCGATGAAAAACGGCGGCGGGAGAGGCGAGGATTTGTGAAAGAGAAAAAATAAAGCCCCTTTCCTCAGAAATACTTGACGATTGCGCCGCCTCATGCTATAATTTCCAAATGCGCGGGTAGATTCCGCGAATTTTGACATGCAAATGGGATATTTCATGCTTTTCCCATAAAAGCGAGTATCAGGAGGAATTTCCCGTGATTACGGAACTTGCTTCGCAGGAAAAGGTGATCGGTGTGAAGCAGTCCCGGAAAGTGATTCGGGAGGGCCGTGCCCGCCGGGTCTTTCTGGCCTGCGACGCCGACCCGGCGATTACCGGCCCGGTGGCCGACAGCTGCGCAGAGGCGGATATTCCCGTACACGGCGGGTATACCATGGCACAGCTGGGGCAGGCCTGCCGCATTGCGGTGGGCGCGTCCGTGGTGGCGGTTCTCTGACATTCTCAGATCAATCCTGCAATTATTTGGTTTTTTCGGAATAACCGAGAGGTTTTCCGCAAAAAATAAAGGCTGTCCGCAGTGAGCGGCTGCCAAAAATATGTAAGAAAGGAGAAATTCAATGCCTACTTTTAACCAGCTGGTCCGTAAAGGAAGGGAGCAGGCGACCTACAAGTCCACTTCTCCCGCTCTGCAGTTCGGTCTGAACACCCTGAAGACGAAGACCACCGATCTCCCCTCTCCCCAGAAGAGAGGCGTCTGCACTGCCGTGAGAACCGCTACTCCCAAGAAGCCCAACTCCGCGCTGCGTAAGATCGCCCGTGTTCGCCTGACCAACGGCTATGAGGTTACCGCCTATATTCCCGGCGTGGGCCACTCTCTGCAGGAGCACTCCGTGGTTATGATCCGCGGCGGCCGTGTCAAGGACCTTCCCGGCGTCCGTTACCACATCATCCGCGGTACTCTGGATACCCAGGGCGTGTCCGGCCGTATGCAGAGCCGTTCCAAGTACGGCGCCAAGCGTCCCAAGTCCAAGTAAGGACATCTGAAAGCTTTGCCGAACAGGTTTATATATAATGTATGTTTACCTCTTTGGCAGGCATCACAAGAGGCATGGCGCCGCCCCAGGTTTCAGGCAGCGCCGGGACAAATGCCTTTTGAGTACCTATGAGATCATAGAATTATTATGAAGGAGGGAAGCATAGTGCCCAGAAGAGGTAATGTTCCCAAGAGAGAAATTCTGCCCGATCCCGTCTATGGCTCTGTCCTGGTGACCCGGCTGATTAACAATGTCATGCTGGACGGCAAGAAGGGCGTCGCGCAGAAGGTGGTCTATTCCGCCTTTGACCAGATCAAGGAGAAGGCCGGCAAAGACCCCGTTGAAGTATTTACCCAGGCTATGGAAAACATCATGCCCAGCCTGGAGGTCAAGGCCCGCCGTGTGGGCGGCGCCAACTATCAGGTTCCCATGGAAGTCCGTCCCGCCCGGCGCACCACGCTGGGGCTCAGGTGGCTGACCGCCTATTCCCGCGCCCGCAGTGAGCGCACCATGGCCGAGCGGCTGGCCGGCGAGATCATGGACGCCGCCAACAATACAGGCGCCGCAGTGAAAAAGCGCGAGGACATGCACAAGCAGGCCGAGGCCAACAAGGCCTTCGCGCACTTCCGTTGGTAAGTTAGGAGAAAGACAATATGCCGAGAAAGACAGCTCTCGAAAACACCAGAAATATCGGCATTATGGCTCACATCGATGCAGGCAAGACGACGACTACCGAGCGCATTCTGTTCTACACCGGCGTGAACTATAAGATCGGTGAGACCCATGACGGCACTGCCACCATGGACTGGATGGCCCAGGAGCAGGAGCGCGGAATCACCATCACTTCCGCGGCCACCACCTGTTTCTGGTCTGGTTCCAAGAATCAGTTCAAGCCCACCCGGATCAACATCATCGATACTCCGGGCCATGTGGACTTCACCGTGGAGGTAGAGCGGTC
This sequence comes from uncultured Oscillibacter sp., assembly GCA_910588005.1. GTDB lineage: Bacteria > Bacillota > Clostridia > Oscillospirales > Oscillospiraceae > Oscillibacter. The sequence goes on from CAJUQM010000027.1 coordinate 36,471, forward strand.
CCTGCGCGTGCTGGACGGCTCCGTGACGGTTCTCTGCGCCAAGGGCGGGGTGGAACCCCAGTCTGAGACCGTGTGGCGTCAGGCCGACACCTATAAAGTCCCCCGCATGATTTACGTCAACAAGATGGATATCATGGGCGCGGATTTCTATCATGTGCTGGATATGATCGCCGACCGCCTCAAGTGCAACGCCGTACCCATTCAGCTCCCCATCGGCAGCGAGGAGACCTTTAAGGGCATCATCGACCTGGTGGAGATGGACGCCGATGTCTATTACGACGACTTGGGCAAGGACATGCGGGTGGAGCCGATCCCCGAGGACATGATGGATCTTGCCAACGAGTACCGCGAAAAGCTGATGGATGCCGTCTCCATGTTTGACGATGAGATCATGGAGCTGTACCTTGGCGGCGAGGAGGTTTCTCAGGACCGGATCCGTACCGCCATCCGCAAGGCCACCATCGCTAACGAGATGGTTCCCGTCACCTGCGGTACGTCCTACAAGAACAAGGGCGTACAGAAGATGCTGGACGCCATCGTGGACTATATGCCCGCTCCCACGGATGTCCCTGCCATCAAGGGCGTCAACCCCAAGACGGAGGAAGAGGAGGAGCGTCCCTCTGACGACAACGCCCCCTTCTCCGCTCTGGCCTTCAAGATTATGACCGACCCCTACGTGGGCCGTCTGAGCTTCGTCCGTGTCTACTCCGGTACGCTGAGCACCGGAACTTCCGTGCTCAACTCTACCAAGGGGCAGAAGGAGCGGATCGGCCGTATTCTTCAGATGCACGCCAACCACCGGGAGGATATTGAGACCATCTACTCCGGCGACATCGCCGGTGTGATCGGCCTGAAGAACTCCACCACCGGCGATACGCTGTGCGACGAGAAGCACCCCGTCATCTTGGAGTCTATGGAGTTCCCCGAACCCGTCATCCGCGTGGCCATTGAGCCGAAGACCAAGGCCGGCCAGGAGAAGATGGGCGTAGCCCTGATGAAGCTGGCCGAGGAGGATCCTACCTTTAAGACCTACACCGACGAGGAGACCGGTCAGACCATCATCGCCGGCATGGGCGAGCTGCACCTGGAGATCATCGTGGACCGCTTGCTGCGGGAGTATAAGGTGGAGGCCAACGTAGGCGCACCCCAGGTGGCCTACAAGGAGACCATTAAGAAGGCTGTGGATCAGGATACCAAGTATGCCCGCCAGTCCGGCGGCAAGGGCCAGTACGGCCATGTCAAGATCCATGTGGAACCCAACGAGTCCGGCAAGGGCTACGAGTTTATCAACTCCGTCGTGGGCGGCGCGGTGCCTAAGGAGTATATTCCCGCTGTTGATGCGGGTGTCCGGGGCGCTATGAACGCCGGCGTTGTGGCCGGGTTCCCGGTGGAGGATGTCAAGGTTACGCTGTACGACGGCTCTTATCACGAGGTGGACTCCTCCGAGATGGCGTTTAAGATCGCCGGTTCCATGGCCTTTAAGGAGGCTATGCGCAAGGCCGATCCCACGCTGCTGGAACCCATCATGAAGGTCAGCGTTATCGTGCCTGACGAGTATCTGGGTACGGTTATCGGCGATCTGAACAGCCGCCGCGGCCAGATCCAGGGCCAGGAGAGCCGGACCGGCGCCACCCAGGTGGACGCCCTGGTGCCTCTGGCCAATATGTTCGGTTATGCCACCGACCTGCGGTCCAGCACCCAGGGCCGGGGACAGTATACCATGGAACCCCACAGCTATGTGGAGATTCCGAAGAGCATCCGGGAGAAGATTGTGGATGAGCGTTCCAAGCCCCAGGGCTGATTTTGGGGTATTGCTTTTTCCCGAAATTTCCTGTAAAATAAGCAGTGCTGAGGAAATTTGCATTGCTTGGAAGTGATTCTACAAATTGTTAGGAGGATAATTCAAATGGCTAAGCAAAAATTTGAGCGCAACAAACCCCACGTAAACATTGGCACCATCGGCCACGTCGACCACGGCAAGACTACGCTGACCGCCGCCATCACCAAGTACCTGGCCTTCTCCGGCAAGGCCGATTATACCGATTACTCCAGTATCGACAAGGCTCCCGAGGAGAAGGAGCGCGGCATTACCATCAACACCGCCCACGTGGAGTATGAAACGGACAACCGCCACTATGCCCACGTGGACTGCCCGGGCCACGCCGACTATATCAAGAACATGATCACCGGCGCTGCGCAGA
>CAJUQM010000028.1 GCA_910588005.1 uncultured Oscillibacter sp.
GGTTCGTTGTCAAATGCGCCTGGAGCCGTAAATCTTTCTTGCTCATGTTCTTGTCAATCAGTGTTTTCCAGAGCGGTTTATAGCTGATTTTCATAGCCTGTTCCACCTTTCCGGGCTGGGGCCAGCAGGAACAGCCCCAGCCCTATGGCCTTTCGACCATTATACCGCCTCCGTTGAGAAAACACAATGCGGTCTTGCAATTCTTCCCCAAAAACTGCGGCATACACAACGCATTTGTTCTCAATTTTCTTTACATCAATTTAGGTGTCAAGTGCTTGACGCCCTGGCTTTTGGATGCCGGGTTATCCTGCCCGTAACCTTCCAGCAGGTTCACGCCGCCCCACACACAGAGGGCACCGCCGAGGCCGATCACGATAGTCTGTAAAGTGTCAACAGCAGAATTGAAAAATTCCATACATTTACCTCCATAAATTCAGATTGTGATGTGGTTTTGGGTACAAAAAAGCTGCCGGTCATATCCAGCAGCACGTCACAATCCGCAGGCGGCCCGGAGTTATTGGCCGTCCAGCCATTCCCGCAGGGTAAGAACATAAAGCTCTCCCCACACGTCACACATTTGTCTGGACACCTCAATGTCCATCAGCCGGGCATCTCTGTCTGTCGGTTCTGCAAAATCATGGTCGATCAACCATTGCATAGCGACAACAAACGTAATCAATCCCCGGAATAGGTCATATCTGGATTTGAAGTATTCCGCAAATGTCAGTTCGTCCGAGTGTTCCATAGGGTCAGGCTCCTTTCTATGCCAGCCGCCTTATTCGGCGGCCATATCTTCATCCGACAGGTCAATGTCGTACAGCTCAAAGGTTTCCGCCTCTGATACCACGCGCTTTTTCCGGCGGCGCATGGACGACAAATATCTGTCCACGTCAAAGGTGTTCTTCTTGTCGGCGTCGGAAAGGTATTTATACCGGGGATGCTTGGTGATGTCGTATTTCTCACTGAAAAACGGCCTTACGCCGCGCACCTGTAAAATACACTTGCCTCCGTCCATTGTTGCAATCTCGTCTTGGCTCATCAGCTCCTTTCCCAATTTTTGATAGTTCAGTCCGTGGGAAGTCTGCGCGCCCCGGTTCTCGCTCTGGTTGTAGCTGTCGATGGTTTCTTTCCCCAGCACGTCAGCGATCTCCTTGGCGTTTTTGCCCCGCCCACTAAGGAAAAGCGTACAATCGCAGTTGTCGGAAATGATTTCCGCAGCGTCCTTGTAAATCGCTTTTAACTGCGACTGGCTTTGCAGAATGATGGATGCCGAAATTTCCCGGCTTCGGATGGTGGCAATGAGCTTGTCAAAGTTCGGTATCTGGCCGATGTTCGCAAACTCGTCCAAAATCATCCGTACATGGACGGGCAGCCGCCCGCCGTATTTATCATCGGCCCGGTCACAAAGCAGGTTGATAAGCTGGCTCTGTACCATTGCCAGAATGAAATTGAAAGTGGTGTCGGTGTCGCTCATTATGAGGAACAGCGCCGTTTTCTCGTCCCCGATGGTGTCAAGTTCCAACTCGTCGTCCTCCATCAGCTCCCGTACCTCCCGGATGTCAAAGGGGGCAAGTCTGGCCCCGCAGCTAATCAAAATCGAGGAACGGGTCTTGCCAGCGGATAAGAGGAATTTCTTGTACTGGCGTACAGCAAAGTGATCCGGGTCTTTTGCTTCCAGCCGTTCAAACATCTGGTCTACCGGGGATTGAAATTCCGGGTCGTCCTCGCGGGCTTCACTGGCGTTTATCATTTCAAGCAGCGTCGTGAAGTTCATTTCCTCGTCCGGCGCTTCATACCAGATATAGCCGATCAGGGCCGAATACAAAAGCCGTTCCGACTTTACCCAAAAATCCTCGGCGGATTTTTCGCCCTCGCCCTTGGTGTTGCAGATCAGGGTGTTTACCAGCTTCAAAATGTCTTTCTCCGAATGGATGTAGCGGAACGGGTTATACCGCATGGATTTTGAAAAATTGATGGTATTCAAAACCTTAATGCGGTAGCCGCTGCGCTGCAAAAGCTGGCCCACCTCACCGATCAGGCTGCCCTTGGGATCGGTTATCACAAATGAGGTCGGGTAGTCCTTGGACACGCATTGCATCAGGTTGGGCTTCACAAAAAATCTCGTCTTGCCGGAGCCGGAACCGCCGATTACCAGAACATTTTTATTTCTCGCAGTTTTGGGGTCTTTAGGCCGGTTGTTCATGGTGAGCCGTTCCGTCTGCGTCAGCAGAATGTTGTTGTCAAAGTTGGGGTCGATGTACGGGGCAATGTCTTTGGCCGTCCCCCAACGGGCGCTGCCGTATTCCTCGCCCTTGCGGTATTTCTTGGCGTTCTTGCTTTTGCAGTACACCATGAGCCGCAGGGCGGCGGCACCGGCGACGCCGATCAACAGGTCAAAAGGGTGGATGCTGGGGGCGGCGTTTGCAAAGGCCGCCGAACAGCCGTCCATGAAGTGCAGCAGCTTTTCCGACAAGTCCACACCTGCCGCCAGCCGGTATGCCTGCCCCAGCTTCCCGAACAGGTAAACGAAAATCAAGTACGGGAGATTGGACAGGATCAGTTTTTTTACCTCTGGTTTCACAGTGACAGCCCCCTTTCCTTGACTTTCTCCTTGGCCCGCTGCTGCGTCTTGGCCGCAGCCTTTTGTTTCAGGGTGGATAGGGTCTTTCGGATTGAGGGCCGTTCCTCCCGGCTTAACTTCTTGGCCGTGAACTCTTTGAACGCCTGTTCCAGATTGTCGGCCTGCTTGGTCTTGAAAATCACGATATAGCGCGGCGGGTGGGTGGAACTGTCTTTCCGCAGCGTGTAGTCAATATCGTATTTCTTGGCGCAGGGCTTGAACAGGCCAATATTCGCGTCGGTGATTTCGATGTTGGAGAGGGCCGAACCGTCCTTTTTGAGCTGCCGCAGGCTTTGGTGGCCGTGGTGGGGCTTGGCTTTGCCCTTTTGCCGGGCGGCCAGAAATTTCTTCATGGCCGCCTGCAATACTTGGCCGGTCAGCTTCCCGGTTTTCACCGCTAACGCTATGGTTTTCTGGTCTACTTCTTCCTGCAACTGCTATCCCTCCTTTGGAAGTCCAGCAGGCAGGCGGCGGGATGGCTTAAATCCGCACCCGCAGGCCGGAAAGGTCGTCGGCGCGGACGCCTACCAGATACCAGTCCTCGGCCATCTCAATGCGGGTAGGCTTCCACCTGCCGCCCACCATCACGTCAAAGGTTTCCCCACAGTGCAGCCCGCCGTAGTAGTCTGCCAGATCAAAGCGGATGTCGTAGCGGTCTGCCTGCTCGTCAAAAATCAATGCACCCTGTTTCATAGGGCCGTCCTCCTTTCAGATTTTCCCGGTCGCCATATCATGCGACACAAGGGAAGAATAGTAGTTCCCAATCGTGGACGGGGCGTTGAACAGCGCCGCCCGTAGGTACTGCTTGATGTTGCGGATTTCCGTGGTATTCCTGTTCAGGCAATCCAGCACAAAGCGGATATGTTCGCTGTCCAGCTTCATAATCTTGGATTTCACCAGCTCCGCCGGATAGTCGTCACCGGCAATGCGGATGGTCTTGCGCCGGGTGCAGACGATTTCCAGCATCAGGTCTACAATCTCGTCCAGACGGTCGCCGTCATAGGGCAGATCGGTTTTCAGGATGTCATAGCTGATGTTGTCCTTGATGATTTCCTCATACACCCGGTATGCCTCGTTCGCTTCCTTTCGCTTCCGTTCCGGCGGCTGTGCCGCCTTGCCCTCCGCAGGAGAGGGGTTTGGGGAAAGGATAGGAATGGAATGGGTACTTGATGGATTAGTAGTTAATGGGTCTTTAGTTTGTATATCTTTATTTATTTGCGTTGGATTTCCCGATACCGGGTTTTCCGACGTTGGATTATCCGATGTTGGATTTTCCAACACCGGGTTTTCCAATCCCGGCTGTTCGTCCTCCGTTGCCTCTGGCCGGGGCTGCGGCTGTTCGTAGATGGTATAAACCATGTCGGCCATCTTGCCCTTGCCGTCCCGGTTCTGCTGGCGGGTGATATATCCAGCCTTTTCCAGCTCCCACACCGCCGTCCGTATGGCGTCGATGCTTTCCCGGTTGATAAGGGACAAGCCTTTCAGCGTGTAGTCCCAATCTTCCGGCAGGGACAGCATTTGCGAAAGCAGGCCCTTGGCTTTCAGGGACAGGTCTTTGTTCCGCAGGTGGTGGTTACTCATTACCGTGTAGCCCCGGTTCTTCTCCACACGAAAAACTGCCATCTCGTCGTCAACTCCTTTCACTTGGAATTTCACCGCGTCAAGGGCGGTGAGCTTGCCCGGCTGGTAGGGACATTCTGCGTAAACGCAAAACTGATATTTCCAGTCGGGACGGTAAAAACGGCAGTCGCCGCAATCCTCCGGCGCTCCGGCGTCGCCGCTGTCGTAGTGGTCGAAGCCGGGCTTACCTTGCATAAGGCTTTCAAAGGCGCGGTCGCCGCCGGATGTGAAATACATGGCGTCGCCTCCTTTCTGGTTTTGGGCGCAAAAAAAACGGCGTCCTTTTCTCCCACAAGGGATCAGAGAACGCCGCTTCTGCGGTGTCGTATTCAATTTTAGCCTGATGTGCCGTCCGGGTGGCAGGCATTTCACGGGAAGTAGTAAGCGTGTCGAGGCTTTTTCCAAAAGTAGTAATTTGGTAGTAAATTCGGTGTCCCTATCCCGTGATTTGCCCGTATTTCCGGGCTTTTTTGAGATAATCAGAGTTGTTCGACGAACAATCAACGCTTACAGTTACACAATTATTACAGCACATATAATTAAATAAAGTCGGATTTATCGGGTAATTATCCGTTGCAAGTAATCACCCATATAGTTATTCTAACGAAAAACTAAGGAACTGGCCTTTTATCAACGCAAAAGGTTAAAGGGCGGAATAAAGACAGCTCCGACGGGCAATGCCGTTAAGTTAAGGCCGGAAAAAGCCCCCCTAAAACAGGAGTGGGCATGCAAAAAAAGCAGAACCAGAAGTCCGGCCCCGGCTTTCTGGTTCTGCCAATATTCCGGTGTTCCTGCCGCGGCGGGCAATGAATAACATTCCGATACACCGAATTTCGATACCCAGACTTAAATTCAAGCAAAAGAGGCCCCCTTCCCAACGAACCTAAAAAACAGCTGAGAAGGGGGTGTTCTGTCCTCGAAGGGGAGAACGCTGTCATTTGAGCGGTATCCCGTGCAGCGCAATGCAAAAAGATACCTCCCGGCACTGTCTTTTCAGTTGTGCCGGGAGTCCTTTTTTGCTCATCTTTACAGCACTGCCCCGATGGGCAGCTTTTTTCGGTTGATTTAGGCCGGCAGTTGATCCAGCGAGGCAAACGTATAGCCCATTTCCTCCCACTTGGTCAAAAGCTCATCCAAGATCTCGGCGTTCGTTTTGGACGTGGAGTGCAGCAAGACCACAGCGCCGTCGTGAATGCGCGGCAGCAGCTTGGAATACGCCTGTTCCGCTGAGGGCTGGTTGTCCACATACCAATCCACATAGGCAAGGCTCCAAAACACCGTCCGGTATCCCAGCGCCTGCGCCTGTCTCAGATTTTCCTCGTTATACTTCCCCTGGGGCGGACGGTAATACCGGGGCATCTCCTGGCCCGTAGTCTCTTTATACAGTGCCGCCAAGTCATCCAGCTCCTTTTTAAACGCAGCCTGGCTGGAGATCTTGGACATATCAGGGTGGTGGTAGGTGTGGTTTCCCACAATGTGCCCCTCTTCCGCCATACGGCGAATAATATCCGGAGCGGTCTCTATCATATTTCCCACCACAAAAAATGCTGCGGGAGCCTGGTGCTTTTTCAGCGCGTCCAGAATCGTTTCCGTATATCCATTCTCGTAACCGCAGTCAAAGGTCAAGTAAATTACCTTCTTCGTCGTGTCGCCCAAAAAGCAGGCGTTGTATTGGGCCAATTGCTCCGTTGTGGCGTTCCCCACCGGAGATGCGCCCTCCGTCTGGAAGGAGAGACCCCAATTGCCTGTAGACGCCGGAATCGCCGCTGCGGAAGAGGCCGAAACCAATTTTTTGCCCGCGTTGCGCAAAAGCATCCCGCCCACTGCCGCAATTCCTCCCACTGTCAAAATCGCCAGGATTGCCGCGCCGCACCGCCTCAATTGAAATTTCATAAGAACCTCCTGGTCTGTAAATTTGGGATTCCGTCTCAGGTTGCGCACCTGTCTGCGGTTTATGCGGAGTATCTTGTTGAAAAAACTGTAAAAAAGCCGGAAGCGGTCTAATTCCCGCTTCCGGCTCTCCTGTGTCAGGCACCTTCCGTGCGCCCCGCTCCAACTGTGCTCTTTTGGATCATATCCTGTTCTACTCCTCCGGCGGCACCGCCAGCTGAAAACCCTCCCACGTGTATTCGGCCTTGTCCACAGCCGCCCAAGTATACCCCGCGCCCTCACACTCCGCCCAAGTGAGATAGCGAAAGTAAAACTCCACATCCAAATGGCAGGGCAGGATCTCCAAAATAATCTTCCGAATCTGTTCAAACTCCGCCGGAACGCCGGACACTCTCGGAAAAACCACCCGCAGGCGGCCCGCGCCGCTCTCCTCCGCTCTGGCCCGGATTCCGCAGCCCTGAATGGCCCGGTTGATCGCCGATGGTGTCAAACCGTCTCCGTCGATCTGGAGCAGCGCGGTAATCGCGGCCCGCCGCTCCTCCGGCGTGACGGCCGCAGGCCGCCTGGCAAACAGCGCCTCCCGGCGGCACAGCCCCTCGCCCTCTGCCGTGGCGGTGACTGCTTCCCGCTCTACGGTCTCCAGCCGCTCTCCGGTCTGATCCAAAACCGCTCCCAAGGCGTGCAGCTCCGCACCGTTGATGGAATCGCCGCTCAGATCATAGACGCCCAGCGGCTCCAGAAGCTGGCGCAAATAAGCCTCATACATGGGCCGGCGCCTCCATCTCCACCACTGTCAGGGTTCCCAGCACCGGCAGCACGGTGTCGTCCGCGGCCAGATCCGCCGCCGGCGCGGAAAAGCGGTAGTTCTCCACTCCCTCCAGGCCGTAAAGAATACTCCCCAGCTCCGCCAGCAAAACCGGCTTGCCCAGCATCCGTCCGGTAAAGAGGTTGGAAATGGCCAGTTCCACCCGGCCCTTTACCTCTGAGAATCCGGCGTTCTCCCGAACCCCAACGGCTACGGCCACATTCACCGCGGCTGCGGAGGGCGCTTTCACCTCCACATCCACCGCAATCTCCCGTTTTTCCTGCAAGTGCGCCTGCACCTCCGCCAAAAGCGCCGCGCTGGGAAGCCCATGCTCCCCGGCAATGTAGACGTCCACTGTCCCAATTCCTCTGGCCCTGCCCACGGCCCGAGCCGCGGCCACCCCGGCACAGCTCATGGCGGTCTGCTCATACCAGGCGGTGTTGGCCCCGTTTGGCAGCCGCCGGTAGCTCTCCAGAATGCGCCGCCGCAGCGGCTCGTCATCCTCCGCATCGCTGCCGCCGGAAAAGGCCGCCGGGTTGGTACAGGCTGTCACCGCCACAGGACAGGCCGTAAGAAACCGCACCGCCCCCGCCACCGCATTGCCACCGCTGCCGCCCTCCAGCGCCTCCGCGGGAGCGTCCACATACAGCGCACCCGCCTCCAGCGTCACACCCTCCGTGGTCTGGAAGCGTTTCTCATCCGCAGTCATGCACACTGTTCCCGCCGGAATATCCATAGGGAGCGCCGGGGCCGTATCCACGGAAAAGCGCAGCGTTCCTGCGGCCTTGGACGCAGGCAGGCGGCTCAATCCCCGCATGGCGGCATGGCGGTCCAAATATACGCCCTGGGCCGTCTGCGGAAAGCTCTGATCCAGCACCCACTCCGCCTGAATGCCAAGGGCCTGAATCTGCGCCGCCGCAGCATACAGCCGCACCGCCAGATCACAGCCGGCCTCCGGCACAAACCCGGCCCGTTGGGCGAAGGCGCTCAGCATCTCCTGGTAAATCTCGTCAACGCTCCTCATCCGTTGCCTCATCTCCCATTCCATCTTTATTGAATGCCCACGGTCACCGACAGCGGCTCTCCCCGCCAGACAAACCTCACCGCCAGCGCCATGGCGCCGCCAGCCTGCGGCTCCAATTCCACAGACTCCACCGTCAGCGCCTCATCCTCCAGGGCCTCCGCCACATACTGGGCCGCCGCACTCTGTCTCCGGCCGGGAGGGACCTCCCCCAGCTGCCACAGGCGGCTTCCCAGCTTTTCCAGGAAGGGAAACATCCCCCGGCGGGCTGTCAGTTTAAAAAGCGTCCTCTGCAAAAGCGCGCCGCTCCCGTCCACCCGGCACAGCCCGCCAATGCCGTCCGGCACATAGTCTCCGTCCCGCAGCTTCAGCTCCATATCAGAGGTTCTCCTTTCCGCACTCACAGGGCGCATAGGCCTTGCCGTTGACCCATAGGGTCCCCTGAATGCGGACGTCCCCGGTAAGTTCCACTGTCCCGTCTTTTTTCAGATAGACTGAGTTTCCGCCCGGGCCGTACACAAGCACCTCTCCCGGCCGCATTTTTCCGGGGGGCGCGCACTGCTTCATACCACAGACGCACTGCTCCTCTCCGCCGGGGCCACCTTTGACCACCAGCACTGCCGCGCCGTTTTCCGGCATCCACACATATCCGCCGGGGCCGTAAACCGGCAGCGTCCGCACCTCTCCCCGGGTCATCACGCCCACGCTGTCTCCTGCAATGGTGGTCACGCCCAGGTCGGCGTCTGCCGTAGACAGCGCCGGCCGTATCTGCTTTGAAAGCCACATATTCCTTATCCCCCTCTTAAGGTCAGCGCGGCGGCCGCCCCCCGCTCCGCCGAAAAAGAATTGGCGGCCTCCGCCACCCGAAACGTTCCGCTCAGCCCCATTCGTTCCATCTCCAGCGCCACAGTATCCCCCGGAAAGGCCAGAAAGCTTCCCGGCAGACATACGCTCACCGTTCTCTCCTCCTCTTTCGACCGCTGGATCTGGTACTCTCCCGTATACCGCATGGCGGCCCAAGTGCTCTGTCCCGGCGTATAGACCACCCTCCGGCACTGTCCTCCCCGGTTGATCATATCCTGGTTTTTCACGCTGTAGGAGGCATTTCTGGTCTTGTCGATCACCAGCGCCTCCGTCAGAACACCGTAGTGGTCCTCCCGCAAGGAGCAGGAGATCACCGGATCACCGCCGCCGATCCGCAGCCGTCTCTCACCGTCCCGCTCCGGCGCCGCCAGCAGCTTCCCCTCCCGGGTAAACCTGGGAGAAAATCCGCCGTAGGTCCGGCAGAAATTCTCCAGCGCCCGCCACTGGCTGACCCCCGCGGCCACGGTATAGGTGGAGCCGGCCCGCACATTCGCAACCTCCATGGCGGCAATGCCATAGGGGGTGACGTGATTCCGCACAATCTCCGCCAAGGTGGCGCTCTGATAGGTCAAAGGCCGGGACTCGTTGTCCAGCAGGCGGGCGGCGTACCCCCGGCCGGCGAGAGTCGCCGTCAGTCCCCCGGCCCCCAATTCCACAACATACTCGTCCACAATGGCCCGCAGCGCCGTCTTCCCCTGGTAAATGGCCGTGAACCCCGCCGCCAGGCGCAGCGCCTCCGCCATGCTCCTGTCATATAAAAACGTCACAGAGAAGCTGTCGCAGGGCACGCTCCCCGTATGGACCACCTCCCACGAAAGCAGCTCCGGCAGATCATACGTGCGGTGATCACTGGTAAAAATTCGCCCTGTCACGGCAGACGCACCTCATTTCCCGGATAGATCAGATTTGGATTTTTAATCTGTGGATTCGCGGCAATCAGGTCCGTCAGCGGCACGCCGTACCGCCGGGCAATCCCCCACAGCGTATCCCCTTTGCGCACCGTGTGGACTGCGCCGCCGGGGCCGTCTCCGCCCGGCCGCCCCGGCAGGGACAACGTCCCGCCGCCGTCGCTCTCCGTCAGACCGCCGTCATACCCGCCGCAGTCCTCCCAAAATTCAAAGCTGTACCGCACATAGTCCGGAAGGGGCTGCTCCGTGGCCTTTAATGAGATAAAGTAGGCCCGTTGAGTGCTCCAGACCGGGTGCACCAGCTGTCCCGCTCCCCCCTCCCGAAAAACTGCCTCCAGCTGCCGGAACTGGTCGTAGGCGTTCTCCCCGGAGAAAACACCCTCTCCCCGCAGCACCCGGTAGGCGCCGCCCAGCTCCTGAAACACGCACCGTCCAAAGGGAATCCAGTGGACGGCCACCCTGCGCCGGTTCTCCACGGTGTAGGTCTCCGGGTTGTGGGGCCAGGTGTAATTTTTATAGCGCATGGGCGTCAGCCGCATGGCCCATTCCCCCCTCTAAAAACTTCCCTCAATACAGCGGAAATCCCCCGTCATACCGGCGGGCGTCCCGCTGAAACGCCCGGGACATCGCCTCCGCTCCGAAACCGCTCTCCGCCTGCCAAAGCGCCGCCGGGCGCTCCCAAACGATTTCGTCCCCAAGCCAATCCGCTGTCCGGTTCCTCCCCAACCCCGGCTCCGGCCAACCGGTGGCGGCCCGGGCGGAGCGTCCGGCGGCCTCCGGACGGAGAACCTCCATACCCCGCCGCCAGATCTCCTCCGCTCCGGCCATCCCGCCATCCTTCCGTACCCCAGGGGGAGCGGCCGCCGCCCCGCGCCGGCCGTCTCCCGCTATATCCACGGCGGCTGCCGCCTCTGTCTCCAGGGGCAGAGGCTCCGCCCATCCCAGCAGCCCCTCCGCCGCCGGCCTCCGCACACCGGCCTCCCCCTTGTATTCCCTGCTGCCGCCTCCCGGCGGCGCAGCCGCGGGAAGCGCTCCACCATCCATGGAATTCCCCGGGTCCTCAAAAACGGAAATCAGTCCCACCGCCGCCGTCTCGCCCTCCGGATCTCCCATATCCAATGTGGTCACCGCCTGAGTCTTGTCCTCTCCATTTCCCTTTACTGCAGATTCCCTAGCGCCCAAAAGCAGCTTCGCCAGCACGCGCCTCTGGCGCAGAAGCTCCTCTCCCGCATAGTCCATATCTCAATCCTCCCGCAGGGCGGCGAAGCGCTCTTGGTCAAAGGCGGGGTTCTCCGTTTTAGAGGGCCGCTCCTCTGCCAGGCGGCGCAGCAATATCTCGATCTGGCGCCCCGTCAACTCCTCCAAAACCGCCTCAGCGCCTCCAAATACCGCCTCTCCCCGGCAAAAGCAGCACGCCGCCAACACGCCGGCATTGCACAAAAGCGTCCGTTCCAGCGGATCCTCCGCCGCCTCCCGCGCCGCTCTCCAAAGCCCCATCAGCCGTCCCGCCGTCAAGGGCCGCAGCTCGTCGATCTTCCTCATGCCGTGGTCTCGATCCGCTTGGAGGCCACCACCGTCACCTTCTCCGCCACCATGGCGTTAAGCTGCCCCTCCTCCTGGATTCCGCTCCACTGACAGCCGCTGTAGATTGTTTTCCTGTCCGGCTTACAAATCACCAGGGAGAAATCCTCCAGATTATAAAAATCGATTCCGTCGGACACGGCGTCATCCGTGGCATACAGGCGCGTCAGCTCCAGCGTGTACTTCCGCTGTCCCTCGATGGCCGCCACCGGCTCGCTCTCCCCAAAGGCCTCCACAAACCGGGAGGATTTGGACGCCTTGGCGGTGTATCCCTGCACCACCGCCACTTTCCTGCCGTCCAGCTCCAGATAGATATCCGCGCTGGTAGGAAATCCCTTCATCTCCATACCGCCTCCTTATACCGTGATGTGCACCGTCAAATAGATCTGATTCAGCCCGTGGGCCACGGCGAAGCCAAACTCCACCAGGCAGACCGTCGGGTCCTCTGCGGAGGCCGCCACCTTCACCTCACCGTAGCTGTCGATGATCTCCGCCGCCGCCTTTTTCTCCAGCTCCACAATTACCTGGGAGCGGATGGCCCCCCGATTCCGGACGGTGTTCTTGGCCCTGGAGAATTTGCTCCGCAGGGCGCTCCGGATCGTGGGGATCACATCATCCGCGATCAAAATGGTGGTCAGCTCCCGCCAGGTGGCGTCCGCGGCGCCGCCGGTGGTGGTCCGGGTGGTGATCCCCCGCACCGGAGTAACGGTCCCCGCCCGGCTCTCCAGAGGCAGCACGCCTCCCCGCACCAGCAGGTCGATCTCGCTGTCGCTGTAGTCGCTGGCAAGGCCGCTCAGCCCCTGCAAAACCGCGCCGTTGAGCGGTGCGGCCGGGTCCCTTCCAGCGGCGACGGCCCCCGCCACCGCCGCTGCGGCAAAAACGGCGGGAATCCGCTCTCCCTGTCTGTCCAGGGCGTCCGGACCCACCAGCGCCACACGCTCGCTGTTCAGCGCCTTGGCGCGTTTCACCAAGGCGGCGGCGTCCTCTCCGCTGCCCCCTACCACGGCGATCCGCTCCCGGCAGACCGCGGAGGCCGCCTCCACGGCGCTCCGCAGCGCCTGCTGCACCGCCTGGTCCGCGCTGTCGCACACCACCACCTGCGCGTCCTGCCGGTTCAAAACCTCGAACGCCGCCTGATAGTCCTCCAGCGTCCCCTCATCCGCCACACGCACCGCCGTCACGCTGGATGCGCCGTTCAAAAACAGCAGCCGCAGCAGCGTGCTCATTCCCAGCGCGGCGTCCTCGCCAAACGCCTCCACCCCGGCGGCGTAGCCGGTCACCGTCACCGCCGTCCCCACCGTGCCCCTGGCCGCCTTGGCGGCCACGCCCACGGCCTTCGGCGCCTGTCCGGCGAAAACCACCGCCGACGTGTCATAGCTGGAGTAAACTCCGGGCCTCTCATGTACAATACTGCTCAATTGGTCATAACCCCTTTCAGAATAAAGTCCCGAAAGACCGTGCCGTCCTCACCGGTCTCGGCGACAAAAACCGCCCGGCACTGCAGCGTGCCCCTCCGCAGGAACATCCCTGTCTCCCGTTCCCAGCACAGCGCCTCCCACCGCAGCTCTCCGGGGCGGATTCCGGCGGGAAGCCCCCCCAGCAGCACTCCTGCCGCCGTCTCACAGCCCGCTTCACAGTCCGCAGCCCGCCGGCCCCGGATATCCACCGCAATCACCCCGTCCAGCTGCTTTCCGTATAGCTCCCGAACGGTTCCCGCCGTCTTGTCATAGCTCTCGCCCAGATAGTTGCAAAATCCCATGGCCCTTCCTTCGGCGGTTCCCACCGCCACGGCAGCCACCGCGGAGGTATAGTCCTTTGCGTGGGATGCCGGGAAGGCGGCCAGGGCCGTCAATCCCGCATCCCGCAGCGCGGAGACCACCGCGTCGCGCACCTGCGTCAGCTCTCTCACTCCACCGTCTCCCATCTCCGCTCCAGCACTGCCCACCAGTGGCTCAGCGTCTGGCCGATATAGCAGGGGCGGCTGCTTCGCACCTGAAAGGCCATATCCTTCCACCGCACGGTATCCCCCGGCCCGATTTTCTCCCGCCCCAGATATATCCACAGCCGCTGATCCACCCATCCAATCTCCGTCGCCGCCCCAAGCGCCCGCTCCCGCGGTTCCCGCGCCGGCTGCAAAAACGCCTGTACGGCGGTCTCCCCTTCCGGCGTCTCAAGGACCGCCGCCTGACCGTACCGTCTCAAAATCCCACAGACCCACGCTGTCATCCCCGCACCCCTCTAAAGCAGAAATCCTCCGCCTCCACATAGGGGGCCATCAGCCGCGCCGCGGTCCGGCGGAGTTCCTGTGCCAGGGCGGCGGCGTCCGCCGCCGTCCGGCCCTTGACGGAGACGTCCCCCGCCGTAAAGGCGATCGCGGCCCCGCCGCCCCGGCTGCCCGGCAGGTCTGCCGCCGCCGTAAACGCCGCCGCGCACGTGAAGGCCGCGCCGCAGTCCTCCGGGACCATTCCCGGCCTCAGCCGCGCCTCCCAGCGCCGCCGCGCGGCCTCGCACAGCGTCTGCAAAAGGGGCAGCTCCTCCTCCCCCGCGCCGGACGCCGCCTGTGCCAGCATCAAAATATCCCCGCTCATTCCGTAACCGTCAAGACCTTGGCGGCGTCGGTAAAGAGCTTTGCAAAGCCGGAGATTGAGGTGATGGCCGCCCGCTCCATCTGGCGGTCAATCAGCTTGTCGTACTCCACGGTAATCTCGCTGCCGCAAATCTGCTCCAAAGCGTACTTTCTGTCCAGGCCGATGACGGTCTTGGCAGGCATGGCAGAGGTCCGCAGAAGCTTCGCCCCCAGCGGGGAGGTCAACGTACCGGTCCCCTGAAAGTTCAGTCCGGTCAGGGGATTTTGAAACTCCGGCAGCCTCAGCATAGCCAGCATCATGTCGCTGCCTACCAGCATGGTGTTCATGGTGTAGGGGTCAAACTGGCTCCAAAAATCCAGCAGCGCCCCATAGGACATGGTCTTGCTGCCCTTGGTAACCGGGTCCGTCCCCACGGTAAAGACCGCGGCCGGATTCTGATTGCCGTCGCCATAGCGCAGCACTCTGATGGCGTCCTCCAGATGCATCCGCCCAATGTACGCACCGATCTGCCGCAGCGTCACGGAGAACAGATCCAGCCGCTGAAAGCGGATGGCCTCGTAGGAGGCCACCAGCATCCTCCCCCGCTTGTGCAGCCGCACCAAATTCTCCTGGGTGCGGATAGTGGTCTGGGGGATCTCCGCCCCCTCCTCCACGCGCCTGAGCTTCTTCTGCTCCTCCGTCGGCACAGAGGCAATGGAGCGGTAATCCATACCGTCAAACCGGGTCACCGTGGCGGTGATGGCCGGCAGGACGCTCTCCTCCTCCAGTCCCTGCCGCACCACTCTGGACACAAACTCCGGAAACAGCACGGCGGAGTCGGCGGTATGGAAAAACTTCTCCACCATGTCGCTGCCCACGCCCTTCACATGGATGTCAAAGCGCTTCAGCTGCCGCTGAAAGGCGTCCAGCCCCTCCAGGGGCGTGTCCCGGTAGCGCTCGCTGGGATCCAGCTCCTCCAGCGTCTGGGCAAAGGTCCGGCCGCTGCGTCCATACATTCCTTTTTCCAGTCTCAAATTTTCAAAATGATACGCCATGTCTTCCTCCTTACAGTATGAATGTAACCGTTTCAGCGCTGGTGTCCACGTCCACCGCCAGATAGCTCCGGCCGGCGGCGGCCGCGGTCACGCCGCCGCGGCCATCCGCGGCCAAATTTACCCATCCCACGGTGGGGGCGGTATCTCCGGAGTAACCGGCGGTCACCATGCCGCCCAGAACCACCGTGCAGGCGTCGCCGCCCCGGCTCACCGCCAGCACCATTCCGCAGAAGCCGTCGTCCCTCTCGCAGGCGCTCACCGTGCCGTTGGCGCTGATCTTTACCATCTCTCCCTCGGCAACCGTGCCGCAGGCAAACGTGGCGGCCCACTGGCCGATCCCCTCATAAGAACTCCTCATCCTCGTCCTCCTGTCATTTTTGTGGATATAAAACTTGGGACCGCCCCAGCCGAATCCTCCGCCGCCTCCCGCCGGCCCGGCCCCAGCATCCCCCGTTCAAATCCGAAAGTCCAACTCCCCGTCCCGCTCTCCCGCAGGCCGGGGACGCAGCTGCGGTGCCGCCGGAAACCTCTTTGCCGCCTGGGCCGCGTAGGCGCCTCTCAGCTCCAGCAGCTCCGGCTCCTCCATCCGCTCCGCCGCCCTGGCAAATATCGCGCCGTCCAGCTGGTCGTCCGCCAGCATGGCCAGCCGCACTACCTCACGCCGCAATTCCGCCAAATACTTTCTCCCCAGCTCCGCCTCTTTGCGCAGCGGCGCCAGCCGCCGGTCCTCTCCGCCAAAGCGTTTCAGCACCCCAGCGCCCCGCTGGGCGGGCACCGCCACAAAGGACCACTCATAGGCGTCTACCGGCTCCTGCAGCTCCGCAAAGCACAGTTTCTCCCCGTAGACCTGCCCCTTCACGTGCCGGCAGCCGCCCTGTTCCGCGCCACAGATGGAACATACACTGCGTCCCATGCTGCACCCCACGCTGACCTCCTTTTTGATGCCCCCCTCAATCTCGGCGATCAAGTCCGCGTTCTTCTCCGTCCGCAGCAGATACGCCCATCCCTTCAGCCAGCGGTACTCATCTCCTGCCGCCGTGGTCATAGACGGCTCTCTCACCACCTCCGTCCGGTAGATGCGGGCCGTCTGCCCCCGGGCGGACCACTGGTGGTCAAAGACGCCGCTCTTGCCCACGAACAGCTCTCCCAGCCGTTCCAGCGCCGCTGCGTCGAACCGTTCAAAATCCCGGTCCACCTCGTTGTCACAAAGCCGCAGGCTGAAGGTGTACACCTGCTCCGCCGCCAGAGGCGTCTTGGCAAAGCGGTTGACGGCCTCCAGCTCCCCGCTGTCCACCGGTCTCCCCGCTCCTCCTCGCTCATTTTGAATCTCCACTCTCCGCACTCCTCTCTCCGCTTTTCGCCATACGCCCACCCGCCGCAAAGCCGCTCCGCGGAAGGGCAGGCGTCCCTATCTGCCCATCAAGACAGTTTACGGCCGCCGCCCCCCCCCCCCGCTTCGCCGCGGCGTCTTTCTCTCCCGCGCCGCCGGGACCTCAGGTCCGTTCCCTCTCGTCGTTTTCGATTCTCAGCTTCCGCGCCTGCTCCCGGTAGAGTTCCGCGCGGGCCTCCTCTACCTGGTCCTGGAGATTGATATCGTCCCACTCCACCGTAAAGCCGCAGGTGTATCCGTGCATCCGCAGCCACATCCGGCAGATCCTCTCCACCGCCGGCGTCAGCGTCCGCCGGATGGCGGTGATTTCCGTAGTCAGCAGGTCGGCCTGCTGGGAACTCATCCGCTCCGTGGAGTTCCAGCTCAATCCCAGCATAAAGGGCGGAATGCCGGTCTTGGCCACGATCTGTTCTAAAATCTGCCGTACCGGCACCTCGCTGTCCAGAATAGGCGCGTCCGCGCCAATGGCCCGGATCTCCACGTCTCCCACGGCTACAAAGTCCCGCACGCAGCCGCCGCGGCTCTCCCGCATAGCACGGGACCACTCCTCCGCCAGCTGCCGCCCCCGCTCCGCCGCCGGTCCGTCTCCGCCGCTGCGGCAGGTGACCGCAAACCGCACATTGCCGCACCGCTCCCAGTTGACGCCGATGGTGTGGTAGATCTTCGTCAAAATCTCCGACAAAAACGGCAGCGACCGCAGTATTGACACGCCATAGGGGTTCCCCGTCTCCGGATTCAGCGGTGTAAACAGCAGCAGATTCTGATAGGGAAGCGGTCCCATCCGCCCCTGCCCGTCCGTACCGCAGATCACAAACTCCAGTGGATGCTCCCCCTCCTGAATTTCAATGTCCTCCACTCTGCCGCACAGCAGCGCTGCAACGTCTCCGCCACTTCCGGAGGGCACGATCTCCCCCACCGCCCGGCCGCAGGTCAAAAGCGTATCCAGATAGCAGTCCAGAAAGGCGTTGATCCCCAATTGTCCCCGTCCCACCGGCACAGTCCGCAAAAACTCCCCCAGCTCCCGCTCTGCGGTCCGGTCGGTGCAGCGCGCCGTCACGCCTCCGGTCATCCGAATCAGCTTGTAAATTGCCGCGTCCACCACCGGCACCGCCTCCCGCACGGCCCGGTACAGCTGTGCCTCCCCGCGGCTCAAGGGCACATAGTCCCCCAGCATCCCAAAGGGGTGCCGCTCTGCGCCGCGCAGCTGCACCTCCCCCGGAAAATCTGCTTTTTTCTCTCTTTTAAACCATCTCAAAGCCCTGCTCCCTTCTGGTTCTCCCGCCTCTGCCGGCCGTCTTCATATCCGGCGCTCCACGCTGGTCACGGCGAAACCTCCGCCCTCCTCCGCCAAGTCCATGGCGAAATACCGCATCTCATCCATGGCATGGTCGTCTTCCTTTCTGGGCGCGTCCCGCCCGGTCCGCTCATCCCAGCAGTACAGTTCCATCTCCCGCAGGCAATCCCGGCACTCCCTGCAAATCACGATTCGCCGCCGTTTCAGCAGATCCGCCGTCACCCGGATCCCGTCGGACACGTCGTTATTCGCCCGGACTACCCAAAAACCCTTTCGCCGCAGCGCCTCAATAAAACTGGCCGCCGAGGGGTCCACAATCACCCGCTGGACCGTCCTGCCGCCGGCCAGTGCCGCCAAATCCTCTGTGTACTCCGCGTCCGTCTTCTGCCGTCCGGCTTTTCGGGAGCTGTAATAGTACTCTCTCACCCGGTACCAGACCCCGTCCCGCTCTCCCCACAGCCCAAAGGACGCGGGATTGGCCGTCCCGTAGTCCACGGAGATCCGCCACCGGGCAAAAGGTCCCTCCGGCGCGTCCGGCGCGTCCCGCTCCCGCTGAAAAAAGTCGTACACCAGTCCCTGGGCGGCGGTCCACTCCCCCAGCACAAACCGCCGGTAGAACACGCCGGAGTAGGCCCGCCGGTACCGCTCCCGGATCTTCCGGGACAGCGCCGGATTGTCCTCCATGGCAAAGTGCAGATAAAGCGCCCTCCGCTCCTCTGCCTTCAGAATCCACTCCCTGTAAAACCAGTGCTGCGGTCCCTCCGGATTGCAGTTAAACCACAGCCGGCTCCCCGGCACACTGCACCGGGCAATGGCCTGCTCCACAAAACTCCGGGGCATCAGCGCCGCCTCATCCAGCAGCACTCCCGCCAGAGTGCTGCCCTGAATCAGCGCCGCGCTGGACTCATCCCGTCCTCCGAAGAGCAAAAAGCGGTTTTCGTGCCCTGCAAACCTCACGACCACCAGATTTTCCGACCGCTTTTCCCGGACGCTCATGCCAATCCGCCGCAGATACGGAACCAGCTCCGTCAGCAAGTTCCGCCGCAGCGAGACAATGGTCTTGCCGCACAGCCCAAACTGCCGTCCGTCAAACCGGACCTGCGCCCACAGAAAAAAGGACAGCCCCATGGAAAATGTCTTGCCGCTGCGCACAGCGCCGTCACAGATGACGGCCTCCCACCGGTTTCCCCGCCACCAGGTCAGCACCCGCCGTTGCTTGGGAGAAAACCCCGTAACTTCACCCGTGGTCCCACGCCTCCTCCGTCTCGCCGCTCCCCTCTGTCAGGGCCTGATACAGCGCCTCGGTTCCCCGTCCGCCCTCACATTCTAAGAGTCCGCACAATGTCTCCAGCGCCCTTACCCGGTCCACCAGCTTTACTTCCACGCCGCCCTTGTCCGTCACTTTGAACTCTGCCACCGCGGAGAGATCCAACTCCTTTAAATCCGCCGCGTCCATACGCAGCGCCAGCCGCACCGCGTCGTTGGCCTGCCCGAAAGCCAGCCGGGCCAGCTGCCGCAGTGCGTCCTCCCTTCGCAGCTGCCCCGCCGCGTCCGACCGCATCTTCTCCAGCCGCGCCTGCGTGGCCTCGGCTCCCAGAATCGCAAATCCATTCTGCCGTCCTGCCTCCGCCGCTGCCCGCTCAGGATTCATCGTCCGGAGATACGCCTGGCAAAAAGCTCCCTCATCCCACCGCTCTTCCACGGCTTCCATCCCCCTCTCATCGCCTTACACAAACGGCTCCCCTCTCCGGAAAGTTGCACGCCATGGTACCTCCGAAAAAATTTTTTTAGCCAAGCGGCAGCGACCGGGCAGTAGAGTCAAGCGCCCGGCCGCAAAAAAAGGACGCCGCGGAACGGTTGTTCCGCGGCGTCTGGTCTCGTATAACTGTTATCCGGCCCTCATCTCGTCAAAAATCTTTTCAATCTCGCCATCCGGCTTCTGGGTCGCCAGAGAAACCGCCGCGATGACCACACAGGCCACCAGGAAGGCGGGGAGCAGCTCGTAGATGTTCCAAATCCCGCCCAGAGGCTTCACAAGGAATTTCCAGATAAAGATCATGGCGCCGCCTGCCACAAGCCCCGCCATAATCCCCTGGCGGTTGCTGCGCTTCCAGAACAGCGCGCACAGGATCGCAGGACCGAAGGTAGCGCCGAAGCCAGCCCAGGCAAAGGAAACAATCTGAAACACATTGCTGTCGGGGTCGGCGGCCAGGAACAGCGCAATGACGGCGATGACCACCACAGTGAGCCGGGCGATGAGCATGGTCTGCCTCTCCGTCAGCTTGACGCCGAAAACATCCTGCACCAGGTTCTCCGAGAAGGCGGAGGCGGCGGCCAGCAGCTGGCTGTCGGCGGTGGACATGGTAGCGGCCAAAATACCTGCCAGAATGCACCCGGCCACAATGGCGGGGAAGATGCCATAGCCGGACAGCAGGTCGCTCAGCCGGACAATCACAGTCTCTGTGGCGCTGCCTTCCAAAAATGGAATACGTCCCGCGGCGGAGACGGCGTGTCCCACAATGCCGATAAACACCGCCACACCCATGGAAATCACCACCCAGACCGACGCGATCCGGCGGGACAGCTGCAACTCATTCTCATCCCGGATGGCCATAAACCGCACCAGGATGTGGGGCATGCCGAAATACCCAAGCCCCCACGCCATCATGGAGACAATACGGATCAGCCCATAGGGTTCGGCGCTGTTGGCCGACACATTATAGGTTTCCGTAAAGGCGAGAAAACCGGGCAGCGCACGGGCGTGGTTCAGCACCGCGTCCATACCTCCGGCCTGGACAATGCCAAATACCACGATAATCGCCAGGGCGACCGTCATAATTACGGATTGAATCAGATCCATCGTGGCCACCGCGCTGAATCCCCCAATGGAGGTATAGCTGATAATCACAATGGCGCCGATGATCACCGCCGTCATATAGTCCCATCCGAACAGGCTGTTGAAGAGCTTCCCGATCGCCGCCAGGCCGGAGGCCACGTAGGGCACGAAGAAAATCAGAATAATCAGGGCGGAGATACACATAATCACCGGTCTCTTCTCGCCATACCGCTTAGAGATGAAACTGGGAATGGTGATGGCGTCCAGCTTCACGCTGTACCGGCGCAGCCGCTTTGCCACCAGCAAAAAGTTCAGATAGGTGCCTGCGGCCAGGCCAATGGCGGTCCAGCTGGCGTCGGCCACGCCGCTGAGATACGCAAGTCCCGGAATTCCCATGAGCAGATAGCTGCTCATATCGGAGGCCTCGGCGCTCATTGCGGTAACCAGCGGGCCGATCCCCCGCCCGCCCAGATAGAATCCCTCGGCGCTCTTCTTGGACCGGCGGCCGATCATCACCCCTGTGAAAATCACAAAGCAGAGGTACAGGATAATCGTCCCCATAATGCAGATTTGTGTGGTCGTCATATTCTCTCTCCTTACAACTGTATTCAATGGGTGACATCATACCATACTTCTTACAAGAATGAAATACAGAACGAAGTATAGAATAAATTCTATACTTCGTTCTGTATTTTTTAAAAAACATTCGAAATACCACTGGGTTAAGGCGAGACGATTTTTTAAAGGAAAATAAGCCGGAGAAATAAAATATTACTTTTCCTTCACTCCGTTTCTCCGGTAGCTCTCCAGAAACATGGGCGTCATGCTGTCGGTGTAGGCCACCAGAGAATACTCTCCTCCGCACAGGCACCAGTCATACAGCAACGCCCGCTCCCACAGGGCGTAGGCCTTCACAATGTCGTTGGCCGTGCGGTCTGTCCGCAGCTGTCCGGTCCGCTGCCCCTCGCCGGCAATCCTCCGCAGCAGCTTAAAATACGTGCGGTTGCGGTCCAGCAGATGCTTTTCCCCCCGGGCCAGCAGCTGTGTGGACAGCAGCCGGGCCAGCAGATCCATAGACACGCCGCCGTCAATCATGGCAAACAGCTCATGGTTGAGATATACCAGTTTCTCCACCGCGTCCAGAGACGGGTCCATCTCCCCGATCAGCTGTTCATACTTTTCGTCAAAGACATTGGCCAGCGTCCCCAGCAGGGCGTCCTTACCGTCAAAGTAGTGGTAAAAGGAACCCTTGGAGGTCTCCGACTCAAAGACGATGTCCTCCACGGTGGTCTCCTCGTAGCCCTGCTCATAAAACAGCTTCCAGGCCGCGGAGATGATCCGCCCCTTGGTGTTCCTGGCGTTTTTCCTCGGCATGCGCCTCCCCCCTTTTTTTCAGCATACCACATCCGCGAAAAAACCGCAAATGGAACCCATCCAAAACGGCGCATGAGGTCAAGCCCCGTCACTCCTCATCTCTGATATATGTCATAATATCACCCGGCTGACAGTCTAAAATTCTGCAAAACATCTCAATCGTATGGGTGCTGACGCTCTCATCCCGCTTCATGCGTGTGATTTGGGCAGGACTGACCCCATAGGTTTTAATCAATGCGTACTGCGTAACCGACTTCTCATGCATGACTTTCCATAGTTTTTTGTACGATATCACAACATTCAAGCCCCATTTCTTACTTGAATGTTAACCGAAAAAGGTGTATATTGGCATTAACCAATATCGGTTATTGTTTCTTACAGACTATAGAGGTTCTCCCGTTTTCATTTTCAAATTACAAGAAATATAAGGAAGATGCGTATGAGAGCTGAGAATGTCATTATCATTGGCGCCGGCGGCCACGCTAAAGTCGTTGCGGATATTGTGCTGCTCAGGGGCGACCGGATCACCGGCTTTTTAGATGAGATCCATCCGGCCGGAGACTTCCTCGGCTATCCCAAGCTGGGGGGCGTCGCGGAATACGAAAAATTTCCCGGCTGCTCTTTTATTATTGCGATCGGGAGCGCGTTGGAGCGCCAGCGGATCTCCCGCTCAATGCCCGGTGCAATCTGGTACACGGCTATCCATCCCGACGCGGTCATCTCAAAGATCGACACCCGCATTGGCGAGGGCACCGTAATCATGGCGGACGCCGTCGTCAATCCGGGCGCCCGCATTGGAAGGCACTGCATCATCAACTCCGGCAGCATCGTGGAACACGACAATCGCATTGAAGACTTTGCGCACATCTCCGTGGGTGCCAGAGTTGCGGGAGCCGTACATATCGGTGAGAAAACATGGGTCGGGGCCGGAGCAGTCGTAAGCAATGGAGTCCGCGTCTGCGGCGGCTGCATGTTGGGCGCAGGCGCCGTGGTGGTAAGGGACATTACGGAGGCCGGCACTTACGTCGGCGTCCCGGCGCGAAAAATCAAATAGCGGTTCCGCCCCGCTCATTCGCAAACCACAATTCCCCTCTTTACGGATTTTTTGTAAAGTCAACTCCAATATGCCGCAAGGCATTTCATCCTCCGGCGGATTCTACGGAGCGTGGATTGCTTTTTTCCCATCTCCTATACTATAATAGACGATGCGGATACAAGGAGGTCGGCATATGGACCACGTGAAAATCGGACGGCTGATCCGCCGCCTGCGGCAGGAGCAGTGTCTAACGCAGTTCCAGCTGGCGGAGCAGATGCGGATCAGCCATAAGACCGTCTCCAAATGGGAACGGGGTCTGGGCTGTCCGGACCTCTCGCTCCTGCAGGAGCTGTCCGACGTCTTTCGAATCGACCTGGGACAGCTCCTTGCCGGGGAACTGGATGCCCGGGAGGCGTTGGGCGGAAATATGAAAAAAGCCACGTTCTATATCTGTCCCGCCTGCGGCAACGTGGTCACCGCCATGGCAGAGGCCGCCGTCTCCTGCTGCGGAAAGCGGTTGGAAGCATCCCCCCCTCAAAAGGCGGAGGAGGCTGAGCGCCTCTCGGTGGAGTCTGTGGAAAACGACTTCTTTATCACATCTGACCACCCGATGACCAAGGACCACTATATTACCTTTGTGGCCCTGCTGACCGGAGACCGCCTGATCCTCAGCAAACAGTATCCCGAGTGGGGCCTTCAGGCGCGGATTCCCGCCTCCGGCCATGGCCGCCTCCTCTGGCACTGCTCCCGGCACGGCCTCTTTTATCAATTGGTATAGCCGGCGCTCCCCATTCCGGGCCGGCGCCGGCTCTCCGGTCCCCCGCTTCCCCTCTCTAGCTAAAAATTTCCGAGGCGGCCGCATCTGCGGCCGCCTCCTTCCTCTCGCCTCATTTCGCACAATTTGCATGGTTTTGAACACATTTTCGGGTATTTAATTGCGTCTGGTGCTGTTATAATAAAACACGGAAAAACCGGTGGATTCCCGCACAAAATCACGCTATCATGAGAGCACCGGATTCGCCTGCCGCCGCAGCGGCGGCTGCGAACAGCGGCGGAAGCCTCCGCAGAGAGGTTTTCATCTTTATTAAAATGCCGGCTGGCACACGGAGGCTCTTATGAAATTTTGGAAAATGAACGGCGCAGGCAACGACTTTATCATCCTGAACAACCTGGAGGAACACCTGCCGGCGGAGGACTTTCCCCGGCTGGCCCGGGTCTTGTGCGAACGGCACCTCTCCATCGGGGCTGACGGCTTCATGGTGGTAGACGCCCCCACCCAGGGCGGCGATTACAAAATGCTGTTTTTCAACTCTGACGGCACCATGGGCGAGATGTGCGGCAACGGCGCCCGCTGCATCTGCCGCTACGGCTTTGAAAACGGCCTGGCAGGGGAGACGCAGCGGGTAGAGACCACCGCCGGAATGGTAACCGGACAGCGGATCAGCCGCCGCTGCTACCGCGTCCGCCTCAACGATCCCACCACCATCCGTCTGGACAGTCCCGTGGAGGTGGACGGCGTAACATACCCCTGCTCCTATGTGGAGTTGGGCAATCCGGGCCTTCCTCACGCGGTGGTCCCCTTCCAGGGCCTTCAGGAGGCCGGCCAGACCCGGCTGCGGGAGCTGGGCCGCAAGCTCCGCTGGCACTCCGCCTTCCCCAAAGGGGCGAATGTAAATTTCTACGAACTCACCGGGGAGGACCAGCTCTACGAGTACACCTTTGAACGGGGAGTGGAGGATTTCACCTATGCCTGCGGCACCGGCACCGGGTCCGTTGTCACGGTGCTGACCCTCCAGGGAAAGGTCTCCGGACACGGCGTCCGCGCCCGAATGCCCGGCGGAGAGCTGGTCATCGACGTGGAGCGGGAGCAGGACCGCATTACGGACCTCTACCTCACCGGTCCCACCAACATCGTCTGCCAGGGGGAGGTCACCGACGAAGAGCTGTAAACACCAAATCAAACAGGGAGGTATCTGACGTGGAGAAAAAGAGCATTGTAAGGAATTATCTGTTTTTGGCCGTCATGCTGGGGGCCATGGTCCTGGGGGCCATTGCGGGCCGGATCTGGCCCGCCACGGAGACCAGCGCCGGAGCCACGGTCCTCAAGCCCCTGGGCACTGTCTTTATCAACATGATGTTCTGCATTGTGGTGCCCATGGTGTTCGCCTCCATCTCCAGCGCCGTCGCCAGTATGGAGAGCCGAAAGCGGGCCGGAAAAATCATGGGCGTGACCGTTGGAACCTTCGTAGTCACCGGCGCCATCGCCGCGGTGATCATGTACGTCCTGATGATGGTCTTCCCCCCGGTGCTCACCGCCTGGACGGAACTGCCCGCCGGGGAGCTGGGCGAATATGCCTCTCTGTCCGATCTGATCGTCAATTTCTTCACCGCCAGCGACTTTGTGGGCCTGCTGACCCGCCGGGCCATGCTGCCGCTGATCGTGTTCTCCCTGCTCTTTGGCTTCTCCGTAAACCTCAGCGGCGGCAAAGACAGCCTGGTGGCCCGGTTCCTGGAGGACCTGACCAACGTCATGCTGAAGTTTGTCAAGATCATCACCTATTACGCCCCCGTGGCCTTCTTCGGCTTCTTCGCCGATCTGGTCGCCACCTACGGCTCCCAGATTACGCAGTCCTACACCCGGGCCATGGCGGTGTACTATCCCCTGTGCTTCATCTACATCTTCACGGCCTGGCCCCTGTTCGCCTGGTTTGGCGGCGGAAAAGGCGGGATCGGCGCCATGTTCCGCCACATCGCCAAACCCGCAGTGGTATCCCTGGGTACCTGCTCCTCTGTAGCCACCATTCCCACCAATATGGAAGAGGCCGCAGACACCGGCATCAGCAAGGACGTGGCCGATATGGTGCTTCCCCTGGGCGCCACCATGCACATGGACGGCTCCTGCTTCTCCTGCGTGTTGAAAATCGCCTTCGTCCTGGGGGTATTCGGCCAGCGGCTGACCCCGGGAATGCTGGTCTCGGTAATTCTGGTGGCGGTACTCAGCTCCGTGGGCATGAGCGGCGTTCCCGGCGGGGGCTACATCGGCGAATATATCATCTGCTCCATCTTCTTCCCCACTCAGATGGAAATCGCCTTTCCCATCCTGGTGGTCATCGGCAATCTAGTGGACCCGCCCGCCACCATGATCAACGCCGCCGGCGACTATGTGGTGTGCTACGTCGTCTCCCGCTTCGTGGACGGAAAGGACTGGCTGCAAAAACAGCTGAAAAGGTAAACCCGCGCTCTCATGGCAGAAGGCCCCGGAACCGCCGTTCCGGGGCCTCCTCGCGCCTGTCACGCCATAAATTTAATCAGGTACAGCACCAGCATGTGCAGGGGATAAAAGGCATAGGACCCGTACTGGAGAACCCGTCCGCCCCGGCCCTTCTCACCGCCGTAGAGCCAGACCGGTGCCAGCGCCAGCAGGGCAAACCCCTGGGTCTGGAACTCAAAGACATGCCCAAAGGCCTCCACCGGGAGATACTCCCCCTGGAAAAACGCCACGTTCAGCAAAAAGAGTCCCCCCAGCTGTCCCAGCCGCGCCAGCGGAAACCCCCGGAACACGTAGAAAACAACCACGGTCAAAACGCCCATACCGCCGTAGTCCACCATGCCGGCGGTCCCCGCGCCCCAGGCTGCCAGCAGCCCCAACACGCCCAGAACGGCAGCTCCCGCCGTCCGCTCCCGCCTCGCCCGCTCCAGCCCCCAAATGGCCGCCAGCCCCAGCAGCAGGGTAAACATCACGTTCTGGTGAAAGGGGTAGAACGCCGTACTGGCGTACACCAGATCGAAGGGAATCTCAGACACGCAGGCGAAAACCAGCAGCCGCAGCGCATAGCGTCTGAAATCCGAAGTATGGAAGAACCCCTCCACAATTTGAAACGCAAAAATCGGGAAGGCCAGACGCCCCACATAGGTCATCCACTGGTTTCCCGGAACCGCCATGGCCCACAGGTGATCCAGCAGCATGGCCGCCAGGGCAATCCACCGCAGCTGGGCAGCGGTAAGCCGGAATCCCCGTTTTTCTGCCTCCATATCCCTTACCCTCTCTTTTCCATCGCCTCTTTCACACTCTTCCCAAAGGGCGTCGCCGCCAGCCCGCCCAGGGCCGTCTCCCGCAGCTCCACCGGCAGCCGCCGGCCCACGTCGCCCATGCAGTCGATGACCTCATCCACCGGCACCCGGCTGGTGATCCCCGCCAGGGCCATATCCGCGCAGCTGACGGCGTTCACCGCCCCCACCACGTTCCGTTTTACACAGGGCACCTCCACCAGTCCCGCAATGGGGTCGCAGACCAAGCCCATCAGGTTTTTCAGCGCCATGGCCACGGCGTGGCCGATCTGGGCCTCACTCCCGCCCCGCAGGGCCGTCAGTGCGCCCGCCGCCATGGCGGAGGCGGACCCCACCTCCGCCTGGCACCCGCCGGCCGCCCCGGCGATGCTGGCCCGATAGCCGATCACCGCGCCGATGCCGGCGGAGACGTACAGCGCCCGCACCAGCGCGTCCTCCTCCGCCCGGCCCGCCCGGTACAGGGGAACCAGAACCGCCGGCAAAACGCCGCAGGCGCCCGCCGTGGGGGCCGCCACGATCTTGCGCATACAGGCGTTGGACTCCCCCACGCACAGCGCCGTGGCGATGACATCCCGGAGATAT
The DNA here is from genome assembly GCA_910588005.1 of uncultured Oscillibacter sp. GTDB lineage: Bacteria > Bacillota > Clostridia > Oscillospirales > Oscillospiraceae > Oscillibacter. The sequence continues at coordinate 27,512 of CAJUQM010000028.1, forward strand.
GGCCCGCACAGGGTCTCTCCGGCGGCGGCATAGTCCCGCATCCGCTGCCCGTCGCCGCCCACCAGACCGCTGACGGACCGCCGCTCCCCCTCATAACTCTCCACGGACTCCAGCATGGCCCGCCAGGTGGCCCGCATTTTTTCAAAGGAGGCCTCCTCCGTCGTCTCCCGCTGCTCCACATCCGTATCCAGCACAACTCTCCAAAAGGGCTTTCCCTCCGCGCTCGCGGCGTCAAAAATCTCCTGCATAGAATCCAGGGCCATCTCACTCCGCCTCCTTTTCGTAATAGGTCACCCGCTCCACACCGGAGATCTCCGCCACCATCTGCCGGGTCACCGGGGAAACCCGCTGGTCGGTCTCCAGCACCATCAGGGCGTCACCGCCCCGCCGGTCCCGGCACAGGCTCATATTGGCCACGTTGACCCGGAACTTGCTCAGCTCCCGGGCAATGGCCGCCAGAGTTCCTGGAATATCGTGGTGCCGGACAATCAAGGTGTTGAAATCCCCGGTGAAGCCCACGCTCACGCCGTTCACCTGCTCCACCCGGATGCGACCGCCGCCGGTGGAAACCGCCCGCAGCACCAGCCGGTGCCCATCCTCCGCCGTCACATCCAGCACCGCCGTGTTGGGGTGGGCGTCCCGCAGCTGTACGGTCTGAAAGGCAAATTCCAGCCCCTGCTCCGCCGCGATGGCAAAGCTGTTCGGCACCTCCAGATTATCCGGAGCCATGCCCAAAAGGCCCGCCACCAGCGCCCTGTCCGTACCGTGGCCCCGCCCCGTCTCCGCAAAGGAGCCGTATAGGCCGATCTCCGCCCGGACAGGCCTCCCGTCCAGCAGCGTTCGGGCCATCCGCCCGATCCGCACCGCTCCCGCTGTATGGGAGCTGGAGGGTCCCACCATCACCGGACCCAGAATATCAAAAATATCCAACATCGCCAACCGTTCCTTTCTCCGCCGGCGGAACGTCTCTCTCCGCCGGCGTCATTGATCCCTCCACAGCGTATCACAACGCCCCTCTTTTCACAAGTGTCTCCTTCCCGGTCCAAAAGATTTTTACAGAAAAGTTGATCTTTTCTGCGTGTTCCCCTATACTTGCTTTGAAAGGAGCGTGACCGCATGTCCTCCCTATTGCTGAAAAACCTTCGCGTCCTGGTCACCTGCGACACGCAGGACCGGATATTGGAACACACGGACCTCTACTGTGAAGACGGCTTCATCCGCGCCATCGGCCCCAATCTCCCCCAGTCCGCCGAAACCGTCATAGACGGCGGTCATTACTGGTGCTATCCAGGCCTTGTGAATACCCACCACCATCTCTATCAGACGTTTTCCCGAAACCTTCCCCAGGTGCAGAACCTGGAGCTGTTCGACTGGCTTACCGCCCTCTACGAGATCTGGAAAGGCCTGGATGAGACCGTGGTCCGCCTCTCGTCCCTCACCGGCATGGGAGAGCTTTTGAAACACGGATGCACCACCTGTTTCGATCACCATTACGTGTTTCCCGCGGAGGGCGGCGGCCTGTTGGCCGCCCAATTTGCCGCGGCGGAGGAGCTGGGCATTCGGATGTTCGCCTCCCGGGGCAGCATGGATCTCAGCCGCAAGGACGGCGGGCTGCCCCCGGACAGCGTGGTCCAAACGGTGGAGGAAATTATGGCAGACTCCATGCGCGCCATCGAGACGTGGCACAATCCCGCCCCAGGCTCCATGCGCCAGGTGGCTCTGGCCCCCTGCTCGCCATTTTCCGTCAGCCCGGAGCTGCTGCGGCAGAGCGCCCTTCTGGCCCGGCAGTACGGTGTCCGCCTCCATACCCACCTGTGCGAGACAAAGGACGAAGAGCACTTTATGCTCCGCACCCATCACATGCGGCCGCTGGAGTTCATGGACTCTCTGGGCTGGACCGGCCCGGACGTGTGGTACGCCCACGGCATCCATTTCAATGATGAAGAGCTGCGTCAATTGTCCAAAACGGGCACCGGCGTGGCCCACTGCCCCATCAGCAACATGAAGCTCTCCTCCGGTGTGGCCCGAATTCCGGAGATGCTGGAACTGGGCGTGCCCGTGGGGCTGGCGGCAGACGGCTCCGCCTCCAACGACGGCTCCTCCCTGCTGGAGGAGCTGCGGGTCTGTTACCTGCTCCACCGCCTTCACTCCAGCGGCAAGGCCCCCTCCGGCTATCAGATCTTAAAGATGGCCACCCAGGGCGGCGCCCGCCTGCTGGGCAGAGAGGATATCGGCTCTCTGGCGGTGGGAAAATGCGCCGATTTCTTCCTGGTGGACTCCCGCCGCCTGGAGTTGGTGGGCGGGGAGTACGATCCCTCCAGTGTGTTGGCCACAGTGGGCCTGCGGGGACCGGTGGACTATACCGTGGTCCACGGAAAGATCGCCGTCAAAGAGGGCCGTCTCACCGCCGTCGACGAGGAGCGGACCGCTGCCGAAGCCCGGCGGGCCTGCGGAGAATATCTGGCCAGAGCATAGGAAAAAGGACGCCTCCGGCGTCCTTTTTTTCGCGTAAATACAGGTCATCCCAGCTGCCGTCATAGCGGTGTGGGGGACTCCTGATCCCGCATCTCCCCCCAGTAAAATCACGTCCGGCGCCTGCCAGCGCAGAATCTCATAGTCCTCTCCATCCACAATGACCTCCACTTCCAGCTCCTGGGTGCCGGAGATTGGGCAGGCGTATGTATAGCGCGTCCCGCGCCGCCAGCAAAACTGCCATAAGCGCCAATGAAACAGTCCGCCCTAAAGTCTTCATAGCTGATCACTCATCCTTTGCCCAAACGCGTGCCTTGCCCGCATATTCAGAACAGTATATCACAGACTTGCCAAAAAATCATTTTATACACTTTTTCCATTTTTTCGTTTTAAATAAACCAAATACTCCAAATGGATCTATTTCAGGGCGGTCTTCCCCTGCCATTTCTCCATTGCGCGGCAAACAATGTTCTGCTGTTTCCCCGCACGATGTCCCGCCGGAGCCTTCGGCTCCCATCCAGGGACCGCTTTTTTTCCAGCCCCTGCCCCCCAAGGGCCACGGGGAAATGGGCCGGCTTTTGCCCGCCGCCGCTCCCTTGACAACACCACCCACGGATGTTATCCTTTTACCAAAAAGTTTCCAGGCGTCAGGGTACAAAGCCGCCGGGAGACGAATGCTGAAAAGGAGGAAGAGCATGGAGAAAACGGACCAGCGCTATCGCCATTTCGTGCAGATCCTGCGGGAGGAACTGGTACCTGCCATGGGCTGTACGGAACCCATCGCCATCGCCTATGGGGCCGCCAAAGCCAGGGAGATCCTGGGCCGTCTGCCGGATCAGATTTTAGTGGAGGCCAGCGGGAATATCATTAAGAATGTGAAGAGCGTGGTGGTGCCCAACACCGGCGGCCTGAAGGGGATCGAGGCCTCCGCCGCGGCCGGCGTGGTGGCCGGGGACGCCGGAAAAATCCTGGAGGTGATCTCCCAAGTCAGCCAGGAGCAGAAAGCGGACATCCGCTCCTATCTGGAGACCCACGAGGTCCGCGTGATCCCCGCCATGGGGGATGTGATCTTCGACATCGTCGTCAATCTCACCGCCGGGGAGGATACCGTCCGGCTGCGCATTGCCGACTACCACACCAATATTGTACTCATCGAAAAGAACGGCGAGACCCTGCTGAAGGCCGGCGCCGTAGTGTCGGCGGACAATACCGCAGGCCTCACAGACCGCAGCTGTCTGTCCGTAGAGGCCATTGTGGACTTTGTCAACACCATGGATGTGGACGATGTGCGTGAGATCGTTCAGCGTCAAATCGATTACAACTGCGCCATTGCCCAAGAGGGCATGGCCCGCGACTGGGGCGCCAACATCGGCAAGGTGCTGCGGGAACACTACGGCGACGATATCAAAATCCGCGCTCGGGCCATGGCCGCCGCCGGATCAGACGCCCGCATGAGCGGCTGTGAGATGCCGGTGATCATCGTCTCCGGCAGCGGAAACCAGGGCATCACCGCCTCGGTGCCCGTCGTTGAATACGCCAAGGAACTGGGCGCGGACCGGGAGTCCACACTCCGGGCCGTCACCCTCAGCGACCTTTTGACCATCCATATGAAAACCGGAATCGGCCGTCTCAGCGCCTATTGCGGAGCCGTCAGCGCCGGCTGCGGCGCGGGCGCTGCCATCGCCTATCTCCATGGCGGCGGCCTCACCGAGATCGCCCACACCCTGGTCAACGCCCTGGCCACCATCTCCGGCATGATCTGCGACGGAGCCAAGCCCTCCTGCGCGGCGAAGATCGCCGCTGCGGTGGATGCGGGCATTCTGGGCTATAACATGTACCGCAGCAACCAGCAGTTCCGCGGGGGAGAGGGCATCGTCTCCAAGGGGGTGGAGAACACAATCGCCAACATCGGCCGCCTGGGCCGCCTGGGGATGCGGGAGACCGACAGGGAGATCATCCGCATCATGACAGGGGGCTGAGCGTCATATATCTTACAAAGAGCGAATCTGTGTTTGGGAAGATTTGAGGAGGAAATTGTATGAATTTTTTGAAAAGCCTGCCAGGTAAACTTCTTGTCGGCATTGCAGCCGGTATCATACTGGGGCTGTTCCTGCCGGAGAGCGTCATGACCGTCGTGGTCACCCTGAAATACATCTGCAATCAACTCATCATGTTCTGCGTCCCCCTGATTGTCATCGGCTTCATCGCCCCGTCCATCACCAAGATGGGTTCCAACGCCACCCGTATGCTGGGCGTTGCCATTGTCATTGCCTACGTCAGCACGGTCCTGGCGACCCTGATGTCCATGATCGCCGGTTACATCCTGGTCCCCCACCTGCCCATCGCCTCCACTATGGAGGGCCTGAAAGAACTGCCCGGCGTAGCGTTCAAGCTGGAGATCCCCCAGATCATGCCTGTGATGAGCGCCTTGGTCTTCTCCGTCCTCATCGGCCTGGCGGCTGTCTGGACCAAGGCCCGGACCATCACCGCCGTGCTCCAGGAATTCCAGAATATCGTTCTCAGCGTGGTAAAGAAGGTGGTCATTCCCATCCTGCCCTTCTTCATTGCCCTGACCTTCTGCGGCCTCAGCTATGACGGCACCATCACCAAGCAGCTTCCCGCCTTCCTGCTGGCTATCGTCATCGTCATGGCGGGCCATTACATCTGGCTGGCCGTCCTTTACGGCGCCGCCGGCGCATATTCCGGCCGGAACTCCATTGAGGTCGTAAAGCACTACGGCCCCGCCTATCTGACCGCCGTGGGCACCATGTCCTCCGCCGCCACCCTGGCCGTTGCCCTGGACGGTGCCCGGAAGAGTTCCGTGCTCCGCTCCGACATGGTGGAGTTCGGCATCCCCCTGTTTGCCAACATCCACCTCTGCGGCTCCGCCCTCACCGAGACCTTCTTTGTCATGATCGTCTCCAAGGTGCTGTACGGCGAACTGCCCAGCATGGGCCGCATGGTCCTCTTCATCCTGCTGCTGGGGATCTTCGCCATCGGCGCTCCCGGCGTCCCCGGCGGCACGGTCATGGCCTCCCTGGGCCTGATCACCGGCATCCTCTTCACCGACCCCGCCACCTCCGGCGACGCCACCGCCCTGATGCTGGCTATCTTTGCCCTTCAGGACAGCTTTGGCACCGCCTGCAACGTCACCGGCGACGGCGCGCTGACTCTGGTCCTCACCGGTTACGCGGAAAAACACGGAATTCGTGAAGAACAGCTCCAGACTGTGGACCTCTGAGCCAACTGCCTCCCCATTCCCGGGCCACAACCTGGGAATGGGGCTTTTTTGTCTGTTTCAGCGCTTTTGCCTGAGACCTCCGCCGTCCGCACGCTGTGTCAATTTTTGTCAGGCTCCGTCATTTGTTGTCACAAGTGCGGAAACCCGGGGAAATTTATCATATTCTGTATACATCCGAAGAGAAAGAGAGGATGACAGGGATGAAAAATCTCTCGCAAATTCTGACGGAGCTTGCAAACCACGGAAGCTGGGAGGGCTACGGCCTGCTCTACTATGCGGTCGAAGAGGCCGTTAAGGTACAGCCTATGCCGCCCAGCATGGACAAGCTATGTAAAAAGCTGGTGGGAATTGGTGGCAAGCAAAACCCGGAGACCATCTACCGCTCCATGGCCAGAGCGGTGGACGACATCTGGGCCAGAGACGCAAGCCGTATGCTCTTAAAGGCATACTACCGCCGGGAGCTGGTGGAAAAGCCTACGCCGGACAGTTTCATCTCCGCCCTGGCCCGATATCTATGGGAGCAGTCCTTTCTGCAGCAGGACGAAATCTCTCCCTACCGAATTACCTTCGACATTCCCAGTCAAAAATACGGAATCATTATCCATATGGAGGGTTCCGACCTCTGGGCCTCCTTCCCCGCCTTGAGCGAAGATCTTGAGCGGGTGCGGCGGATTGTCCGGTTTCTCGAACAGAAGCAGGTCTCCCTGGAGGCTTTCAAGGATTTTTACCTCTCCGGCGGCCTGCAATAGGACGTCAAAAAAAGCCCCGCCTGTCCAAACAGGCGGGGCTTCCATCATAGGAGAGACTCCGTAGAGATATCCAAAAATCCGCTGTCAGGCCGCGGCGTTTTTCGCGCCCATCTTCTGCAAGATCACCACCCCAATCACCAGCACCAGGCCGGCGATATCGCTGACGAAACCGGGGATCATCATACTCAGGCCGCCCGCCACAAGCAGCAGGCGAAACAGGGGATTGATCCTGCGGAACAGCGTGCCGTTGAGGGCCGCCGCCACTCCAAAGAGTCCAATAAGGGAGGAAACAACGATCACCACCACATCCAGCGGACCGGTATCCACCAGCAGCATAGCGGGGTTGAACGCAAAGATATAGGGCACGATGAAGGCCGCAATGGCCAGTTTTGTGGCGTTGACGCCGGTTTTCATGGGATTGGATTTGGCGATGGCGCTGCCGGCATAGGCCGCCAGAGCCACAGGGGGGGTGATATCCGCCACGATGCCGAAGTAGAACACGAAGAAGTGGGCGGGGATCTTGCCGATGCCCAGGGTGATCAAGATGGGGGCGCAGGTGGAGGCCATAATGCAGTAGTTGGCGGTGGTGGGCACGCCCATGCCCAGCACAATGCAGCACAGCATGGTCAAAAACAGGGCGATAAACAGGGCCAGCGCCTCGTTGGGAATCATGCGGCTGATGTTCACCACCGCGCTGACCAGTTTAGACGCCAATCCCGTCACGGTGATGCAGCCGGCCACCATGCCCGCCATGGAGCAGGCCACCGCCACGGTGATGCAGCCCCGCCCGCCGGCCTCCAGGGAATTGGCGATCATAGCGCCGGTCTCCTTGACCGCGTGGACGGCAAAGCCCTCTCCGTGCTGGGCGTGGCTGTCCCGGAAGATGTTGGGCAGGCTCACCAGAACCGTCAGCACAATGGCGATGGCGGCGGAGAACTGCAGCGTCCGCACGCCGGTGGACACCAGCCACACCAGCACCACCAGTGGAATCAGAAGATAGATGCTGCGGACCAAAAGCCGCATCTTCGGCAGCTGGTCCCGGGGAATGCCCTGCAATCCCAGACGCTTGGCCTCCAGATGGACGGAGAGGAAGATTCCGGTGAAGTACAGCAGGGCAGGCAGAATGGCTTTCAGCGCCACGGTGGCATAGGTGGTGTCCATATACTCCGCCATCAAAAACGCCGCGGCGCCCATGATGGGCGGCATGATCTGCCCGCCGGTAGAGGCCGCGGCCTCCACTGCGGCGGCAAACTCCCCCTTGTAGCCGGTCTTTTTCATCATGGGAATAGTCACAGATCCGGTGGTCACCGTGTTGCCCACAGAGGAGCCGGAGACCATGCCGCACAGGGCGGAGGAAATCACCGCCACCTTGGCCGGACCGCCGGAGGAGGAACCTGCCGCGCAGTTGGCAAGGTCGATGAAAAAGCCGGAGATTCCGGTGCGCTCCAAAAAGGAGCCGAAGATGATGAATACGGCGATGAACTTGGCGCACACCTGGATGGGTGTGGCCATGACGCCGGAGGTCCCGTAAAACAGGGTGTAAATCACCCGGGCCAGGCTCTGGCCGCTGGCGAAGGTGTACACCATCAGCGCCCCTACCACAAAGAGGATCGGCAGGCCCACGCACCGGCGGCACAGCTCTGCCAAGCATAAAATGCCTACAACTCCCAGAGTGATATACAGCCACGCCCCGTCAATGGCGTTTTCGCCCCAGGGGTCGATCTTGGCGGCGCTGGTGATCACCATGACCAGGTTCTTGTAGTTCACACAGTAATAGAAGAAGGAACCCGCCCCCAGAACCATCAGCACGGCGTCATACCAGGGGATGGAGTTGGGCTTTACATGGCCCTTGTGAACAGGGTAATTGAGATAGCCCATGATGATGATCAAACCCAGAAAGGCCGACAGGCGGATGGGCAGGTCCGCCGTGCTCCACAGGGTGGACCAGATGCAGTACAGAGAGAACAGCGCCGAGATTACGCGGACCACCAGCTTGGGCGTTCCCTCCCAGATGCGGGTGGCGGACTCCCGGTCATATTTGCGCATGACCTCGTCCATCTCCGCCGCCGTGCCGGCCTCCGCGCCCGGCAGGGCGTTCTTGTCTTTTTCGCTCATAGGGTGAACCTCCACGATCGAATTTCTCTTGCCGTGTTGAAAAGGCGCAAAGCGGAGGCTTCACCGCCCTTTCAACACAGCAAGGGCCGCGTTACGCGGCCCTTGCCGGATAAAATTACTTCCGGACAGGGAATCTTAACGGTTCCTAAGCGGAACTTCTCAATAGGTCCCGGCAGGGATGGTATAGGCGCTGTAGTAGGGAGAGGCGGCCAGCAGGCCGCTGGTGTGCTCCTCGTCCAGGCCCACCAGATACACGGGCTTGGAGGTGGCCAGGTCCACAATGGCGGTGGTGGGGGCGCCGGCCACCACGAAGGCAGCGTCAATCTTGCCGTCCTTCAGGCTCTCGGCACTGTCGCTGAAGCCCTGGAACACCGGGCTGATGCCGCTGTCTGGGTCGATGCCGTAGGCACCCAGCACGTCCACGGCGTTAAACCACACGCCGGAACCCCGGTCGCCGATGGAGACGGACTTGCCCGCCAGGTCCGCCACGGACTTGATGTCGGGGTTGGTAGTGACGATCTGGACCTGCTCCATATACAGGGCGGCCACCACGGAGAAGCCGGTGACGGCGCTGTCAAACAGCCGCTCGCCGTTGAAGGCATAGCTCATAACGTCGGACTGGACAAAACCCAGCTGCACGTCGCCGGCGGCCAGATCCTCGATGTTGGCCTTGGAGCCGCCGGAGGTAACTGCGGTGACGGAGACGCCGGTGTTGTTGGAGACGTAGCTGGACAGCACGCCGCCGAAGCCGTAGTAGGTGCCGGACTCACCGCCAGTGCCGAAGGTCAGGGCCTTGGAGTCGCCTACGCCGGCGCCGTCCTTCACGGCGGCCACATCCTTGCCCTTCTCAGAGAAGTACTTGGCAGCGCCGGGGTGATAGGGAACACTGGTGACGGAGGACGCAAAGTCCAGGTCCAGCTCGCCGCCCTTGGCGTGCTGGTCGGTGATGGCGTCCTTGTTCTCAAAAATTGTGGAAACAAAGTCATAGATGTCAGCCTCGGGCACGTCGTCCCGGGCGATCACCACAGCGCCCACGGCCACGGTGTTGGTGTCCACAGCCGCCGCGCCCTTGTTGGCGTTGGCGTCGCCGCCGCCGCTGTTGTTGCCGCCGCAGGCGGCCAGCACGGTGACCATCATCATAACGGCCGTCAGCAAAGACAGAATCTTTTTCATCGCAAATCCTCTTTTCCTATTTTGATACGCAATCTTGCTTGTGCTGCATATTATAACCCCATCCCCTTCATTTTTCAAGTACATTTTTGAGTTTCCAGCCCTTTTCTGCAAGTTTGCACTGTCATTCCTTCATTTTTCTCCCGCTTTTGCATCACTGTCACAGAAATCCTGCAAATCTCCCCCCCGTCTCCCCCATCCGGAGCGGGGATTTCCCGGCGGAACGGGGAAAAGAGGCGCGGGCAGTTTGCCCGCGCCTCTTCAAAATCCGCGCTCCTTATTTCCGCTCCTTAGCGTCCACTTCCCTGCCCAGCAGCTCCAGGAACCGGTCCAGGGTCATGGCCCCCAGATCCTCGCCGCTGCGGTGGCGGACAGAGACGGTCCCGTTCTCGACGTCCCGGTCGCCCACCACCAGCATATAGGGGATCTTCTCCAGTGTGGCCTCCCGGATCTTCTTGCCGATCTTCTCATTGCGCACGTCGGTCTCCGCCCGGAAGCCGGCCCCGTCCAGCCCGGCGGCAATCTCCGCGGCGTACCCGTCCGCCCGCTCGGTGACGGTGAGGACCTTCACCTGCACAGGGGCCAGCCAGGCGGGGAAGGCCCCGGCGAAGTGCTCGGTAATGACGCCGATAAACCGCTCGATAGAACCCAGCACCACCCGGTGGATCATGACGGGGCGGTGCTTCTGGCCGTCCTCGCCGGTGTACTCCAGCTCAAACCGCTCCGGCAGCTGGCTGTCCAGCTGGATGGTGCCGCACTGCCAGGTGCGGCCCAGGGAGTCGG
>CAJUQM010000029.1 GCA_910588005.1 uncultured Oscillibacter sp.
TATTCGTCGTTTTAGGTCCCTTCTGTGCAGTTTTTAATTTTGCTCATTTAGAGTTATAAAATTGCAGGCGGACAGGGGAGCGGCCTTCCGGGCATTTGACATGACAGCCTGTCTTGGCAGAGCCGCACGAAAGCATCCCGCTGTTAAAAGACGGATGAAATCCACCTGCCTTTTAACAGCGGGGCAAGACGTCCGGGTCATAAATACCGGTCATCACTTTCACTTTCAGAGGCAGGCGGTGAGCCGCCGCCCCGGGACGCCCGTTTGTGGGAAGACCTTCGGTATATGGGCGTTCTTTCGGCTGGAGTGGTTCCGAGAATACGGCCTACGCCAGGAAGCCCTTGAGGATGCAGTCCTCGGCCTCTTCCTCCGTCAGGCCCAAAGTCTCCAACTTTAAAAGCTGGTCACCGGCGATTTTGCCAATCGCGGCCTCATGGACCAGCTGGGCCTCCGTGCAGTTGGCGGTAATGGCGGGAATGGATTTGATCTTGGCGTCTCCCATAATAATGGAGTCGCACTGGACATGCCCAAAGCATTGGGCGTTGCCCACCATCCGGGGGTAAAATACCTGGCTGGAATGGTCCTGAGCCACGGAGCGGGAGATCACCCGTCCCTTGGAATCCTCGCCGTCCAGCACAATTTCCATATCGCTCTCCGCCACCTGGCCGCCGTGGGTCAGCAGCCGCTCGGTGACGATGGCTTCCGCCCCTTTGCCGCAGACGATCTTCGTATTTCGCTTGGTGGAGTCGATGCCCCGGATTTGGACGGTCTCCATCTGGATCGAGGCCCCCTCTTCCAGATACACCACGGTCTCAGGATTCATGATTCTGCTGCCCTTGCCGTCTCCCTCGCCGTAGTGCTTCTCCGTGTACTTCACACGGGAGTGCTTGCCCACGTAGAAGGTGTGGACGCCGTCGTGGCGGCTGGTCTGTCCGCCGCAGTTGTGGATGCCGCAGCCGGCCACAATTTCCACATCGCAGTTCTCGCCGATGTAGAAGTCGTTGTAGACCATCTCCTCCACGCCGGACCTGGTGATGATGACAGGGATGTGGCAGGTCTCACCAACCGTGCCGTCCTGAATGCGAATGTCAATGCCGCTTTTGCCGTCGGTTTTGCCGGTGATCTCGATATGTTCCGTGGACTGGCGGCCGTCGCAGCCGCTGTCCTTGCGGATGTTGAAAGCGCCCACGGGCTTGCCGGTGAGATCCGCAATTTTCTCCAGCAGCTGGCGGTCGATCTCAGTGTCCATCATAGCGTTTTCGCCTCCTTTGTCAGTACTGGGCAGGCGCCCAGGGTGTCCGCCAGAATTTGGGGCAGAATCTCCGCCGCCGCGCCCCGGTGGCGGATCGAGCCGTCGCCCACCACGATGACCTCGTCCGCCAGGGAGATGATGCGCTCCTGGTGGGAGATAATAATCATCGTGCCGGTGCCCGCGGCGTGGATCTGCTCGAAGGTCTCCGTCAGCCGCGCGAAGCTCCACAGGTCAATGCCTGCCTCCGGTTCGTCGAAGATCATCAGCTGGGCGTTCCGGGCCAGGATCGAGGCGATCTCGATGCGCTTGACCTCGCCGCCGGAGAGAGACACGTCCACTTCCCGGTCCAGATAGTCGTTGGCGCAGAGTCCCACCCGGGTGAGATACTGGCAGCACTTGTCCTTGGAGAGTTTTTCCTCCCCGTGGGCCAGGGTCAGCAGGTCCCGCACCGTCAGCCCCTTGAAGCGGGGAGGCTGCTGAAAGCCATAGCTGATGCCGAGACGGGCCCGCTCGGTGATGCCCAAGGACGTGATGTCCTGTCCGTTCCAGAGAATTTGACCGGAGGTGGGGGTTACCAGCCCCATGATGATTTTTGCCAGGGTGGTTTTGCCGCCTCCGTTGGGACCGGTAAACACCACCAATCTGTGATCCGGAATGGTGAGAGAGATGTTGTTTAAAATACCAAGCTCGCTGTCTCCCTCCCGGACGGCATAGCTGATAGACTTGAGTTCCAGCATATTTGGAACCTCCTCCGTATAGGCCCTGTTTTGAAAGCGGTCGGAACAACCCCGTCGGCGGAAAGCACCTGCCGCTCGGCGGAGGTGGGCAAACCGCTGGACCGGCAGCCCGCCTACCGGGAGTTCAGCGGGAGAAAAGCCCTGGCGGTTCGCTGTTCCGGCGTCTTCTACGAAGCCTGAATTTCATAAATTATGACTATTTTAGCAGATCAGCCGCAAAAAAACAACATATCAAAAAAGTGGGTTTATAGTTGGCGGAAAAGTTTCCTTGGGTATAGTGTATCCCATTTCACAGCAATTTACCTGTGGCAAATACCACAGGTAACAAAAAAAGAGCCGGGGCATAGGATGGGGGGCAGATGAAGAGCAAAGGAGTGGCTTTTATGGCACAGAACCTACATAGTTCCGAGGTGTATGATTTCCGGCAGTACGACCAGGTGTGGAAACGGGTGGCGCCGGATCTGGAACCCTACCCGGGCATGGGCGAGCCGGCGGCGGCGCCTGGGCCTACCGCGCCGGTTCCGACGGAGCTGGCTTCTGCCGGCGTGCTGGCCCGGCAGGAGAGTCAACTGCCCGGCGCCGCCCGGAACCCCTGCTGTATGGGCAGCGCCGCGGCGGAGATGCTGGAGGTGCTGACTGGATTTATCGAGGAGGAGCTGGCGGACCGGCGGTACTTTTTGGCGCTGAGCCGGCAGGCGCCTGCCTGGGCGCGGCAGCGCCTGCGGGACATTGCCGCCGACGAGGGCGCCCATGCCCGCCGGCTGATGGCGGCTCACTATTTGATTACCGGCACGTGTTACCGCCCCGCCATCGCAAGAGGTGGAGCCGCCGTTGGGCGCTGGTGTCCCGCCCTGCGGGAGAGATACCATATGGAGGCCTGCAGCGGATTGAACTATGCCCGGGCGGCGGACGGGACCACGGACCCGTGCCTTGCAAAGCTGTTAAATGAACTCAGCGCCGATGAGTACCGCCACGCGGAGGAATTGATGTCGATGCTGGAGCGGGCGATTCAGAGCTGAAAAAGGAGGAGCGGAGTCATTGACCCCGCTCCTCCTTTCTGCTATAATCGGCAGAAAACCGAGGATTATGGGGGGAGGACGATGTTCACCGGATTTACAGACGAGACCGTGGATTTCATGTGGGGGATCCGTTTTAACAATGAGCGGAGCTGGTTTGAATCCCATAAGGAGATTTATCTGACCCAGTTTTACCGCCCTATGTGTGATCTTGCGGAAGAGCTGTACGGTTTTATGCTGGAGAAACGCCCGGACTGCGGCCTGATCCGCAAGGTAACCCGGATCTACCGGGACGCCCGGCGGCTCCACGGGCGGGGACCTTATAAGGAGAGCTTGTGGTTTTCGGTAGAGCAGCCCTCAGAGCAGTGGACGGCCCGTCCCACCTTCTGGTTTGAGCTGATGCCCGAGGGATGGAGCTGCGGCATGGGATATTGGATGCCAAAGCCCTTGACCATGGCAAAGCTCCGCGCCCGGATTACCCGGGACCCGGAGACCATGGAGAGGTTGATGCGGAGGCTGGCGGGGCAGGCGGAATTTGCTCTGGAGACGGAGGACTACAAGCGTCCCAAATCCGCAGCACCGTCACCGGCGCTGGAACCCTGGTTCCGGGCCAGGTCCTTTACCATTGTCCACCAGGACAAGCTGACGGAGGATCTGTTTAACAGGGAGATTGTGGGGCGGCTGAAAAGGGGATGGGAATTCCTGCTGCCCTACTATGATTACTTTATTACCCTGGACGGAGATCCGGACCCGCCGCCAAAGGAGGTTCCGTCCTGATTTGCGCCGGATGTCCTGCGGAGGGGGTGCGATGCCTCTGCCGGATCTCCGGGCAGGCTGTGGGCCTTCCGGTTTGTCTGGGCGGTTGAGAGATTTCACGGGATTGAGAATTCAGAGAGAGTGGAATGTATTGAAATCCATATAAAAATTTGAGGGTAAAGGAGCGAATTTACTATGAAGACCTGTCCTGACCGGGTGGCGGCCCTGGCACTGCTGCGCAAGTACAACACGGAACCCTTTCATATGCAGCACGCGCTGACAGTGGAGGGCGTTATGCGCTGGTACGCGGAGGCGCTGGGCTATGGCGCAGACGCGGATTTTTGGGCCGCGGTGGGGCTTCTCCACGACGTGGATTTTGAAAGATGGCCGGAGGAACACTGCAAAAAGGCGCCGGAGCTGCTGGCGGAGATCGGATGCGGCGATGAGCTTGTCCACGCCGTGTGCAGCCATGGCTACGGCCTGTGCTCCGACGTGGAACCCACGGAGGAGATGGAGAAGGTTCTCTTTGCGGCGGACGAGCTGACGGGACTCATCGGCGCGGCGGCGAGGATGCGCCCCAGCAAGAGCTGCCAGGATATGGAGGTCAGCTCCCTGAAAAAGAAATTTAAGGACAAAAAATTTGCCGCTGGGTGCTCCCGGGATGTGATCCGCGACGGCGCGGAGCGCCTGGGCTGGACCCTGGAGGAACTGATGGAGAAGACCATCCAGGCGATGAGAGCCTGCGAGGAGACAGTGAACGCGGAGATGGCGGCGCTGTAGGCGGAATCTTGCCGGGATCGTGATTTGCCGGGAAGGTGGAGCCTGGCTCCGCCTTCCCGCCGGTCCGGCCCGCCGTGGGGAGAAACTGCTTGACACACCCCGGCAACCCTGTTAATATAATGAACCATGGAACAAGTGCATAGCGCGATGAACGGAAAGAGTACCAGTCCACCCAAAGACCAGAGAGGGCGCGTCACCGGCTGAAAGCGTGCCTGCGGCGGGAACCGGGAAGTGCGTCCGGGAGCGAGGGGGATGTGGAAAGCCCTCCGTCCGGCCCGCGTCAGGGGCCTCCTTGAGTGATAAATGAGAGTGGAACCGCGATTCGTCGCCTCTCGTACTTTGGTACGGAGGCGCTTTTCTTTTGCCCCCGGCCTGACCCAGGGAGATGATTTGTATGGCAAAACGAGTGACCCGTCTGGGCGGCCTGCTGGCCGCGTACCAGCGCCGCGACCCCGCGGCCCGCAGCAAATTGGAGGTGTTTCTCCTCTACCCCGGCGTTCACGCCGTGCTCTATCACCGGGCGGCCCACTGGCTGTATCTCCGCCGCCGTTTTTTTCTGGCCCGGTGTGTGTCCCAGTGGAGCCGGTTTTGGACCGGTATTGAGATCCACCCCGGCGCGGAGATCGGCCGCCGCCTGGTGATCGACCACGGCATGGGCATTATCATCGGCGAGACGGCGGAGATCGGAGATGACTGCCTGCTCTACCAGGGAGTGACCTTGGGGGGAACGGGAAAGGACGTGGGCAAGCGCCATCCCACATTGGGGAATAATGTGCTGGTGGGTTCCGGAGCCAAAGTTTTGGGACCGTTTACGGTGGGGGATAACGCCCGTATTGCGGCGGGCGCGGTGGTGCTCAGCGAGGTGCCTCCCAGCTGCACCGCCGTGGGCGTTCCCGCCCGGATTGTCCGGTGGGAGGGAAAACCGGTCTACTTTGCCGACGATGTGGACCAGATCAACATTCATGATCCGGTGGCGGAGCAGATGGCGCAGATGGCGTCCCGGCTGGAGGCGCTGGAAAAGGCCCTGGAGGCGCAGAGAGCGGGGGAGGTGCGGGAGGATGCTGTTTGAAAAGCTGCATCACGTGGCCATCATTGTGTCGGATTATCAGCGTGCCCGGGAATTCTATGTGGAGAAGCTGGGATTCCCTGTTCTGCGGGAAAATATCCGGGAGGAACGGGGGGACCGGAAGCTGGACCTGCAGTTTGGGGACGGAGAGCTGGAGATATTTTTTATTCCAGGAGCGCCTCCGCGGCCCAGCTATCCGGAGGCGCAGGGCCTGCGCCATCTGGCCTTCCGGGTGCCCGATGTGGAGCGGGCGGCGGTGGAGCTGGAGCGCAGGGGCATCCGCTGCGAGGAGATCCGCTATGATCCGTACACCCGGCGCCGCATGACCTTTTTCCACGACCCGGACGGCTTGCCGCTGGAGCTGCACGAATGAATAAAAGGAGGACTTTTATGTTTCTTTATAATTCAGCCACACACAAAAAAGAGGAGTTTAAAACCCATACCCCGGGCCGGGTGGAGATGTACACCTGCGGGCCGACGGTCTATCACTTCGCCCACATCGGCAATCTCCGCAGCTACATCATGGAGGATGTGCTGGAGCGGTATCTGCGTTACGCTGGGTATGACGTGAACCGGGTGATGAATATCACCGATGTGGGCCACCTCAGCAGTGACGCCGATACCGGCGAGGATAAGATGCTCAAAGGCGCCAAACGGGAGAACAAGAGCGTTATGGACATTGCCAAGTTCTACACCGACGCGTTTTTTGAGGACTGCCGGAAGCTGAATATCAAGCGGCCCGACGTAGTACAGCCCGCCACGGGGCTGATCGGAGACTATATCAAGATCATCTCCAGGCTGGTGGAGACAGGGTATGCCTATCTCGCCGGGGGGAACGTGTATTTCGACAGCTCCAAGCTCAGCCGTTACTATGTGTTCAACGACCATGACGAGGAGGATCTGGCCGTGGGCGTTCGGGAGGGGGTAGAGGAGGACAGCAACAAGCGCAACAAGAACGACTTTGTCCTCTGGTTCACCAAATCCAAGTTCGAGGATCAGGCGCTGAAGTGGGATTCCCCATG
This sequence comes from uncultured Oscillibacter sp., assembly GCA_910588005.1. Classification (GTDB taxonomy): domain Bacteria; phylum Bacillota; class Clostridia; order Oscillospirales; family Oscillospiraceae; genus Oscillibacter. The sequence goes on from CAJUQM010000029.1 coordinate 6,630, forward strand.
GGGAGTTGGATATCCCGGCTGGCACATTGAGTGCTCCGGAATCTCGATGAAGTACAACGGGGAGTATTTGGACCTTCACTGCGGCGGTGTGGACAACGCCTTTCCCCACCATACCAATGAAATTGCCCAGTCGGAGAGCTACCTGGGCCATCCCTGGTGCACACAGTGGTTTCACGTCCACCATCTGAACGACCTGTCGGGGAAGATGAGCAAGTCCAAGGGGGAGTTTTTGACGGTCTCGCTGCTGGAGGAGAAGGGGTATGATCCCCTGGCTTACCGCTATTTCTGCCTGCAGAGCCACTACCGTAAAACGCTGGTGTTCAGCTGGGAGAACCTGGACAACGCCGCCGCCGCATACGCAAAGCTGCTGAACCGCATTGCGGGATTGAAGCCCGGAGAGGACGTGGATCAGGCGGCGTTCGATGAGTACCGGGCAAAATTCCTCCAGCAGATGGGCAACGACTTAAATACCTCCATGGGTGTGACCGCCGTGTTCGATGTGCTGAAGGCGAAGACCGGCGACGCCACCAAGCTGGCGCTGATCGGAGATTTTGACCAGGTGCTGTCTCTGAGCCTGCTGGAAAAGGCGGCGCTCAAGCGGGCGGAGGCTGCCAGGGCGGTTCAGACCGGCAGCGGGGAATACGCGATTACCGGCGAGGGCGACCCGGAGGTGGACGCCAAAGTGCTGGCACGGTATGAGGCCAAGAAAGTAAAGAACTTTGCCGAGGCGGACCGGATCCGGGATGAGCTGAGAGCCGAGGGGATCGAGATTACGGATGTTAAGGGCGGCGCCAGCTGGCGGCGCGTCTGACTGCAACGGTTAACAGGAGCGGGTATTTCTGCATGCGTGTCCCTGGGCGCCGGACCGTGCAGGGATTTGCGCCCAGGCGGGAAGGGGTTCTCCGGAGAACCGCCGCTGTCTTTGGAAGTCATTGCCCGGCTCTGCGGATCTGCCCGGTATGGTCAGGCCGACGGGGGGCGGGTCCGTCCGGAGGGTTTTTGCTTTTGCCCTGGGATGCGTTTTTGGGGAGCGGAATTTTGCCGCGCTTTTTGAGAAATTTTCTGTGGCGGAGACAAAGGCCGGCCCTTAATGTGAAGGGCGAGATGGGACAGTGCACAAAAATTTCGAGAAAATTTTTGTCTTTTTGCGCTTTTTCCAGTTTTTGCTTGTATTGCTGGAGGGTTTCATATATGATAGCTTTAAGCCGGTTCGCAGGCGGGAACATTGAACGCGCCGCCCTTTATGACGGATACTGCCTGTAAAAATTTGTAAGGGGGTCTCTGCTGTGAACAAAATAGACTTTGAGATGCCGTGTCCCGTGGAGTATCGGGTGTCCGGCTGGCTTCATGATTACCTCCCCCTCAGAAGGGGATTGACCGTACGCGATGGGGAGGTCCTGGAAATTCCGGTGGATGACATAAAAAAGGCGATGAACTGCAGGGGCGGGATCGACTTTGCGTTTGTATTGGATGAGAATGTGTTTGTGGCCGTGAGCCTCTTGGGCCGCTGTGTCGCGACCTACCGCTACCGGACGAACCCCGGCCTGTGTGATCTCTACAGGGCGGAGGACGGCGAGCCTTGGGTAGACGCGGCATGTTCACTTCGAAACGGCAGGGCGGTATATGAACTCAGCAGCCTGTTTCTGCTGACGAAAAAAAATAGGATTATCAAGCTCTCGATCCACCACGGACACTACCGGCCTTCTTTTGAATATGATGTGCAGATTGAGCAGAGTCAGGAATACCAGCGCATTTTGGTGTGCGCCGTACCCAAATCCTCATCTATGGGACCGACGGATGCCACCGTCTATCTCTGGGCGCCGAAGAAGAGGATGCTGCAAATGTTCAATCTTTTTCGGGGCGGAGGAAGAGCGGAGAGCAAGGCGGAACTCAACCGAGAGGTGCGGGTAAAACGGCCGAAACTGCTTCAGGACGGCCAGATGACGGAATTTGACTATGACCCGCATGCACTGACGGTCTATATGGATGAACAGAGCCACTCCGTGCTCTGCGCCGACCGGAGCAACCACATTCTCTTTGAGTGCTTTTTAAATTATTCCGAATCCAGACTCTTGTGCGGACAAGGCATTCCGGGCCGCTCCGGCGAGAACGTGGAAACGCCCGCCGCTTTGCTGAGCGCGCCGTGCGCTCCGCTGGTTGTCCGCCCCTGGGAGTATATTGATATCAACATGTTCGATGTTGGCACAAAAGATCTCATCAAAGCGACCAAGGACGGAGCGCTGCCGCGTGTGGTCCTGGTTTGCGACGGGGGAAACCGCGCGGTGCGTAAAATTTGGCAGTTCCCGGACCACAATATGGCGCAGGACCTGGCGAACCTGAACCGCTTTTATACGCTGCTGGGCTACGATGCGGAGCGGGGAGGGCCGGGGGCGGAGCTGCTGAATATCCGGTGCGGCCGGCCCAAGGCGCTGTTCGTTGGCGAGAACGGGCAGCTGGCCGTAACGACGGATAAGACGGTGTATGTCTTGATTTCCGGCAATGTGCAGGCGGAGGAGAACTGTGTCAAGGGCAAACTGTCCAGCGATTCGTGAGGGCGGGATGCTGCACTATTTTTGCGGGCTGCCAAAGTGCGGAAAATCCCTTTTGGCGGAGCGGTGGCTGGCGGAGCAGGGCGGACGGGTTCTCTATGTGGGGACGCTTCCCGATATCCGGATTTATAGGGAGACCATTCGCCTCCACCGGGAGAGACGCCCGGAGGATTGGGATTTATATGAGTGCACCGGAGAACCGCTTCAGGATATGGCCTGGTTGGATGGGGCGCTGGAACGGTATGACGGCGTTTTGCTGGACGGGCCTTCCTTTTATCTTCAGCGCGCCCTTTGCTACTATGAAATAGGGTGGATGGAGGTTCGTGCGCTGAGACGGCTTTTGAAAAAAGCGGCGGCGCTGCCGGTGAGGTGCTGCCTGGTGGACCAGCCCCTGGCCGGAGCGCAGGGAGAGATTCGCACCGTTGGGCGGATCTTCCATGAGGCGGTGTACCGCTATGCCGGCGCGCGGCTTTACGTGGAAGACGGCGCGGCAGTCTCCTGCCCTGTTGGAGCGCTGCGCCAATTTGATGGCGGAGGCTGAGAATATGGAAAAGCTGGAGCGAAAGAGAATCTTGCAGGAGACCGCTTTGCTGCACTACAAGGGCTGGCGGGAGGGCATGGAGCGCCACAGCCGGGAGCCGCTTTTTCAGATGCTTGGGGAGTGTACGCTGGAGGGGCTGCTGGAGCTGTTGGATGATCTGCTGGGGAAAATCCCTGTAGAGGTGGATTACGACAGGCTGTATACCGCTGCCGTGCTGGAGTGCGTGTTTCCACGGCTCATGGAAATGGCGCGGGAGGCAGACAGTCTGGACACCGGGTGCCTGATGCGGTTATTTGAGTATGCGAAGATTTTTTTGCAGGTGGGAGACTGCGACCGGTGCCTTGCATGCTGTGATGTCTGCCTGCAGGAGAATAACTGCGGCCTGCTGCCGCCGGAAATTTGGATAAAGATTTTCTTTAGCGCGTCAAAGGCGTCCCGGGATCAGGGGGAGTATCCGGCGGCGCTGGAAAAACTGCGGCAGGCGCTGGAGTATATAGACGGCCACCCGGAGATCGCCTATATGACGGGGGCCGGGCTGCTGCGGATCGGCAAGGTGTATTCAGATTATCTGATGATGATCGGAGTCTCCATTTGCTTTTTGCAGGAAGCCGAGGTTCAGCTGCAAATGTGGCTGGACAATGAAGACGAGGAGATAAGAAGGTACATTCGCGGGGAATACGCGATTTGCCTGGACTCCATGGGGCAGTATTGGCGGGAGAAGAATGAGCTGGATAAGGCGCTGCGCTATTTTGAAGACGCACAGCGCAGCAATGAGGAGCTGGGGCGGCAGTCCGGTGTTTTTCGAAATTTGGCCCATAGGATCGCCGTGCTCTTCAAAAAGGAGGGGACGGAGGGCGCCTCGCCGGAGGAGCAGAGAGAGCGGGTTCGAATTCTGGAGGGGATCATCCGGCTGCTGGGAAACGACCCGGATAACCAACGGGGCGTCGGAGTGCGGCGGCTGCAGCTTGCCCGGATGAAGGCGGTGCTGGGAGATGCCGAAGGCGCTGAATTTTCCCTGCGGTACAGCCGGGAGATCTCCCGGCTGTACCGGGACGATAAGACCCTGATCAAAGCCAAGATCGCGGAGCTGCAATATCATATTTACTCCGGCGAGACCGACGTGCACGCTTTGCTGGAGGTGCAGGATCTGGCCAGGGAGAGAAGGTATTATGAGTCGGAGATCACATTGAACGACATGGTGATTGATCCGGACGGCCGCTATGGCATTCACGGGGTGGACGTCCTCTCCCGCCTCCAACGGAACCGGACGTTGTTCCTGGAGTTGAGCGGTATTGCGCAGGACACGATACGGAGAATTAAGGACCACCGGACCCACAGCGAATTTTCCTATCTTTCGGAGAGGAGCGGCCGGGATCTGCTGGAAAATGTGGTGGGGGATTATGAATGGTTTATCCGCAAGCTGGATGAGATTATCAGCCAGCTTTTGAAAATTACCAAAGAGCGGACAGACGACCTCCTCAGCGAGACTATTTCGGCCGCAGAGGCCTCCCTGGCCTCCGGCGTCGTCCACGATTTAAAGCATATTCTGACAACGGGGGTGGAGACCTCCTCCGAGACCTGTCCGGAGACCCTTTTGGACATGGTGATCAACGCTTTAAACCAGTGGGAGCACTCTATTCCAAGGGAGGAGTGGGAGCAGCTGATTCACAGGCTGCGGACCGTAAATGGAAGCATAAAAGAAAATATCTACCCCCGTATGATCAAAGCCAACAGAGCGCCGTTCCGCTCCCTTGAGGAGATCAATGTGAGGGGGGTTCTTCTGGATCTCAGCCGCCAAAAAACAGAGGAGTACCAGGAGATCCAGGAGACAGTGGAGGTGGAATGCGAGGACACGGTAACCCTGGAATACAATTTCAATCTATTTTCAACTTTGATGAAGGAGCTGCTTCGCAACGCAATTGACTATCAGCGGAAAAACCACCTGGAGGTCAGACGCTATATCTTAACGGCCCGGGAGAAGTATAAGCAGGTGTCTTTTTCCGTTATGACGGAGTTTCTGGACGAGGGAGAGGCCAGACGCGCCGGGGACTCCATCAGAAGGCAGCTGCGGCCGGCGGAAGGCTCCGCAACCCAGGACGGATACGGAATTAAAATGCTCCGCAGCTTTATGCGCTTTAAGACAGGCGGCGCCGCAATGGCGCAGGAACTGCTGGACGGAAAAAAGGCGGGCATCTCATTTGTTGTGCCCGGCAGATTTTGCGGCTAGAGGAGGCGGACGGCAATGCGTGACGGCGTATACCAGATCCTGCATGTGGAAGATGATGAAAACCGGTTTATCAATTATAGCAATATGATCCGCGGCGTCCTGACGGCGGAGAACATCCAATACCATATCGAGCACGCGTCTACTTTGTCGGAGGCGGGAGATTTTGTCTTCCGGCATGGGGATCAGCTGGATTTGATCCTGTTGGATATTTCTCTTGACGACAGCAAGGAGGCTACAGGACTTTCCCTGGTGGAAACGGTCCGAAAATTCCCGGGATACGCCAACATTCCCATCTTTGTCCTCTCCGCCAATGTGGACCGGTATAAAGACGTGCTGGAGGAGATGAGGCGCGGCCAGCGTATCGTGGGCTGCAGCGAGCCTATGGGGACGGTTTGGACGAACCAGGTTTTGTCCATCCTCGGGAGAAAGGAGATCAGCGTACTTCACCTGTCGGATATCCATGAGGGCAAGTTTTTCGCGCTTGAGGATCTGGTGATTCCGGAGAGGAACATTATTCAAAACCTCTGCAACCAATTGGATAAAATCCATCTGGTGGTTATCAGCGGAGACCTCACCAGTATGAACCGGGAGCAGGAATACGAAAAGGCAAAGCAGCTTCTGTTTAGGCTGAGCGAATATCTGCGGCTTCCGCTCTCAAAATTTGTATTTGTCCCGGGGAATCACGACCGGGAATGGGAGCGCTTTGATTCCCATCTGTTTTCCGGATACCTGCATTTCCTGAGAGATTTTTACGGGAGGGAGGGGCTTTCCTCAGACAGGTACCGCTATCCGGATCTCAGCCTGCAGGACTATGACAGGCCACAAAACGTCTTTGACGAGCTGTTCTCCATTGCGGTATGCCCGGAGGAGAGAACCATTATCGTCGGCTTTAATTCGGTCAATCCCAAAGATACAAAGGCGAACCGGGAGGTGTCCTGCGGACGGGACGGAGATGTAAAATGCGGCCTGACCTTTGGCGGGGAGATCTCCTCCGAGCAGCTCTCCAATGTGAAATTTGCGCTGGACGCGCTGTACCGGGAGCGGCCGGAGACTTGCAAGTATACAAAGATTGCGGCGTTCCACCACAATGTTTTCGGCCCATCCCATGTGCAGGCATTAAAGTGGCGGCCGACGCTGATCAACGAGGGAAACCTGCTGAGGTTCCTCTCGGAGTGCCAGTTTCAGTTTGTCCTCCACGGACATCTGCACTATGCGGAAAACTACTATTTCCGGATCGGCAGCAAATGGAAGGGGATCAATATTATTTCCACCGGAACGTTCAGCAGCCGGGACCGGGCGCTGGACGCGAACTTCTGTGCCAACAAGCTTACATACTACGTGGATCGAGACGGGGTTATGGCAGATCCGAAGCTGCACCGTTTTACAATTCCGCAGGACAGTTTTGAGTGGAAGAAGGAGATGAAGATTATCAACGCTTAAGGAGTTTCGGAAAGCCGGCATCACCGCCTTTTCACCGGGCGGCGGCGGGAACATTTAAAATTACCAAAGAACCGGCTTGGTTCAATGTGAATAAAAAGGAACCGCGCGCTCCAGTCAAGCTGGAGCGCGCGGTTCTCTTTGCGCAGGGTCATGCAGAGAGACCAGGACACGGCCCGCGTTGAGACAGTGTCTGGGACGGAGAAAAAAACCCGCCGCAGATCCGGCGCCGCGGGGGTCGGGCGGAGCTGTCTAAAACCGTGCCGGAGGAGAAAATTTGACGGCTTTCCGGTGGAATTTCGTTACTGATTTTATACTTTAAGTAACATTTTAACTGGAGACAAATTTTTTTCAAAGAGGCCTTAAGTTCCGTAAATTACTGCCGATAATGTTATTGAAAGGATTCAGGAAGCACTGTTACAGGAAGTATACAACCTGTAACAGCTCCGCAGGGTTCATGGAAAGGAGCCGCAGATGCTTTCATTACAGCTCAAATCCGGAGATTATCTGACCATCGGAGACGATATCGCGGTGCAGATCTTTCAACAGTCCGGGTCCGCGTTCAGCGTGGCGGTCAAGGCCCCTAGGGAAATTCCCATCCTGCGGGGAGAGGTTCTGGAGCGGGAGGGCGAGGACCGGCCTGACGGACTCCGCAGCCACAGGCCCCAGCGGCCCTCCAAGCGGGTGCGGAACGCCAAGAACGCGGAGGCCTTTGCCCAGCGGAAGGAGCGGATGTCCGCCGCTGTTTTGGAGATGCGCGGGATTCTGGACCGCATGGAGATGGAGGCGGACCGGGAGTCTTTGCGGGGGGAGATCAAGGCCCTGCGGGAGCGGCTGGAGTTGATCGCGCCGGAGAGACCCCATGAGCAGGGCGGCTGAGACCGAACGGGTCAAGCGAAATGCCGCGATTAAGCTCCGCATTCACCCGACGGCGGCCCAGGCGGAGCTGATTGACAAGACCTTTGACTGCTGCCGCTGGCTGTGGAACCGGATGCTGGCGGATGAGCAGGAGTTTTACGCCGCCACAGGGCGGCACTTCCTCCCGACTCCCGCCAGCTACAAGCGGGAAGCGCCGTTTTTGAAAGAGGCCGACAGTCTGGCCCTGGCCACGGTGCACCAGAACCTGCGGCGGGCGTTTCAGGACTTTTTTAAGGAGTCCCGGGGCTATCCGGCGTTTAAGCGGAGGAACGAAGGCCGGGAGGCCTACACCACCTTCTGCCAGTACTTTCGGTCCGGACCTACCGTCTATCTGACGGAGGAGGGAATCCGGCTTCCCAAGCTGGGGATTGTGAAGGCGGTGTTCCACCGCAGGCCCCTCCACTGGTGGACGCTGAAGTCCGCTACCGTCAGCAAGTCCCCCTCGGGCAAGTATTTTTGCTCTTTACTATATGAGTACTCCGAAAAAATTCAGGAGACGGCACCGCCTGAACGGGTATTGAAGCTGCAAAGCTCCCCGGACCACCTCTATACGGACGCCGGCGGAGGCGCCGTGGATTTTCCGCCCTGGCTGGAGGCCGCACAGGAAAAGCTGGCGCGGCAGGAGGCCCGTCTGGCCCGCATGCAGCCGGGGTCCGGCAATTACGAGGCCCAGCTGCGAAAGATCCGGCTCCAGCGGGAGCATATCGCCAACCAAAAGCGGGACTTTGTCCACAAGGAGAGCCGGCGGATTGCCGACGCCTGGGACGCCGTGGAGGCGGACGGTTCCAAAGGGGAGGGCGGAACGGGATTTGGCATGCTTCGAGAGTGCGTGGCCTACAAGCTGGCGCGGCGGGGAAAGCCGTTTTCCTCTAAGCCGTAGGGGCGGCGATTGACGGCCGCTCTTTAGCGGAGGGGACATCAGGATTTTGGAGATTTTTCACAGGACAGACGTTGCCGGTTGGGACGCCGGTGAACGCCCATTTGCGGCTGGGAAGCGTTGATTTGATCGGCAAAGCCGGATTTGCCCATGAGATCAGCGCTCCCCGGAAAACCGTGAGGTGGGAACAAGAGAGGGTAACCCCGAAGCTTTCGGGCGAACCCGAAGCCCGAGAGGGCGGTCCACGCGTATTCGGCATATGATTTCCTCCGGCTCGTACGGCCGGTCGAAATACAGCACCTGCGCCAAATGGCTTGGCCACATCCGGCCGGTATGGCCAACGCCGGGCGGCGCGAAACAACCGGAGCGGACCGCAAGGATGAGCGGACGCTTAGAATTTATGGAGGTAACACAATGCGCATTCAACACAACATTATGGCGATGAACGCCTACCGCAATTACAACACCAACACTTCCGCGCTGAGCAAGAACCTGGAAAAGCTGTCTTCCGGCTATAAGATCAACCGTGCCGGCGACGACGCCGCCGGTCTGGCCATTTCCGAGAAGATGCGCGCTCAGATCACCGGCCTGAACGCCGCCCAGAAGAACGTGAAGGACGGCATCTCTCTGGTGAAGACCGCTGAGGGCGCCATGCAGGAAGTTCAGGACATGCTCAACCGCATGGAGTATCTGGCCACCCAGTCCGCCAACGGCACCTATCAGGACGAGGTTGACCGTGAGAACCTGCAGAAGGAAGTCGACGCGCTGAAGACCGAAATCAACCGCATCGCCGACTCCGCCAACTTCAACGGCATCAAGCTGCTGGACGGCTCCGCCGCAGGCGCTGCCGCCGGTTCTCTGAGCGACGTCACCGTGACCCACGTGGCGGACGCTCTGCCCGCCGCCGACAAGGCTACCAAGGGCGTGTACTCTATCGACCTGAAGAACTTCTCCGCCAGCATCGCCTCCACCTCCGCCAGCGGCACCGTCACCATCTCTGTGGGCGGCCAGGCGGTTGCTTCGGCCACCATCAGCACCACCGGCGGCAGCGCCAGCGGCGCCGACTTCACGGCCACCACCGGCACGGTTACCATCGGCGGCGTGGACTTCGAGGCCAAGATGAGCGGCAGCAAGCTGACCCTGACCATGAAGAACGACCCCACCGCCAAGTTCGACACCGCCATGGACGTCACCATTACCGGCGCCGCGGGCTTCACCACCAACGGCAACACCGGCCACACGCTGGGCGTCACGGTGGATCAGGAGGCCGTTCCCGCCGGCTCCCGCCTGTATGCCCAGGGTAAGTTTGACCTCGGCACCGTTACAGACGGCATGCAGCTGAAGATCGGCAAGGAGACCTATACCTTCGCCGTTGGCTCCAACAGCCAGTTCAAGAACGGCAGCAAGGTGATTGACCTGACCGATCTGGAGAAGGACGACACCGATCTGACGAAGATTGCCGCCCGCCGCCTGACCCAGGCCGCCGCTGGCAACAAGATGTTCAAGGTCACCACGGATAACGACAGCGGCGAGATCCAGATCACCGAAAAAGAGGGCGCCGGCATCGATTACACCGTGAACAACCTGGTCGGCACCAGCAAGACCAACCACGCCGACGCCGGCAACGCCGCCTGGAAGGGCCTGGTGCAGAAGGGGCAGGCTACTACCGGCGGCTCCAGCGGGCTGACCCTGCAGATCGGCGACACCAGCGACAACTTCAACCGGCTGGCCGTTGAGATCGGCGATATGCACACCTCCGCGATGGGCATTGCCGGCATCGACATCGGCTCCTCCGACGGTGCTTCCGAGGCGATCAGCGTCATCAAGAACGCCATCAACTACGTCTCCGGCGTCCGCGGCGACCTGGGCGCTGTCCAGAACCGTCTGGAGCACACCGCCAACAACCTGAGCGTCATGGCGGAGAACATCCAGGACGCCGAGTCCACCATCCGCGACACCGACGTTGCCGAAGAGATGATGAGCTACACCAAGAATAACATCCTGGTTCAGTCCGCCCAGGCCATGCTGGCCCAGGCCAACGCTGTTCCCCAGGGCGTGCTGCAGCTGCTCCAGTAATAGCAGTACCGTTGTTCAAAGCAGCAATAGATCCAATCAAGCGGGGCGGGCTTTGGCCCGTCCCGCTTTTCCGGTTTTGAAAAAGGGACCTAAGGGTTTTTGGGCGTTTTTTCAAGTTCGGAAGAGCCGGATTACGACGAAAAAGGAGACCCGTTATGAACGAGCAGACTGTTTCGATCCGCACAGCCCTGATGCCCCTGTGCTATAAGGACTTTCACTGCCTGGCGGGGGACTGCAGGGACAATTGCTGCGGCGGCTGGGAGATCGCCTTCAACAAAAAGGACTATCTGCACATCAAGCGCAGCGCCAAGAGCCAGGAGCTGCGGGAGATTTTGAGCGAGGGGATGTCCCGCCTTCGGGGAGATGCCCACGACGAGCTTTACGCCCGTTTCGATATGGACGCCGGGGGCCAGTGCCGCTTTCAGACAGCGGAGGGACTGTGCCGCCTTCAGATGGAGTGCGGGGCGGAGACGCTGCCCCATGTGTGCCGGGTGTACCCCAGGCAGGAGTGAGATACCCCCGCGGGCAGGGAGCTGTCCTTAAGCCCCTCCTGCGAGGCCGTGCTGGCCCTGCTTTGGGACTTGCCCCAGGGGATCGACTTCTGGGAGGAGCCGCTGCCGAAGCGGGATTGGAAAAATGTGGAGGTCTACCCCCGCTGGAGGCGGTTTGCCGAGATCCGCTCCTTCTGCATCGACGTGCTGCAGGAGCGGACGCTGCCCCTTGCCCACCGGCTCTTGCTGCTGGGACTGCTGCTCCAGAGATTAAAGGGGACGGAGTGGGCGGAGCCGGGCGTTGTGGATGAGTGGCTGGCCTGGGGCGAGAGCCAGCTGCGCAGCCCTGCCACCGCAGCCGCCCTGGGGCAGCTCCCGAAAAACCGGGAGAGCTTTTTATCCAGTAATTTCCAGATGCTGATGGAGTTGTACAAGGCCCACGCGGCGGGAGCCGCGGTGTATCAAGAGCTGTTCTCCGCCTTCACCGCGGGGGCGGACAGGGCGGATCCCGGCATGGCGTCCGTGGACCTTTTGCGTTATCAGGCGCTGGAGGGACAGCTGGAGGAGCTGCTGGGACACACAGAGCACTTTTTTGAAAACCTGATGGTTATGACCGCCTTTTACCTGTCGTTCCCGGATGTGGACAACCCGGGGGACCTGTGGAAGAGCTATGTGGATTTGTGCTGCATGTACAGCTTTTGGCGGTTTGCCGCCGTATACGGCTGCGCTCAGGAGTCCAGCCGGGAGCGGCTGTTCCACGTTCTTGGCACGGTCAACCGGGGGCTGCTGCACGACTCCAGGACACGGAGACGGCTGCTGGACGAGCTGATCGAGGGAAACAGCGCCTCTCTGGCCCATATGGCCATTTTGCTGGGCGGCTGAATGATGCAAGAGCGGAAATAAAGGAGATGGATACGCAGATGAAGCCTGTGCTGTCAATTGGAATGATCTTTAAGAATGAGATCCGCTGCCTGGAGCGGTGCATGAAGTCCCTGGAATCCTTGCGAAAGGCGATTCCCTGCGAGCTGGTGATGGCGGATACCGGCTCCGGCGACGGCAGCCGGGCTGTGGCGGAAAAATATGCCGACATTGTGTTTGACTTTCCCTGGATTAACGACTTTTCCGCAGCCCGGAACGCGGTGATCGACCGCTGCTCCGGCGAGTGGTTTTTTACGGTGGACGCGGACGAGTGGCTGGATCAGGAGATCTCCGAGCTGGTGGAATTTTTGAGCGACCGCCGGAGGTGGGTCTATCCGTTCTGTGGGGTCTTCATCCGGAACTACGCCACGCCGGATTTGGACGGGGAGTGCGGGGATTTCCTGGCGGTGCGCATGATGCGCATGTCCACCGGCGAGCGGTACCGCGGCGCGATCCATGAGGCCTGGGGATACGCGGGCACGGTTCATGGGCTGGGAAAGACGGTTCTGCACCATGACGGTTATGTGAAGATCACCACGGAGCAGGGGCAGGAAAAGCGGCGGCGGAATATGGAGCTGCTCCGGAAAAAGCTGGAGGAGGAGCCGGATCAGCTGAAGGTTATGCTCCAATGCGTGGAGAGTTCCAACGGGAGTCCCGCCTATGAGGGATATATCCGGCAGGCCCTGGAGGGCGTGGAGCGGAAGCTGTTTCAATGGGAGCTGTTCGGCCCGGCTATTTTCCGCCATGCCGTGATCTGGGCCGCCGCGCAGGATCTGCCGGAGCTGGAGGAGTGGGCGGATCAGGCCATGGAGCAATTTCCGGATTCCCCGTTTACCGACGTTGACACGGCGTACGCCCTGTTTATCCGCTATGCGGAACGCCAAAATTATGAAAAGGCCATTCCCCTGGGAGAGCGGTATCTGGACGGCGTCAAGCGCTATCACGCCGGGGGCTATAACGCCTCGGCGCTGCTGGTCAGCACGCTTGCCATGGCCACGCCGGGGAGAGAGGATGGGGCGAGGGCCATTCTGGCGGACGCGTATTTCCATACGCGCCAGATCCAAAAGGCCAAACACGCTCTGGAGGAGATCGACTGCGGCCGGATGTATCCGGAGGCGGTGGGAAACTACATCGGAGCCATGATGAACCTCCACGCCCAGGGCGGGGTGGATCTGTCTTCGGCTCTGGTGGGATTTTGGGAGAAAACCGGGCAGACGGAACCGAAAAAGAAGCGGGGTGAGGCGTGCCGGCGCGCCATGGCGGCTGCGGCGGAGATCGTCTTTTCCGCCGCCTATCGCGCCGCAGAGGACGAAAAGGGATTCCGCCATGCCTATACGCTGTTCCTGCCTTTGGCGGGCCAGTGTGAGACCGGCAACGCCGCCCGGATTTTGGCGGCGGAGTCTGCGGATGAGATGGCGGCGGTGTTGGCGGCCGTGGAGGACTGGGAGCATCTCCCTGTCTCCGCGCTGGCCCGGGCCATTGGGGCGGGAGCGGTGTTCCCCCTGCCGGAGAAGCCGCTGAATTTGGAAGTGATGGACAATCTCGCCGCCCGGCTGGCCCAAGAGCCGACGCAGCTGTTTTCCGTACTCCGGCAGGCCGCGGCCGGCGTGGAGACGCCCCAGGCCCTGGCCTGGGTCCGAGGTCTGGCCCTGGCCGCGGTTCAGACCTGCCAGTGGGAGGATGAGACGCGCGGCATGGAGTTGGCCCGGACCTTTGCGGAGGTGGAGGGGAGATTTCTCCCGGCCTGTTACGCGCCGGGTGTTCTCCGGGAGGAGAACCTCTTTTTCCTGCCCCCCCTGCACCGCTTTGGCTGGCATTGCGCCCAGGCCTTCGCGGCGCTGGACGCGGGGGACACGGTTGCGTATACCAGGTGCTTGCGGAAGGGCCTTGCGTCTTGTGAGGCGATGAAGCCCATGGTGGAATTTTTGATGGAGCACACGCCGGGGCTGCGCCGGGAGGAACCCAGTGCGGAACTTCTGGCATTGGCGGAGCAGGTGAGGACGGTGCTGGCGGCCTATCCGGCGGATGACCCGGCTGTGACGGCGCTGAAAGCCAGTCCGGCGTATCAAAAAGTGGCCTATTTGATTGAAGGAGACTGCGAATGAAAGTCGTGATTCTGGCCGGAGGTCTGGGCACCCGCATCAGCGAGGAGAGCCATCTCAGGCCCAAGCCCATGATTGAGATCGGTGAGCAGCCGATTTTGTGGCACATCATGAAGTACTACTCCAGTTTTGGTTTCCACGATTTTGTAATTTGCTGCGGCTATAAAGGCCATATTATCAAGGAGTATTTTGCCGATTACTACCTCCACCGCTCCGATGTGACCTTTGATTTTTCAGCGGAGAACCGGATGACGGTCCATTCTAACGTGGCGGAACCCTGGCGGGTGACGCTGGTGGATACGGGGCTGAATACGCAGACCGGCGCCCGGGTCAAGCGGGTGCGGAAGTACATCGGGGAGGAGTCCTTTATGCTGACCTATGGCGACGGAGTCAGCGATGTGGATCTGAACGCCCTGCTGGCCCAGCACCGCGCATCCGGCAAAACCGTGACGCTGACGGGTGTTCAGCCCGGCGGCCGGTTCGGCGTGCTGGATCTGGACGAGGCAGGCACTACGGTCTCCGGTTTCCGGGAGAAGGCAAAAGAAGACGGCGGATGGATCAACGGCGGCTTCATGGTGATGGAGCCGGAGGTGTTCGGCTATCTCAGCGCGGAGGAGGGGTGCGTTTTGGAGCGGACGCCTCTGGAGACCCTGGCCGGAGATGGGAAGCTGGGAATTTACAAGCATCATGACTTCTGGCAGTGCATGGACACCCAGCGGGACCGGGGGATCCTGGAGGATCTGTGGAGGACCCGGTGTGCCCCCTGGAAAAAATGGTGACTTATGTGCACAGGACGGATAGACGGCGGCAGATGCCGGCCGGAACCGGTGCTTGAAAAATGCGGGTCCCAAAAGGGGCCGCCGGAGGGATTTATGACAGAGCAGGAATATTTCAACCGCGTTGAGACGGCCCGCAGGCATATTTCCGGCGGGCAGCTGGAGACGGCCGGCCGCCTTTTGACGGAGATGTACGCGTATAAGCCCACCCGGCTTTTGTGGTTTGTGGCCAAGGCGGAATATATCCTGAGGAAAGACCGGAATCCGGAGGCGGCTTTAAAACTTCTGGATGGAAAGTACTTCCTTGGAGACGACTATCCCGGGTTGAAAGAATGCATGAAGCTCCGGAGCAAGGCCTACCGGCAGATGGGGAGAAAAGACGATTCCATTCGGGAGGATTACCTCTATCAAAGGGCCTGCGGCAGGAACTGCGCCCGCCTGGAGGGAGAGGTGGCTGAGGCGTTGGAGGCGGTGGCGTCGGACGCGGAGGACGAGGAGGCGCTCCGGGCGTTGGCCGGGGCGTTGTATCATACGTCGGACCCAGCGGCCTATTTCATCGTCTATATGGAGTTGATCCGCCGGGGCTGCATGCGAAGAACGGATCACTGGGTCCATCAGCTTCGGAATTTCGGCTATTTGGAGGAGAAGATCGCCGCGGAAGAGCCGGGCGCCTTCATCCTGGTCATGGACGAATATTTAGACCGGTCTTTGGAAATTTTGGGACACCTGCTCTCCTGCTTTGGGCACCGGGTGTATCTTCTGACGCCGCCGCTGACCTTTGAGACGGAGGGGCGGGTTGATCTGAGGGAGACCGTGTCCATCAGCATGGGGCAGGCGGAACGGTATCCTGACATGTGCGTAATTCCCCCGGTGGCTTTGACGGAGGGGGGAGCGGCGTACGGTGATAACAGGGACTATATCATCGACCATATCTGCCGGGAAGAGAGTCCCCGGGACCATGCGGTGGTCCTGTGCAGCGGATTTTTGCTGGAGGATCTTTACACGAGGGCGGGGCTTCGGGGCCGTATGGGGCGGCTCTCCCTCTATGAATCGGATATCTGTGAGGAGAAGGTGCAGTTTGGCTGGGCAGGCAGCTATCTCTCCTATATCAGCGACATCTATGGATACGACGTCCGGCAGGATCTTGAGCGGGAGCCGGAGGTGGATTTTTCCATTGTGATCCCAGCCCGGAATTCCTCTGCAACGCTGCGGTATACGCTTCAAACCTGTCTGCGGCAGCGATACCAAGGGAGCTATGAGATTGTCGTCAGCGACAACTCGGTGGACGGAAGCACGGAGGTGTACGAACTCTGCCGGGAGCTGAACAGTCCCAAAATCCGCTACGTGAAAACACCCCGCAGCCTGACCCTGCCGAAGAGCTTTGAATTTGGATATTTGCAGACCCGGGGTGCATTTGTGCTGTCCATCGGTTCGGATGACGGACTGCTGCCCTGGGGTTTGGAAGTGATCAAGGCCGTTTTGGATCAATACCCGGAGGAGGAGATCCTGCTGTGGGAGCGGGGATTTTACGCCTGGCCGGGGTTTAACGGCGGTCAGGAAAATATGTTTGTGATTCCCAGGCAGTACGCCAAGGAGCAAGTGGGAGCGCAGTATCTTCCAACGGAATATCTGTTGGACCTGCTTGCCAAGGACCAGCAGATGATGTACGCCTTGCCGATGCTGTATATTAACTCCGGCTTTCAGCGGCGCTACCTAAAGACGCTGCTGCAAAAAACCGGAAAGCTGCTGGACGGCGTGAGCCAGGATATCCCGATGGCCATTATCAACTGCTGTATCCATGAGCGCGTATTGAGTATGATCTATCCGATTACAATTGCCGGGATGAGCAGCGCCTCCATTGGCTATTTGAACAACCGTCCGGATGGGGAGAAAGAGACAAAACAGGGACAAATCGGCAAAACGATGTTTCAGCAGGAGAATCTCGGGATTTACGTCTTTGGAGAGCGGGAGCGGCGGCTGCTGCCGGTCGGCGCCGATACCTGCGATTTGTATATCGCACTGTCAAGAGCAGTGGAGGAGGGCCTGCTTGCAGAGGAGGATGCAGACCGTGTTCTGAACTGGGAGACGGCTGTGACACGCATTGTCGAAACCTTTTCGATAGAAAATGAGATATATGATTTGATGATTCACCGGAATCTCCTTACGGCGCGAACGCTGTGCGCGGAGCATTACGGGCGGTTTCGGGCGGTATGTGAGCAGGCCCTGACTCCCAGGTATATCAGTGCGGATGCCGTGAAACGGCAAAGAGCTGTAAAAACGTATGTGGAAGAACCGAATGCGCAGGGGGGCGAGACCTTGGACGCCTCCAGCTATAACGTGCATAATGTCCGACAGGCGGTTGAGCTTTTTTCAACGAGAACAGGACTGTAAACCGCGCGGCTGCGGTTTCTGTGGAAATGCCGGAGTGCCTGCCGGCGGGCGCCGGCCCATGCGGGACGCGGCCGTTTGTACGCGGGAGCGGTTGGGTAAAACCGTTCCGGTGGCGAAGACGCGGCCTCTGTCTGCGGCGTCAGCCTGAAAAAAGAGCGGCTGGGACATAGAAAGGGAGGCGGCGGAATGGACATCAACAAATATCTGGTCCCGGAGGACATCTCCGTTGCCGAGGCGGTGCGCCGTATCGACGAGGGGAAAAAAAAGGTGGTGTTCTGTCTCCGGGACGGCCGCCTGAGCGGCTGTTTCACCGACGGCGACATGCGCCGCTACATCCTGCGGGACGGGAACATGGAAAACCCTGTCTCCCGGGCGATGAACCCGCATCCCATCGTCTTTTCCACGCTCCAGGAGGCGGAGGCCCTGGCCTTTATGAAGAGGAGCCTGGCGGTGGCGGTGCCCATCATCAGCGAGAGCCGGGAGGTTGTGAAAATTTACTTCCGGGATGAGCTGGACGGCGAGGGGGCTGTCCGCCAGCTGCCGGAGAGGGTTCCCCTGGTTATCATGGCCGGGGGGAAGGGGACGCGGCTGTATCCCTACACCCATATCCTGCCAAAGCCCCTGATTCCCATTGGTGAGATTCCGATTATGGACCATATCATTGGCCGCTTTGGCCGTTACGGGGTTGAGGATGCCTATTTGATTTTGAACCATAAGCGGAACATGATCAAAGCGTACTACAATGAGGCGGACCTCCCCTGCCGTATTCACTATGTGGACGAGGACCGGTTTCTCGGTACCGGCGGCGGACTGTCTCTTTTGCGCGGGAAGATCGGCAGCACCTTCTTCCTCTCCAACTGCGACTGCCTGCTGGACGCGGATTACACCTGCATGTATGAGTACCACAAGGAGCACAAAAACGCCTTGACCTTTATTCTGGCGGCCAAACGGGTCGGCATCCCCTACGGCGTGGTTGATCTGGCCCGGGACGGGACGATTGAGATGATCCGGGAAAAGCCGGAGTATGACTTTCTGGTGAATACGGGGATCTATCTGGCGGAACCCTGCGTGATCGACTGTCTGGGAGACGGAGAGCACATGGACATGCCGGACGTGGCCAGGCGGCTGATGGAGCGGGGGTTCCGGGTGGGGGGGTACCCCATTACGGAGAAGAGCTGGCTGGATATGGGCCAGCTGAGTGAGATGCAGAATATGATGAAGGAACTGGGACTTTAGAACCTGCATTCACAGCCATTGAACACCGCTTGATCCGGAAGAAAGCATCCTTGCCCATCACGAATCCTCCGATTGTAAATCCAGGCTCTTAAATAATAAAAAGAGAGGTTTGTGAAATTATGGAAAATATAAAAGGGAAATTGCTGGAGTTTATTAAGACGGAACATAATCTGTCGATCGATTTTGTAGAGCGGGCAAAAAAGTTCCAAGGGGACATTTATTTATACGGCGCCGGAAATCATCTGCCGTTTGCCGTTTCGTTTATGCAAAAATATGGGGTGCCGGTAAAGGGGATTTTTAGACAGCCGGCGTCCGAGCGATTTTTATAAGAGTCCTGGTAAGGACTCTTATGATGGGGATATCCCCATCATAAACCTTGATGACTTTCTATCTTCAAAAGAGGGGGCAAAAGACTGCTGGTTTGTAATTTCAGCCCCTTCTGCGGAAAAGGCCATCCGAGAAACGCTTGCCGGGCATTTTCCGCAGGACCGCATTTTTTCGTTTGAAACAATGCTGTATGTCGTGTATTTTTCTCTTCAGGATGTAGAACCTTATCGGACATACCTCGTGGAGCATTGGGACGAGTTTTCAAGGCTGTACGACACGCTTGCGGATGATCAATCCAGCAACCCTCATCTCTGTATTGAAAGGGAGACTGAGCGGGGACTTGGCCCATTTTCGGAAATGCTGTGTTCCTGACCAGTATTATCCGCCCGATCTCATTCACTTTTCAAAAGGCGAATTGATGGTGGAGCTGGGAGCGTATGACGGGCAGACGCTGCTGGAATTTATCTCCCGCTGTCCGGATTGCCGGGGGGCTTACTGCTTTGAACCGGATGTGAAACTGCTGCCTGGGCTTGAGCGGATAAAAGAGCAGCAGGCGGAGCAGGGAAAACAGGTATATGTCATTCCCAAAGGGGCCTGGGATTGTGAAACCGTGCTGGATCTTTCCAGTGAGGGAACGGAGGAAGGGCGCACTCACGTTTTGAGCGACGACGCGAAGGAACACGGTTACGCGATAGAGACGTCAACGGTGGATAAAGAGGTTAAGGAACCTATTTCCTTTATGAAAATGGACATTGAAGGCGCGGAACTGCGGGCGCTGCATGGGGCGGAAAAGCAAATCAGGACGAACCGGCCGAAACTGGCTGTGTGCGTTTATCACAAAAATGAGGATATCTTGGAAATCTGGAACTATCTGCGCGAGTTAGTGCCGGAATACCGTTTTTACCTGCGGCACCATACAACGGCTGGAGCGGAGACTGTATTGTACGCGCTTATTTAGAGAATATGGAAATGGCCTGAAATGGAGTCCGCCCGGCAAAAGTTGCTGCAGTTCAATTTTCCATGGAGTTTGAGGACATTTTCTAAAATCACAAAAATCAAGTGAAAGGACGCCTCCAGATGAAAGAAATTGCTCTGACAAGAGATCTGCTGAACTCCCATAAAATTCTCTTCCACTATGGAAAGATGCTGGAGGAGATCGCCGGCGGGCGCACGGATTTTAACCCTGTGGCCATAGAGGTTCACCCCACGGCGGCGTGCAACCACCGCTGTATCCACTGCTCCTACAAGGAGCGGAACGAGAACCGGGCGTCCCTTCCCAGAGAGGTCATGGAGCGTCTGGTGGACTCCATTATTCAGATGAGGATCCGGGCTGTGTACTTCTCCGGCGGCGGTGAGCCGACGCTCTACCCCGGACTGGCCGGATATATTGAAAAGCTGACCGGCAGCGGCGTGGAGTGCGCGATTCTCACCAACGGCTCCTGCTTTGAGGAGATGGGCCTGATCTCCATCGCCGATAGGCTGAACTACATCGCGGTCTCCGTGCCGGGGGTTGACGAGGCGGTTTTCCAGGCCATTACGGGCACAAAAAATCTGGAGAAAACGCTCTCCCTGCCGGGGAAGATCAAGGCGGCGCATGGGGACAGCAGCCCCACCATTGGCTCCCGCGTCGTGCTGACCAATAAAAATTACAAACAGGTGGGCGAGTTTCTGCGTGTAATCAGAGAGAGCCAGTTTGATTACGCTCTATTTAAGATTGTCCGGGACTACGAGGACAACGGCCAGGGACTCAGCGGAGAGGAAGAGGCGTATTTGCGGGAGGAGATCCAGGCCTATGGAGATCTGGATGACCGCTTTACGAATATCAAGAGCATTTTCGGGTATAAAACCCTGCCGGATTTTAAGCATGCGTGCTGGGTGAACCGGTACGGAATGCTGGCGAACGTCAGCACAGACGGCAAGGTCTATCCCAATATCGTAGAGATTGACAAACCGGAATTCTGCATCGGAGACCTGCATGAGGAGACGCTGGAGGAGATGTGGAACGGACCCCGCCACGCTGAGGTGAAAAGGCGCTCAGACGAAAAATGGACTGGCGGAGCGTGCCGGAATTGCCGGGCCATGGCCTATAACGCCATCATCAACAGCTGGATGGAGCGCCTGCCCGCTTACTTTGATCCCTTTATCTGAGACGCAATATGGAGGGCGAATCATGAAAGTATCCGACTATATGATCCGCCGCCTGGAGGAACACAATGTCAAAGATGTGTTTCTCCTTAGCGGCGGAGGCATGATGCATCTGCTGGACTCTCTTTTCCGGAGCGAGATCATCCACCCCTGGTGCAACCTGCATGAGCAGGCCTCCTCGGTCTGCGCCAGCGCGTATGCCCAGGCCGGCCGGGAGCTGGGGGTGTGCATGGTGACCTCCGGTCCCGGAGCCACCAACGCCGTCACCGGGGCGGTGGACGCCTGGATCGACTCCGAGCCGGTGCTGGTGATCTCCGGCCAGGCCAAGACCTCGGATTTGGTGAATGGCCGGGGCATCCGGCAGGGCGGCTCTCAGGAGGTGGATATCACCGCCATGATGAAGCCTGTCACCAAATACGCGGTGAGCATTCGGGATAAGACCATGGTGAAATACCATCTGGATAAGGCGGTCTACCTGGCCACCCACGGACGGAAGGGAACCGTGTGGGTAGAAGTGCCCCTGGATATTCAGGGGGCGCAGGTGGAGGAGAGCGAGCTGGTGGAGTTTGATCCCGCCGCGGAGGGGCTGGTCCCTGAATTCTCCGTCTCCGACGGGGAGATCGACGAGATCCTGGACATGCTGCGCTGCGCGAAGCGTCCGCTGATTCTGGCGGGCAAGGGCGTTCTGTCCGGCGGCGCAGGCGAGGCGCTGCGAAAATTCTGCTATGACCTGCAAATTCCCGTTTTGACCACCTGGTGTGCCAAAACACTGTTTGGTTATGAGGACGATCTGTTTTTTGGCTTTCCGGGCGGACTTGCCCCCCGCTACTCCAACTGGATCCTCCAGACCTGTGATGTTTTGCTGATCGTCGGCTCCCGGCTGAACCAGACGATTACCGCGTTTAATGAACCGCGCTTTGCCTGCCGCGCAAAGCGCGTGATTGTGGATATCGACCCAAATGAAATCGGCAAGCTGCATATGGATTTTGCCAAGGAGGTCCTCTGCGACACGGCGGTCTTTGTGCCCAGCCTATGCCGGCGCGCAAGAGGAATGGGACCTCTCGATACCGGGGAGTGGCTGCGCTTCTGCCGGGCGGCAAAAGCCGCCTACCCCGCCTGCCGGGAGACCCAGCCCAAACCGCAGGTGCAGACGAATATGTATCTTTTTGGGCGTGAACTCTCCCGGCGCACCGGTGTGGAGGACGTGATCGTGGGAAGCTCTTCCGGACGGGCCAGCGTCATTCCCGCCATGAGCTATGAGTTTAAACGGGGACAGACGGAGGTGTGCCCCTCCGGGCTTGGCAGCATGGGCCTTGCCATACCATCCGCCATTGGCGCGTGTATCGCAAGGGGTAAGCGCCGGACCATCGTGCTGGAGGGCGACGGCAGTTTGCAGCACAACCTGCAGGAGCTGGCGCTGATCCGGGGCTACGGCCTTCCCATCAAGCTGTTCATTATGAACAATAACGGTTATTCCTCCATTGCAGTTATGCAGGAGAACCATTTTCAGGGCCGTTATGCCGGATGCAACAGTGCCAGCGGCGTTTGCTGCTGTGATATGAAAAAGCTGGCGGCACTGTATGATCTTTCATATTATGTCATTCGCGGGGATGGGGACATTGGTCCGGTTCTGGACGAAGTGATGGCCGGCGACGGGGCGGTTCTCTGCGATGTACTCTGCGACTATACGTTTGATGAAATACCGAGGGCAATGTCACGGCTCAATCCGGACGGGTCTATGGACTCCTCTGCCCTGGAGGACCTGTATCCGTTCCTGCCCAAAGAGGAGACGGAAAAATGGCTGCGCATGGCCCTGGGAGAGAATGGCTGAAATGAGAAGGATCTTGCTGACCGGGGCGGGTCCCCATGGCTTTGTGGGACAAAATCTTGCCCCTGCCCTAAAGGAGCGGTATGAGGTCTTCACACCCTCCCGCCGGGAGCTGAACCTCTGTGACTATGACCTCCTGGCCCGGTATATTGCGGACAACCAAATTGACACGGTTGTCCACGGCGCGCTCCAGAGCATCCTGCGGACCGGTCCGGAGGACATCATGCTCCACGACCTGCAGATGTTTTATAACATCGAAAAACTCAGCGGAGAATTGGACCGGGTGCTGTACTTTGGTTCCGGCGCGGAGTTTGACAAGCGGTTTCCGATGGAACAGATCCGGGAGGAGGCGTTGGGGCGCTCCGTTCCAGACGCCTATTACGGGCTGGAGAAGTATATTATGGCGCTTCATGCACGAAGCAGCCGGAATATCTACAATCTGCGCCTGTTTGGAATCTTTGGGAAATATGAGCACTGGCAGAGCAAGTTTATCTCCAACCTCTGCTGTAAGGCGATGTACGGCCTTCCCCTGAGTATTCGTCAGAACTGCATGTTCGATTATCTGTATGTGGAGGATCTGGCCCCCATTGTGGTCTGGTTTTTGGAGCATGAGCCGAAATTTCACGATTATAACGTCTGCACCGGCAGGCCGGTCTCTCTGAGGCAAATCGCGGATACAATGCTGGAGGTCTCCGGAAAGACACTGCCTGTCCCGGTGGCGAGGGACGGCTGGAACTTGCCCTATACCGCCAGTAACGACCGCCTGGCGGCGGAGATGGGTCCGCTGCGGCTGCATGATTTAAAAGACGCAGTGGGGGAGCTGTACGCCTATTATCAAGGGCATAGGGAAGAGATTCCCTATGCGGAACTAAAGGAGACCAGATAGGGGGGAGGAGAGCCTGTGAGAGACGTTGTGATTCTGGGGGCAAGCGGATTTGCAAAAGATCTGCTGTGGATATTGGAGCAACAAAACGAGGTCCGCAGGGAGTGGAACATCCTTGGCTTTGTGGACCGTGTGAAAACGGATGAGGAACCGGTAAAGGGCTATGGAGTTGTGGGGGACGACCAATGGCTGTCCCGCTACCCCCACCCGGTCAACGCGGTCTGCGGCTTTGGAAATCCCGCTCTGCGGCGGAAGATTGTCCAAAAATATAAGAGCATGGGGCATACGGTTGCGTTTCCACCCCTTATTTCGCCGGGGGCGAATATCTCCCGCTATACGGATCTGGGCGAGGGCTGCATCATCTGCTCAGGCACAATGATTGCTCCCAATGTAAAATTGGGGGATTTTGTCATTTTAAACCTCAGCTGTACCGTCGGGCACGATACCGTTATACAGGAGTTCAGCACGGTAAACCCGGGCGCAAATATATCGGGAGACGTTTTGATTCAGAACGACTGTGAAATTGGGACGGGCGCCTGTATCATCCAGGGAAGGCGTCTTGGTCCCAATACGATTGCCGGAGCCGGCAGCGTCATTATCCGGGACATCCCAGGCCACTGTACGGTTGTGGGAAACCCGAGCAGGATTTTGGAGAAATAAATATGAGTACTTACATCATTGCGGAGGCCGGCGTCAACCACAACGGCGACCTGGATACAGCGTTTAAACTGGTTGAGAAGGCCCATGCCGCCGGAGCCGACTGTGTGAAGTTCCAGACCTTTATTTCAGAAAATGATATCTCCTGTCATGCGGAGAAGGCGGCGTATCAAAAAGAGACCTGCGGAAATGCGGAGTCTCAGCTTGACATGGTTAAGAAACTGGAGCTGCCGTTTCAGGCCTTCTCCAAACTGAAGGCATATTGCGATCAACTGGGCATCGCCTTCCTATCCACCCCGTTTGATTTGGAAAGCGTTGCCTTCCTCAACGCCATCGACATGCCCTTTTGGAAGGTCCCCTCGGGAGAGGTGACACACCTGCCCTATTTGCTGGCCATCGCCAGGACGGGAAAGCCGGTGGTTATGTCCACCGGCATGTGCGAGATGGAGGAAATCCAAAGGGCGATGGATGTTCTGAAAGCCAACGGAACCCCTCAAATCACTCTGCTGCACTGCAATACGGAGTATCCCACACCCTATGAGGACGTGAATCTCCGGGCGATGGAGACGATGCGCAGGCGGTTTGGCGTGGATGTGGGCTATTCCGACCACACGCCGGGCATTGAGGTCCCTATCGCGGCGGCGGCTCTGGGAGCAGTCATTGTTGAAAAGCACTTTACATTGGACAAAAATATGAAGGGACCCGACCACAGGGCCAGTTTGGAGCCGGAGGAACTCGCCGCCATGGTCAGGGGAATCCGCCGTGCTGAAGAGGCGCTGGGAAGCGGGAGAAAAACTGTGAGTCCCTCCGAAAGAGGGAACCGGGAGATCGCCAGAAAGAGCGTGGTTGCCCGCTGCGCGATCCGTAAAGGAGATGTGCTGACGGAGGAAAACCTTGCGGCGAAACGCCCCGGAACGGGCATTTCCCCTATGCGCTGGTTTGATATTTTGGGTACACGGGCTGTGCGGGATTTTGCGGAGGACGAATTGATAGAGCTTTGAGGAAAAGGGGCGGTTCAAATGGAGTTTGAACAGAGGGACGCATGTCTTCAAATCTGTGTTCTCACCACAACCCGGGCGGACTATGGAATCTTCCGGCCGCTTCTGTCCGCGTTTTCAGCCGATGCGGATCTGGAGCTGCGGCTGGCAGTGAGCGGGACACATCTGTCAGAGGCGTTTGGCATGACTGTTCGGGAAATTGAGGCGGACGGTTTTCCCATTGACGCCAAAATACCGATTCTTCAGAGGGAAACCGATTCTTCATTCGGCATATCCTGCGCAATGGCCAGGGCGGTGGAGGGATTCGGCGCTTATTTTCAAGAGCGCCGTCCGGATCTGCTGGTTGTCCTGGGTGACCGGTACGAGGCTTTCGCAGTTTGCGCTGCTGCGGTGAATGCCTGTATCCCGATTGCGCATCTGTATGGCGGCGAGACCACCGAGGGCGCGATGGACGAGTGCTTCCGCCACTGCATTACGAAGATGAGCTATCTGCACTTCACTTCCACGGAGGCGTATCGGAAGCGGGTGATTCAGTTAGGGGAGAGTCCCGCCAGGGTGTTTGCCGTTGGAGGGCTGAGCGTGGAAAACGCGCTCCACACTGATTTCCTCTTGCCGGAGCAGCTGGAATCCGATCTGGCGTTCCCGCTTTTTTCGAAACCTTATGTGGTGACGACGTTCCACCCCGTTACGCTGGAACCCGGTTCCGCTGAAAGGCAGGTAGAGGAAATGCTGGCGGCCCTTGCGGAGCGGACAGATCTCAATTTTTTGATTACAAAGTCCAACGCCGACATTGGAGGGCAGGGCATAAATGAAAGGCTGGAGGATTTTGCAAAGAGGGCTTCCCACTGCCATGTCGTTGCCTCCCTTGGAATGCGAAGATATATGAGCGCGCTGAAATACGCGTGCTGCGTGCTGGGAAATTCCTCCAGCGGCTTGACGGAGGCGCCCTCCTTTGGGATTCCGACGGTCAACATCGGGAACCGCCAGCGGGGAAGGATTCAGGCGGAAAGCGTGATCAACTGCGGGCCTGAGAAGGACGAGATTCTCCGCGCGCTGGAACGGGCCTGCTCTCCGGATTTCAGGAAAACCGCCGCTGGAGCGGTAAATCCCCACGAGGGCAGGAATACTGCGGAGGAGATCTGCAAAATGATAAAAGACACACTGCGGTCCGGCGAAATTGATTTGAAAAAGAAGTTCTACGATATCTCCTTTTGAGGAGATACCGCCTGGCACGGCAGGGCTTGAAATGGTTTGAATCGGAGTGAGAAGATGGAGAACACAAAGGACCTCTTAGGCTTTTTTCGGGGGAAGCGGATTTTATTGACCGGACATACCGGTTTTAAGGGCGCGTGGCTGAGCGAGCTGCTTTTATATGCGGGCGCGGAGGTGACGGGCTACGCGCTCCCCGCCCCATCCGGCGGAATATTTCAGGCGCTGTGCCTTGAAGAGCGGATGACTTCCGTGATTGGGGATGTCCGGGACTTGGCGCATCTGCGGCAGGTGTTCCAGGCGTGCAGGCCGGAGATCGTTTTTCACCTGGCCGCGCAGCCCCTGGTGCGGGAATCCTACCGGGACCCTGTGGGCACCTATTCCACAAATGTAATGGGGACGGTCCACCTGCTGGAGTGTGTGAGAACCTGTGATGGGGTCCGGTCTATTGTGAATGTCACAACCGATAAGGTGTATCGGAATGAGGAGCGGTTTCAGGGGTATCGGGAGTGCGAGGTGCTGGACGGCTATGACCCTTACTCCAACAGCAAATCCTGCTCCGAGCTGGTGACGGGCACATACGTCCGCTCCTTTTTGGCGGAGCGGGGCGCTGCCGTCTCCACCGCCCGCGCAGGAAATGTCATTGGCGGAGGAGACACCGCCGCCGACCGGATCCTTCCGGACTGTATCCGGGCAGCACGGCGGGGAGAGGCCATTTTTGTGCGCAATCCGCATTCCGTGCGGCCCTACCAGCATGTGCTGGAGCCGCTGGCGGCGTATCTGCTGATTGCAAAGGAACAGTTCTGCGCACCGGAAAAGGCCGGCGCGTATAATGTGGGACCGTCTATGGAGGACTGCCTGACGACAGGGGCCTTGGCGGACCTGTTTTGCCGCTTCTGGGGAGACGGCTCCAGATGGACGACCACTCCGGACGGCGGCCCCCATGAGGCGGCGCGCCTGACGCTGGACTGCGCAAAAATTGCGGAAGAGCTGAGCTGGGTTCCGCGCTGGAGCGCGAATACAGCGGTGGAAAAGACCGTGGAGTGGACGAAGGCGGTCCTCGCTGGACAAGAGGCGGGCGCGGTGACACGCGGCCAAATCAAAGACTATTTTGATGCCAGACCGGCATTACAGGAGCAGCAGTATGGATAAAGAGTCAATTTTGCAGGACGTGCGCCAATATTGCCGGGAGCACCACGGAAGAGGGGATTACCGACCGGGAGACCGGGTTCAGTATGCCGGGCGTGTGTATAACGAAGAGGAGCTGTGCAGCCTGGTGGACGCCGCGCTGGACTTCTGGCTCACCGCCGGAGAGTATACAAAACAGTTTGAAAAAGGGCTGGCAGATTATCTGGGGATTCCGTTCTGTTCCCTGGTTTGCTCCGGGTCCGCCGCCAACTTGCTGGCGGTGTCTGCGCTGACGTCTCCGCTGCTGGGCGAACGGCAGCTAAGACGGGGGGATGAGGTCCTCACGGTTGCCGCCGGGTTCCCCACCACGGTTGCTCCCATCGTCCAGTGCGGCCTGAAGCCGGTGTTTGTGGATGTAAAGCTCCCTGACTGCAATGTGGACGTGTCCCTCCTGGAACAGGCCAGAACGGACCGGACAAGGGCCGTCATTTTGGCGCATACGCTGGGCTGTCCCTTTGATCTGGCCGCGGTGAGAGCTTTCTGCGATAAATACGGCCTGTGGCTGATTGAGGACAATTGCGACGCCCTGGGCGCGGAGTACCGGATGGGCGGCGTCTGGCGCAAAACGGGGACCGTCGGAGACCTTGGTACTTCCAGCTTTTATCCCGCCCATCACATCACCACCGGAGAGGGGGGCGCGGTTTATACCGGCAATCCTCTGCTGCACCGGATCATCCGCTCTCTGCGGGACTGGGGCCGGGACTGCGTCTGCAGCGGCGGAGAGGACGGTACCTGCGGACACCGTTTTACCGGCCGGTTTGGGGCGCTTCCGGTGGGCTATGACCACAAATATGTTTACTCTCATCTGGGCTATAACTTGAAAGCTACAGATATGCAGGCGGCGGTCGGCGTGGCGCAGCTGGAAAAGCTGCCGGAATTTGTCGCACGGCGGCGGGAGAATTGGGTGTTTCTCCGCCGTGCGTTGGAGCCGCTGGAGGGGAATCTTCTGTTTCCGGCGCCTGGTTCGGACAGCAATCCCAGTTGGTTTGGGTTTCTCATGACAGTCCGTCCGGAAAGCCCTGTGTCCCGGGATGCATTTGTCTCCTATTTGGAGGGGCACAACATCCAGACCCGGCCTCTGTTTGCCGGAAATCTGACGCGGCATCCCTGCTTCCAGAACCTGCGGGAGGGCGAGGACTATCGGATTGCCGGAACGCTGACGGTTACCGACCAAGTGATGAACAACAGTTTCTGGGTGGGCGTCTATCCGGGGATGGAACGGGCGATGCTGGAGGAAATCACCCAGAAGATGCTGGAGAGGGCGGACCGGCAAGTATAGTGGCGGGACGGTTTTCATCCGGGCCAAGGCGGGATGCTTGACCGGCCGGTCAGGTTCCCTTGCGGGGACGTTGGCGTTTTCGGTACAAAATATGATGCTCCCCCTGTGGGAAACGGCGGAAAAGCCGTTTCCCACAGGGGGAGCATATTTACAGCTTTCGGAGGGAGCCTTCTGCGCTCAGTCTTTCTCCTCCACAACTTCGGCTTGATAAGGTAGAATAAGTTTCGCAAAAAGAAAAAGAGACATAGTTTGCAGAACTC
>CAJUQM010000030.1 GCA_910588005.1 uncultured Oscillibacter sp.
GCCAGCTCCGCGCCATCTATGTAGACGGCCCCGATGTCAAAATCAATGTCCACCGTCTGACCAGCTGCGGCAACAACCCGTTTCACAATGGGACTTCCCTCGTGAAAGTCCGGCTTTCGCAAAATTACAATGTCCTCCGGAGCGTAGTTCCCACAGAGCCATCCATTCAGCACCAGCAGCAAGTCCCCGTCCCGGAGCGTATTCCGCATGGAACCGCCGGATACTCTGGTGATCCGAACAGCGAAGGTGAACAGCACCACTACCGCCAGCACGGAACACACCAGCGCCTGTACCCACTCGTACAGGTTCCGGCCCGGCAGCCGGTTCCCTCTTCTCGTTCCCATTGGCAAAGCTCCCAATATGTTAATTTGTATAGTATAGCAAAAAATTCATCGCTCTACAAGACTATAGCAAGAAAAAAGAGAGGCCGCAGCCTCTCTTTATCTTTGGATCAAAGCTTTTCCTTGACCTTGGCGCTCTTGCCCACGCGGCCGCGCAGATAATACAGCTTAGCCCGGCGCACCTTACCGTTGCGGACAATCTGAATGGTGTCGATCGAGGGAGAGTGCACAGGGAACACCTTTTCCACACCCACGCCATAGGAGATGCGGCGGACAGTGACCGTCTCCTCAATCCCGCCGTGCTTCTTGGCAATAACAGTGCCCTCGAAAACCTGAATGCGCTCGCGGGAACCCTCTTTGACCTTCACGTGGACACGCACAGTGTCGCCGATCTGGACCTTGGGTACTTCACGAGCCAGGGTTTCCCTGTTCAGTTCTTTGATGAGATCCATGGATAATTCCTCCTAAAATATAGGCGTTCATACCGCTTTCATGGCACGTTGGCGCATCTCGCCTGTGCGCGGCAGAGGACCGCCCTTTGTAGCCAACATAGGATATCATAGGCCGCGACAAAAAGCAAGCACTTTTTTACAAATCCAGATGGGATTGGTTGTGTCCGGGCATTCCCCACTCCCTCACCGCCGCCATCAGCAGTCCGGACGCCGCCGGCAGCAGCCAGAGACTTCCTCCCGTCCGGATCATCACCCAACCCAGCGCTGCGGACAGCATCAGTGCCGCAAGCATGCTGCACCATCGGGCGGCCCGCTCTCCCGCCGCCGGGCCAACTGCCCAGGAACCCAGCAGGTCCAGCGCCCGCCCGCCATCCAGAGGACGTACCGGAAGCAGGTTGAAGGCGCACAGCACCAGATTCGCTCCGGTAAATACGTCCCAATGCGTACCGCCCAGCGCCGTCAGTACCGCGGCGCACAGGAGGTTCATCCCCGGCCCCGCCAATACCACCGCCAACTCACCGGGATAGGACAGGCATCCCCGGTCCGCTGCCAGCTCCGCTCCAAAGACACTGATGTTCAATCCCGTAATCGGCACACCCAAAATCCGCAGCGCCAAACAGTGTCCCATTTCGTGTACAGCCGCCGCCGCAATGATAATCCCCAGGATTCTCCAATTATTGTCCAGAGCAAACCAACCGGTCAAAATCCAAAAACCGGGAGAGATGCTGACGGAATTCCAAAGATCAGATCGCAGCAACATAGTAGATGGGATTTAAGTACACACCATCCCGCTGGAGTTCAAAATGCAGATGGGGGCCGGTGGCTACGCCGGTCTCCCCCACCTCGGCGATCTTCTGTCCCGCTTTCACCGCTGTTCCGGAGGACGCCGTCACCCTGCTGCAATGCGCGTAAAGCGTGGAATACCCTCCCCCGTGGTCTACAATACAGTACTTCCCATAGCTGCTGCTCTCCCCCACCGCCGTTACAGTGCCATCGGCAAAACAGTCAATCTCCGTCCCGGTGTCCGCCGCCAGATCTACGCCGTAGTGAAACCGCTCCTCTCCCTCTACCGGGTGCTCGCGGTAGCCAAAATTGGAACTCAGTGCACCGGAGAGGGGCGTACGGTAGTCAAATCCCAAAATCGCCTGTTCCAGACTGACATTTTGGGGTAGGTTCTGGTCTGAGTACAATACATACGCCAGGGAAGAGACCTCCGTGGTTCTCTCCTCTTCCGTCTGATCCGGCGGGACGCTGTCAGATTCCGCCGGCGCCCGGTCCGCTTCACGATAGGCCCGCAGAGTATCCATGGCCTCTGGCAGCTGTTCCAGGGCAGCGGTCTCCAAAGTCTCCCCCGGTTCCTCCGGATGGAATACTGCCCGGTATACGTCCCTGGCCGCTCCGCCTACGTCGGACTCTCCCGCAAAGGCTCTGCCCACAGCCGAAAATACCGCCTGTACATCCATGCTCTGCTCCATACGGCTGGAGAGCAGCTGATCAATTTGAGCCATTCTCCCTGGCAGCAACAGCTTAACGGCCACCAGCAGCACGAAGATCCCCCCGCAGGCCACCAGTTGGATCAGACAGCGCCGCTCTCCCAGTCCCAGCGGCTCGTCTTTCTGCCGGACTGCCTGCCGTGCGCCTCCCCGGCGGCGGACCTGCCTCCGCCGCTGCGCCGCGATTGTGCTGATTCTCCGTCCCGCCTGCCTTGAGGTCATGGCCGTCCCTCCCTTTTTGATTCTTAAAAAATCTATGCCGCAGTACGGACAAATATGTCTTCCACCACCGCTCTCTGTCCAAAGGACAGCAAAGGCCGCCGGTTTCCCGGCGGCCTTTGCTGCCGCTATTCTCCCTTCGGCCCGGTGTGATCCAGCCCCCCTGTGGCGGGATTATCAATCAGTTTTCCCTCCGGCGTAAAGCGGGAACCGTGGCAGGGACAGTCCCATGTTCTCTCCTGCGGATTCCATTTCAGCGCACAGCCCATATGGGGACAGCGCCGCTTTGACGGCGTCAGTAAGCTCAACGCCGCCATCCCGGCGTTCGCCGCCAGCTGCGGCCGGAGTATGGTCCGCGAGGGAGAAAACACCGGAGCGTAGGGATTTTCTCTGTCCGTCACCAAATCACCCAGGATCATAGACGCCGCCATAGCGGAGGTCATCCCCCACTTATTAAATCCCGTGGCCACATACAGTCCCTGTGTGCGAGCGGAATAGGGACCGATATAAGGGACCCCATCCAGCGTCATGCAGTCCTGCGCAGCCCAGCGCGTGCGCTCCCCGGAACTGGGATAATAGCGTGCCGCACAGCGCTTCAGCTCCCTCCAACCGCCGCCGCGCCTGCCGGTGCGGTGTCCGCCTCCTCCCAAGAGCAGCAGCTCACCGGCGTTTCGAAAGGACAAACCGTCCTCCGCCTCATCCACATACATGCCGTCCACATCTGCCGCGCCCTCCAGTGCCAGAACGTAGGAACGGCGCTGGTACATTTTGAGGAAATAGCTGCCGTGCTTATTGAGAAAGGGAAAATGGGTGCAGACAACGATCTTTTCCGCCCGAATCGTTCCCTGCGGTGTCACCGCCGTATATGGCGCCAGCTCCAAAACGGGAGTATGTTCGTAAATTTTGAGTCCCTGCGCAATCGCCGCGGCAAACCGCAGCGGATCAAACTGTGCCTGTCCGGGAAAGCGCACCGCCCCTGCGGTCGGAAAAGGAAGCGGAAGCTCCTCCGACAGCTCCGCTGAAAAGCCCAGAGTCTCCAAAGCCCGCAGCTCACGCTCCAATATCCCTCTGTCATTGAGAGAGTAGGTAAAGGCGTCCCGCTCCTCAAAACCACAGCTGATCCCGGCGCAGATCCGGCGGTATTCCCCCAGGGCGGTCTGGTTGGCCTCCAAGTACATTCGTGCCCTCTCCACGCCAAAGCGCCGGAGCATCTTATCATAGACCAGACCATGCTGGGCGGTAATCTTAGCGGTGGTATTTCCAGTCATACCGCCGCAGATCACACTGGCCTCCACCAAAACGCTCTCCACGCCCATTTCCGCCAAACGGCGGGCGCACAGCAGTCCCGTCAGCCCGCCGCCAATGACCAGCACATCCGTATGAAGCTCGCCCTCAAAGCTCTCAAACTGGGGCAGCACTGTCCCCCGTGTCCAAATCGACTCCATTTTGACCACCAATACCTGCGGAAATTGAAAAAGCAATTCGCTCTTTCATCCGCTTTATCCTCTGTTTAAAAATTGCCGGTGCCTTGGCAGACCTCGCGGGAACGCAAAGCCGGAACTCCCGCAACAGCGGAACCCGGCGGACAGGAAGCTCCTCCGCAGCCGGACGTCTTACCAATTTTCAAACAGCGCTTACCCATAGTATGGCGGATTTTCCTCTTTTCAAACGCCTTACCCACCGGTAGATTTCGCTTTCTCCTTAGTCTTATACTTTCGCTTTTTCCTTCCCTCTCCCCGGCAGATATGCGTGCCGCCCCGCCGCGCCGTCTCATACTCCCGTTTCAGCTCCGGCGTGATCGGCGGCACAGACCGGCGGCCGATCCAAACACCATTCTCCAAACGCGTCAATGTCAGCCGGCACAAAAATCGGCCATGCTCCGGGCAGCGGAATACCGTATAGTACACCCGGGAGATCTCTCCCGCCTTCGGCCGTACATAACTCCAACGCCCCACGGCTTCCGTCCGGCCGCACAGCGGGCAGGCGGGCCGGCGCGCCGTTTTAGCATTCAGCACATCCTCCGGCGCAGGCAGCGGTCCCACCTTCCGGCGGGGCTGCTTTGGAAAAGGCAGTCTGGACAGGCGGGGAGACGGCAGACGCCTGGAGGCCTTCCCTTTGGCAGGCTGGCAGGCCAAGGCCTCCGGTGTGATCCACTGCGCCACAAGGGCAGCATACATCGCGTCATACAGGGCATTGTGGTAGTCAAAAACATCCGGAATTCCGCAGTATTCCACCGCCCGCCACAGGGCTACCTGCTGGCCGGTACCCACCAGGTAAGAAAACGCCGTCTGGAGATCGCACACCGTCTCCACAGGCACCGGAGGCAGGTTCCAGTAGTCACAATTTTGGCGCAGGGCCTTGAAATCATCCCCGCCGCCCCAGGCGGCGAAGGCGGTCTCTTCCCCGCACCAGGTCCGAAACATCTCCAGTCCTGCGGGAAATTCCACATTGGACTCAATAGAGGCCCGCAGCTCCGGAAGCTTCCTTGCACCGGGGTCAAAGCGCTTATGCACTTGGGGGCGGATAAAAACGCTGAACGTATCCACAGCGGGTCCACCCAATTTCTCCACCCGTACGGCGCCAATTTGAAGAATCTCATCCAGGGGCTTTTTGTCATAGCTGCGATTCCACTCCAGATCGAGAATAATCATTTTATCCCCTCGTTTCTCTCTGGTTCTCTCCTGCCTGTTTAACAAAGGACCCGGGGCAACGACCGTTGTCCCGGGTCCTTTCAACCGGAATGATGGGGAATCAGCCCTTCACCATAGAGGCGATCTCTTCGGCGAAGTTCTCCTGCTTCTTTTCAATGCCCTCGCCCTTCTCAAAGCGCACCGCATCTTTAAAGGTGATGGTGCCGCCCAGCGCTTTGGCGGAAGCAGCCAGGTACTTCTCCACAGTCAGCTCTCCGTCCTTCACAAACTCCTGCTGAAGCAGGCAGTTCTCGGAATAGAACTTGTTCAGCTTGCCCAGAACGATCTTCTCCCGGACCTGCTCAGGCTTGGAGGCCATCTTGGGATCGTTCTCCATCTGGACCATCATGATCTTCTTCTCCTCGTCCAGAACATCCTGCGTCACCTGGGACTTATCCCAGAAACGGGGATTCAGAGCAGCGATCTGCATAGCCACGTCCTTGCCGGCCTCTTCCACCTTTTCGGCGGGCAGGTCGGTATCCAGGTTCACCAGCACGCCGATCTTGCCGCCGGCATGGACATAGGACACGCTGACACCGCCGGCAAAGCGGGCAAAACGGCGCACCTTGATGTTCTCGCCGATAACCAAAACCATCTCCTGCTGCTGCTGGAGCACGGTCAGATCGGTGCCGTTGTAGTTGCACTCCATCAAAGCGTCCAGATCCGCAGGATCCGCTTTCGCCACCGTGGCGGCCACACCCTTGACGAAGTCCACAAACTTTTCATTCTTGCCCACAAAGTCGGTCTCGGCATTGACTTCCACCACAACGCCCACACCCTCCACAACAGCGGCGTAGGCCATGCCCTCGGCGGCGATCCGGTCGGCCTTCTTTACAGAGGCGGCCAGCCCCTTCTCCCGCAGATACTCAATCGCCTTGTCCATGTCGCCGTCAGAGGCGGCCAGGGCTTTTTTGCAATCCATCATACCCACGCCGGTTTTCTCGCGCAGGTTCTTTACGTCAGCAGCTGTAAAAGCCATTTTTATGATTCCTCCACTTTATTCAAATCGGGAAGCGCTATATGCAGGTACCGGATTATTCGGCGTCCGCCTTCTCGGCAGCGGCCTCTTCGGTCTGCTCGCCCTGCTTGCCCTCCAGCATGGCGTTGGCCATAATAGAAGAGATCAGCTTGATGGCGCGGATCGCGTCGTCGTTGCCGGGGATCACATAATCGATCTCATCGGGATCGCAGTTCGTATCGGCGATGGCCACCACGGGAATACCCAGCTTGTGGGCCTCGGCAATGGCATTGCGCTCCTTGCGGGTATCCACAATAAACAGGGCGCCGGGGAGCCGCTTCATCTCTTTTACGCCGCCCAGGTACTTCTCCAGCTTGGCAATCTCGCCCATGTGCTTCATGACTTCCTTCTTGGGCAGCATATCAAAAGTGCCGTCCTCCTGCATGGCCTTCAGCTGGTTCAGCCGGTCCACGCGGGTGCGCATGGTCTTGAAGTTGGTCATCATGCCGCCTAGCCACCGGGCGTTGACAAAATACTGGCCGCAGCGGGTGGCCTCCTCGCGGATGGCGTCCTGGGCCTGCTTCTTGGTACCCACGAACAGCAAAGACTGGCCGTTCTCGGACAGCTGGCGGACAAAATTATACGCCTCCTCCAGCTTGCGGACGGTCTTCTGCAGATCCACGATATAGATGCCGTTGCGCTCAGTGTAGATATAGGGGGCCATCTTGGGGTTCCAACGGCGGGTCTGGTGACCGAAGTGGACGCCCGCCTCCAGCAGGGCCTTCATGGATACAACGCTAGAATTTGCCATAGTTTTTGTTTCCTCCAAATCAGATTTAGTTTGACCTCCGGCGGCTTCAGCCCCTCTGCCAACCCGAATGGGCACAGACAGAAAGTCAACGCGCCGTGCGGAATGCTGAAATATAATACCACATTAAAATATTCAATGCAAGTATTTTTTCCCAGAATTGCGGAAAATTATGCTGAAAAGCCAGGCCGTTAAATCCTTCTCCGCCGCTTTTTCTCCAAATTCGGGTCCCGGCGCTGAAAGGGCTTATCGATTAGAATGATATCATCTCCGATCCGCTGGATACAGTCCCAGGGGACGTAGAACTCCTCTCCCCTGCCAAACAGGCCGAAAAACATGCCGGGACCTTTGACCACTATGGCCAGCACCTGCCCCTCCGGCACCTTAATATCCACGTCATAGACAAACCCCAGGCGGCTGCCGTCACAGATGTTGATGACCTCCTTGCACCGCAGGCCCCGGATTCTGCACTGCATATCCTCACCTCCCCCTCCAAGCCTATGCGGAGAACGGACTGTCCCATCACATTCCCTCTTTTGACAAAGCCCTGAGACTCCCGTCCATGAAGCGACAAAACCTCCCAGTATAGGAAAAATGGCCGGAGGCAATACTGAATTCAGACGGTTTCACCGCATAAAAGGCAGTGGAGGAATACGGTTTTATGCAGGGAAAAGTGGAGATCGCGGGGGTCAACACCTCGAAGCTCAAAGTACTGAAAAACGAAGAGACCATGGCGCTGCTGCGCCGGACCAAGGAGGGCGACCAAGAGGCCCGCCGCCAGCTGATCGAGGGAAATCTCCGGCTGGTGCTGTCCGTCATCCAGCGCTTTTCAGGCCGGGGCGAGAACGCCGACGACCTCTTCCAGGTGGGCTGTGTGGGACTGATTAAGGCCATCGACAACTTTGATATCACGCAGCCGGTAAAATTTTCCACCTACGGCGTGCCCATGATTATCGGCGAGATCCGCCGCTATCTCCGGGACAACAGCGCCATTCGTGTAACCCGCAGCATGCGGGACACGGCCTATCGGGTGCTCCAGGTACGGGACCGGCTGCTGGCGGAGTCCCAGCGGGAGCCAACCGTGGAACAGATTGCCAAGGAACTGGACATCCCCCGGGAGGATGTGGTATTTGCCATGGACGCCATCATGGACCCGGTGTCCCTCTATGAACCGGTGTACTCCGACAACGGCGGAGACACCCTCTGCGTCATGGATCAGGTGCGGGACACCAAAAACACCGACGAGAACTGGACGGACCGCATCGCCCTGAAAGAGGCAATGAAACGGCTGGACCCACGGGAACGGCGCATTTTATCCCTGCGGTTTTACGAGGGCAAAACCCAGATGGAGGTCTCCGCCGAGGTGGGGATCTCCCAGGCTCAGGTCTCCCGGCTGGAAAAAGGGGCCATCAACACCATCAAGAAAAACATCTGAAGCATCTGAGGCGGGGTCCATATGGGCCTCGCCTCCTTCTATCCCATCAATTTTGTGTGAACAGCGTACAGGTATGGCGAAAAAAATTTGACCCGCTGTTAATTTCAATGTATAATAGCAAAAAAATGTTCCGCCTAAATGGAACTCATGTACCGCAACGGCGCTTTGACACAGGGACCGTAAGAGGAGGATTTGCCAGATGATCGATTTTGAGAAAATTGTGGAATACCGCAACAAGCGCAACCGCTTTGCCCGCAAGCTGGGCATCGTGGTGGAGTCCATCTCCCCCGGTACTGCCCGGGTGGTAAAAACCATTGGGGAGGACGACCTGAACCCCCTGGGCCTGGCCCACGGCGGGGTCTATTTCACCCTGGCGGACTCCGCCGCCGGCTCCGCCATGGTGTCCAAGGGTTACGCGGCGGTAACCATGAACGCCAGCTATAACTTTTTCCGCGGCGCCGCAGTGGGGGACATTGTGACAGCCGAGGCAACGGAGGTCAAATCCGGAAAAACCATCTGCGTCTTTGACGTGCGGGTCACTAACCAGAAGAGTACACTGCTGGGTACGGGAACGTTTACCTTCTACCAGCTGGAGGAGAAGATCGAATTCTGAGAACCTGGGGCGGCCTGCGGCCGCCCCTCGTTTTATGACCGCTCCAGGCTCTCCAGCAGCTC
Organism: uncultured Oscillibacter sp.; assembly: GCA_910588005.1. Classification (GTDB taxonomy): domain Bacteria; phylum Bacillota; class Clostridia; order Oscillospirales; family Oscillospiraceae; genus Oscillibacter. Next base: position 9,072 of record CAJUQM010000030.1, read on the forward strand.
CGCCGCCCGGCGGTCCAGCTTCGTCTCCCGCCGCCCCAGGAAGCGGCGGAGGGCCTTGCTGCACGCGCAGCTGGCCCGCAGGTTTCGCAGGCTTCCATCATTTTTTCTGAACTTTCCCAAGTCAATGACCCGCTGGAGCTGCATCATGTGGACCTCCTGTGACCAGCGGATGATGTCCAGAACCTCATTCCAGGGGACCTCTTCGTTTACGCGGTATTTTTGCATAATTCCCACCTCAATATTTTGTAATCAAAACCGGCTTATTTTTATTATACCAGCATCATCCCCAATAGCTATATTCAAAATTCTATTAGATTTTTCATCAAAAGTCTATATTGGAAATTTCTAATGGTTTTTTCTCATGGAAAATCTCATGAAAATTTTCATAGTAAATGCCCGGAGCGCATCGCGCTCCGGGCGTTTTCCTTATTTCTTAAAGCTGTCCTTCAAGCTCACGCTGCGGTTGAATACCAGATGCCCCGGCCCGGAGTCCCTGTTGTCCAGGCAGAAGTACCCCAGCCGCATGAACTGGAAATTCGCCGGGGCCACAGCCTCTCCAAGGCCCGCCTCCACCTTGCAGCCGGTGAGGATCTCCAGGGAGTTGGGGTTCAGGCAGTCGATAAAGTCCTTATCCGCCGCGTCGGGGGCGGCGTCGGAAAACAGGTTGTCGTAGAGCCGCACCTCTGCATCCACGGCGGTCTCCGCGTCCACCCAATGGATCGTGGCCCCCTTCACCTTCCTGCCATCGGCGGGATCACCGCCCCGGCTGTCGGGGTCATACTGGCACAAAACCTCCGTCACGTTCCCCGCCTCGTCCTTGACGCAGCCGGTGCATGTGATGAGATAGGCCCCTTTCAGGCGGCACTCCGGGCCGCCCGGGTAGAGCCGCTTATACTTGGGCACCGGCGTCTCCAGGAAGTCATCGGCCTCGATCCACAGCGTTCTGGAAAAGGCCACCTCCCGGGTACCGGCGGCGGGGTCGACAGGGTTATTCTCCACAGTAACGGTCTCCCGCTTGTCCTCCGGGTAGTTGGTAATGGTCAGCTTGATGGGCCGCAGCACCGCCATGACCCGCTCCGCCGTCTCGTTCAGATCCTCCCGAAGGCAGTGCTCTAAAAAGCCGTACTCCACAATATTGGCGGATTTGGCCACGCCGATGCGCTCACAGAAGTTCCGGATGGACCGGGGCGTATATCCCCGGCGGCGCAGGCCGCACAGGGTAGGCATCCGGGGGTCGTCCCAGCCGGAGACCCGGCCCTCCTCCACCAGGCGCCGGAGCTTGCGCTTGCTCATCACCGTGTGGTCGATGCCAAGGCGGGCAAACTCGATCTGCCGGGGCTTGGCGGGCAGGTCGCAGTTGTCCACCACCCAGTTGTACAGGGGACGGTGGTTCTCAAACTCCAGAGAGCACAGGCTGTGGGTGATGCCCTCCAGCGCGTCCTGAATGGGATGGGCAAAATCATACATCGGATAGATACACCACTGATCCCCGTAGCGGTGGTGGGGCAGGTGGTTAATGCGGTAGATCACCGGGTCCCGCATATTGAAATTGCCGGAGGCCAGGTCAATCTTGGCACGCAGAGTCATCGCCCCATCGGGGAACTCCCCGTTTTTCATCCGTTCGAAGAGATCCAGACTCTCCTCAACCGGGCGGTCCCGGTAGGGGCTGCGGGCGGGCACGCCCACGCTGCCCCGGTACTCCTTGAACTCCTCCGGACTCAACTGGCACACGTAGGCCAGGCCCTTTTTAATCAGTCCCACCGCCTGGCGGTAGTCCTCGTCAAAGTAATCGGAGCCGTAGAAGAACCGGTCTCCCCAGTCAAAGCCCAGCCAGTGAATATCCTCCTTGATGGCCTCCACAAACTCCTCGTCCTCCTTGGTGGGGTTTGTGTCGTCCATCCGCAGGTTGCAAAGGCCGCCATACTTCTCGGCGGTGCCAAAATCAATGGTCAGCGCCTTGCAGTGGCCGATGTGCAGATAGCCGTTCGGCTCCGGCGGAAACCGGGTATGCACCGTCATCCCGGCATACTGTCCGCCGGGGGCAATGTCCTCTTCAATAAAAGCATGGATGAAGTTGCGGCCCTCCGCCGCCTCCTCCTGCGTGGTTTTTATCTCTTCTGCCATGGGTGTCTTCCTCCCTTTGCCTTACATAGGGTTTTATTATATCGAACACCGCCGCAAATTGCAAGAGATTCTGCGAAATCAGCCGTTGAGCCAGTCGTCTATTACCTCCCGGGCGGTAGCGGGCGTCACACTGCCCGCCATCAACACCTCCAACAGCATCTGAATATGCCGCTGGGAGCTGGTGATATCCGGGATCATCTCCGTCTCTTCACCACACCGCACCTGGAGTCCATAGCTCTCCCCCAGTCCCTCATGTTCCTCTGCCAGAAGATAATAGCATACCGCCTCTCCGCGGCACTCAGACTGACCAAACAAAACTTTCCGCACACAACGACCTCTTTTCACAAAAAAATATGGCCCTGCTTGAAACATGGGAGATACTCAGCGGTCAAAAAATCCGTTCCGGGCATCTCGGCATTTTTCAAACAGGGCCGTTAAAAGTATACCACTCCACATGGGCCGTTTTCTGTCGAATTCTGTCGCCGTTTCACAATTTTCCTATCCCAATTATACATCTCCCTCTCCGGCACTGCTCCCAAGAACCGTCTCCAGCTCCTCCCGGCTGTACAGCAAATTCAGCGCCTCCAGCAAACCGTTGGCCGTCAGGTGCTCCGGCAGGTCCAGCTGTTTCAGCAAGGCTTCGCGCCGGGAGACGCTGTTCTGTCCGCCGGTGAGACCCAGCTCAAAAAGATCCGCCTTAGTGAGGGGGACTCCGGCGGGCGGCGCCTCTCCGCCGTCCAAAAAAGTAGCCCCAGCCCGGCGAAGCGCCTCTATCAAAACCTCCGGACGCATGCCCTCTACGCCAAGCTTCCCCTCCTTTCCGGAGCGCCGCTTGCGGCGCTCCTTGCCTTGCACATCAGGAATATAGGCCTGCTTGACCCGGTCTTTCGGCAGCGCGCCCTTCAAATAATTCCGGATGACAAAGCCCGCGCCGTCACTGTCCGTCAGGACGATCAATCCCTGCTTTTCCGCCAGACGGCGGAGAAAGGCCAGCTTCTCCCGGTCATTAAACACGGAAAAGCCCCCCAGGGTGACGATCGTGGCGTCTACAACCTGAGACAAGGTGTTCTTGTCGTACCGCCCCTCCACCACAATGACCTCTTTAATTTTCCTCATCTGCGCACCGCTCCCAGGCGTACCAGCAGCAGCTTCAGCTCTCCCGCAGCGTCAACGCCCTTTTCACTCTTCATCCGGCGGTCCAAAACCTGACACATCTGCACCGCCTCAGCGCACCAATCCGCCGTAGTCCGTCTGGCGGCGGACAGCAGGAGCTTTGCCGGATAATCGGACCGCATGTCCCACAGCTCCATCAGCCAATACTTATCATGCCCGCTGTCAATGGCCAGCCGGGCAGTGTAGATCCGGCGCAGCTGGCCTCCCAGGGCCGCCAGAATCACAATCGGTTCCGTCTGCATCTTCAAAAGATCCCCCAGAATAGAGGAGGCCCGGTCATAGTCCCCCTGGAGCACCGCGTCAGACAGCCGGAACACCTCCGCCGAGAGCACCGGGTCTGCCACAGTGTCGATATCCTCCCTGGTAATGGACTTTCCCTTGGCATAGGCCCCGATCTTGGCGATCTCCGGCACCAACCCCGTCATCAGTCCACCACATGTAAAAATCAGATATTCCGCCGTTTGACGGTCAATATCCTTTCCCAATGCCCGGAAGCGGCGGGCGATCCACGCCTCCAGGTCGCTGCCGCTGGCGGGGCAGAACTCCACCGCCTCCACATGGCCATCAATGGCCTTACACAGCTTTTTCATGGCCTTGTTGGGCTTATACTCCACCGTATCGTAGGCAAACACAATGCAGCAATAGGGCGGGATGTCCTCCAACAGGGCGGTGAACCGGTCTCGCTGCTCCTCATTGAGCTTGAAGATATCAAAATCCACCGCCACCACCAGCGTGCGCTCCGCCAGCATGGGCATAGCTTCCGCCATCTCGGCGATGGCCTGGACGTTTACATCTCTCCCCTCCACCCGGTGATAGTTGAACTCCTCAAATCCGGCTGGAATCAATTTTTTTCGCAGCGCCTCCAAATAGTACTCCCGCAGATAGCTCTCTTCGCCGTAGAAGATATAAGCGCTGCCTAAAGTCCCCGCCGAAAGATCTGCTTTGAACTTTTGAAACGCCCTGTTGCTGCCGGACGCCTTTTTTCCATAAGCCATAGTTACTTCTCCCGATTTAATGATAGATGGACCGTTCCGTGGAGGTCGGTCCGCCACACCACGCAGCCCTGCCGTGCCAGCCGCTCCAGGACCTCTTCCGACGGGTGCCCATAAGAGTTGCTCCCCACACTGACGCAGGCCGTCTCAGGCTGAAGGGCCTCCAGCAGCTCTTCCGATGTGGAATATCTAGAGCCGTGATGGCCTGCTATCAGGATTTCAAGATCCGGCAGGCGGTACGCCGCCAGCAGCTGCCGCTCTGTCATCCGGTCCATATCTCCTGTAACCAGCAAGTCCAGCTCTCCAACCGCAGCCAGAACAGCCAATCCCTCTTCGTTTCCACCGCCCTCTCCCACCGGCGGATAAACGGTCAGCTCAGCGCCGCCCAGGGAAATTTTCCGGACCTCTTTCACAAACTCCGCAGACACGGCAGCCGCCTCTGCAGCACAGAGTGCAGCTTCCCGCTCCTCTCCGCCGCCGGTCTCCGGCGCCAGCACAGCCGCTATGTCCAACCGCTCCGCCAACGCGGCAATCCCAGAGACATGGTCCCTGTCATAGTGGGTCAAAATGAGATAGTCCAACTGTCTGCAGCCTAGAGAGGCCAGGTGATCCGCCGCCGCATCTCCGGCACTAATCCAACTGTTTCCGCTGCCGCAGTCTACCAGGGCAAACCGCCCCTCTGACGACAACAGCACACACTGCCCCTGTCCTACGTCCAGAACAAAGGCGTCTAAGTCCGCCTGACATCGCCACTGTCCCAGTTTCACTGTAGCCGCCAGCATCCCAGCGGCCAAAAGCGCCGCCGCGGCATACTTCCGGCGGGTCCGGGATTTGAGAAAATAAGCTGTGATAAAGAGGAGATTGGCATATACCAGCCAATACTTTAAATAGGGATTGGTATAATACAACGCATGACCCGGTATCCTGGACAGCAGATGAGCCGCACGGAGAATATACGCGCTCAACACCTCAGGTACCAGTGCCGCTGCCTTGCCAAGCGGGACGTAGAGGAATCCCGCCGCCACGGACAGCAGTCCCAGCATGAACACAAGTCCCGCCGCCCAGAGACACAGCAGATTGCTCAGCGGTGAGACAAGTACTAAAATCCCAAAATACCAGGCAGTCAGCGGCGTGGTAAACACCAACGCACCCATAGTGGTGGAAAAGCTGGCTGCCAAAACGCGGAAAACTCTGCCCCGGCGTTTCTCACCTGTCAGAATTGCCATCAGTCTTGGCGTCAGCCACAATAGGCCCGCCATGGCGGCAAAGGACAGCTGTAAGCTCACCGCCGCGGCGGCGAAGGGGTTGTTCAGCAGAATTAAAAACAGCGCCGCAGTCAAGGATGTAACCGGATCGCTGTCCCGATGGAACAGCGGCGCCGCAACCAGCAGCGCCAGCATGATGCAGGCCCGTACCACGGAGGGACTTCCCCCGGTGAGAAGCGCGTAAAAGGCCAGCGCCGGAATCGCTGCCACCGCCGTCAGTCTCCGCCGGTGCCTCCCCGCCGCGAGGGTCACCAGCGCCAGCAAAAACCCACAGTGCATACCTGACACAGCCATCATGTGATACAGTCCCGCCTCGGACAGGGCAATCCCATCCTGCTCCGTGAGTCCGCTTTTATCTCCAGTGAGAATGGCGGTTAAAAAGCCTGCGGTCCCGCCTTGGTAGAGTTCCCCCATCTTTTCCGCCGCCGCCCTGCCCAGCCGGGCGGGCCACCAGCGCAAAGCGCCCATGGTTCCCGGGCCATATATGGCAGTTTCCCGTCCATAAGCCAAAAGAAATACGCCCTTAGAGGTAAAATTTGTAATATCCGTATCCCGGACCCTTGCGGCGCTCTGAAATTTAACCCGGGCAGAGACCGTCTGTCCCGGCTCCAACTCCAGCAGGGACAAATCCCCGTAAAACATGGCCCGTCCATGGGAAAATCCCTCCAGCTTTACAGCCGCCCTCGCGCCATAGTCTGTCTCCTCCGCATAGCCGCACAGGGTCATAACCGCAGGTCCCTCCGTATCCGCCATAGCCTCCATAGGCCCTTGCACCTGCCGGACATACAACCAGTTCCACCCCAGAGCCAGCGACAAAGCAGCGCAGATTATCACGCTCCGGCGGCGGACCTCCCATGGAAGATAGAACGAACCCCACCCCAGCCCAAGGCAGACGAACGCCCCAGGCAGCAGCCACTTCAAAGGCAGCAAATACTGCGCCAAAAATATCCCCAGGGAAAACGCCCCGGTGAAAAACGCCAGCTTTCTCATTTTCTGCGGGAAGAGGGATAGGGCACCCGCTCATCTGTGCGGCCAAGCAGATAATCGGTGCTGACTTTGTAATAGTCCGCCAGCTTCACCACCACCCATGCCGGCGTCTCCCGCTCACCACTCTCATAGCGGCGGTAGACGCTGCGATGCATGTTCAGCACATCAGCAATCCGCTGCTGTGTCTGATCGCTGTCCTCCCGGAGGTCTCTCATCCGTCTAATTTCCACATTATCACCCACAAAAATGCTACCAAACGGAGACATCTTCTCACACGATTGTTTCCATGCGGAGCCAAAAAAATCACAGGGCCGCAAAGTATGGCAAACACCTTCTGCCAAAAGAAAGAGTTCAGGGGGGACAGATGTCCCCCCTTTTCATTGATCAGCCCGGCGGCCAGGTCATATCCCGCCCCGACAGCACGTGGAAATGCAGGTGGGGTACGCTCTGACCCGCTTGATCCCCGATATTGGATACCACGCGGTAACTCTCAATTCCCATCTCCGCCGTAACCTTGGCGATAACCGCAAAAATATGGGCCACTACCGCACTGTTTCCGGCGTTCACGCCGGAGACAGAGGCAATGTGTTCCTTGGGAATCACCAGAAAGTGAATGGGCGCTTGGGGGGCAATGTCGTTAAAAGCGTAACAAAGCTCATCCTCATAGACCTTTCCGCTGGGAATTTCCCCGGCGGCGATTTTGCAAAACAGGCAATCAGACACAAAAACTCCTCCTTTCTCAGTTCATTTAAATCCGTCCATTTTTACTGTGGCTATCGCAGCATTCAGTCCGCGCAGCATGCCGCCAAGAACGCCTGTGCTCAAATTCTCCAGCACGCGCGCCTTTCATACCTGCATGCTGATCCCCGGACATTTCCATAGCGCAATAGAACAGCAGATCCTTTGGAGTGATCTTTCACTCACTGCTCCGGCACTACAGCGAAAAAAACGAGATCCTCTCCACTGTCGTTGATAAGGCTATGTTCCTGCCCCTTAGGACAGTAATGGCACGCTCCGGCAGTAAGCGGCTCATACCCTCCGCCGCAGAGCACCTTGCCGCTACCGGAGAGAACATAAATGACCTCACTGCTGGTCTCATGGGTATGCAGGCCAATAGACGCCCCAGGAATCAGCCTGCCGCGCATAATCTTTCCCATAGAATCTGTGAACATCTGCGCGGAAACCGTCTTCTCTCCGCCCCGCATATGGGGAATTACAGCAGTCTCGATCTTATCAAATTCGATCAGCATCAAAAATCCCTCCCTATCAAAACCGTATTCTATGTGATTCAATCACCAGGATCCCTCTGGCACTCATGCTAAAGCAATCACTCCTTGCGGCAGTCTGTCCTCCGGCGAGAACTTCAACAGCTCAGTTTCCCGGCCACAAAATCGTCGACGCTGGCCAGCGCGTCGTCCAGCTTCAGCATGTCTGTGCCGCCGCCCATGGCGCTGTCCGGTTTGCCGCCGCCCTTGCCGCCGCAGATGGCGCAGACGTTTTTCACCAGATCTCCGGCCTTAATTCCCCTGGCAACCGCGTCCTTGCCGCAGACCGCCAGGAAGGAGATCTTCTCCCCGTTGACAGAGGCCAGCACCGCCACCACATTGGACTCCTTATCCCGGAGGAAGTCGCCCATCTGCCGCAGAGCGGCGGCGTCCAAACCGCTGCGGTGAGCCGTGAGGACCTTCAGCCCCCCCACGTCCTTGGCGCTCATCAGGAAGTTCCGGGCCTCACCCAGAGAGGCCTCTGCCTTAAACTTCTCCAGTGCCTGCCGCAGCTCCTTCATCTCCAGCATCTGCTGCTCAATGCGGCTCTCCAGCTCGCCGGGATTGGTTTTCAGCAGCTGGGCGGCATGGAAGAGCATCTGCTGGTTGCGGTTCACCGTCTCCAGCGTCAGTTTTCCCACAGTGGCCTCAATCCGCCGCACGCCGGAGGCCACGCTGCCCTCGGACTTAATCCGGAAGGAACCGGCCTTGGCGGTGTTGTCCAGGTGGGTGCCGCCGCAGAACTCCATGGAGAAATCGCCCATCTCCACCACGCGGACCACGTCGCCGTATTTCTCGCCAAACATGGCCACAGCGCCCTTGCGTTTAGCCTCCTCGATGGGGAGGACCTCCGTCACCACCGGGTAACCCTCTAAAATGGCGTCATTGACCAGACGGTCAATTTCACTGAGCTGTTCAGGCGTAATACTCTCAAAATGAGTGAAGTCGAAACGGATCCTGTCCGGCTCTACCAAAGAGCCAGCCTGGTGAACGTGGTCTCCCAATACCTTTTTCAATGCCGCGTCCAGCAGATGGGTGGCGCTGTGGGCCCGGCGAATCGCCTTGCGGCGCTCACCGTCGATGGCGACGGTAACGGCGTCTCCCACCTGCAGCTCACCGCTTGCCAGCATGCCCGTGTGGAGGAATTTGCCGCCCTTATTCTTCTGCACATCCCGCACCTGGAACACGCTGCCGCCGCAGGCGATCTCGCCATGGTCCGCCACCTGGCCGCCCATCTCGGCATACATCGTGGTCTGATCCAGCACCAACGTGGCCTCGGCTCCGGCCACAATCCCATCCCGGAGTTCGCCGTCCACCACAATAGCCAAGACCTTCGCCTCCGCGGTCTCGCTCTCATAGCCGATAAACTCCGTGGCAGGCACATCGCTTCCAAACTCGATGCCGGCCCAGCCCAGATCCCCCAGGGCCTCTCTCGCCTTTCTGGCCCGAAGCCGCTGTTCCTCCATCAGCCGGTCAAACGCGTCCCGGTCCACGGTCATGCCCTCTTCCTCCACCATCTCGATGGTGAGGTCGATGGGGAACCCAAAGGTATCGTAGAGCTTGAAGGCGTCTGCGCCGGAGAAGACCTTCTCTCCCTTGGCCTTGTGGGCCGAGAGCAGGTCGCTGTAAATCTTCATGCCGCCGTCGATGGTCTTGGCAAAATTCTCCTCCTCCGTACGGATGACCTTGGTGATATAGCCCTGCTTCTCCCTCAGGTCCGGATAGGCGGTCTCGTTCTCACGGACCACGGTATCCACCACCTCGTGGAGGAAGGGGCGGTCCACTCCCAGGAGCTTACCGTGGCGGGCGGCCCGGCGCAGCAGGCGGCGCAGAACATAGCCCCGGCCCTCGTTGCTGGGCAGCACGCCGTCGCAGATCATCATCACGGAGGAGCGGATATGGTCCGTAATGACCCGAAGGCTCACGTCGGTCCCATGGCTCTCGCCGTAGTGGGCCTTGGTGATCTCACTGACCTTGTTGGTGATGTTCATCACCGTGTCCACATCGAACAGGGAATTTACATTTTGGCACACGCAGGCCAGCCGCTCCAGGCCCATACCGGTGTCTATATTTTTATGAAGCATCTCCTCGTAATGGCCCTCGCCGTCATTGACAAACTGAGAGAAGACATTGTTCCACACCTCAATATAGCGGTCACAGTCGCATCCCACTGTGCATCCCGGCTTTCCGCAGCCGTGTTCCGCCCCCCGGTCGTAGTAAACCTCAGAGCAGGGACCGCAGGGACCGGCACCGTGCTCCCAGAAGTTATCCTCTTTGCCAAAGCGGAAGATCCGGTCAGCGGGAATGCCAATATCCTTGTTCCAGATCTCAAAGGCCTCGTCGTCATCCAGATAGATAGAGGGGTACAGGCGGTCCTCCTCCAGGCCCACCACTTTGGTCAAAAATTCCCAGCAGTAGGGAATCGCATCTTTTTTGAAATAGTCGCCAAAGGAGAAGTTGCCCAGCATCTCAAAATAGGTGCCATGGCGGTCCGTTTTACCGATATTTTCAATATCGCCGGTGCGGATGCACTTCTGGCACGTGGTGACCCGGTCCCGGGGCGGCTCCTCTTCCCGGGTAAACCAGGTCTTCATGGGGGCCATGCCGCTGTTGATCAGCAACAGGCTCGCGTCGTTGGCCGGAGGGACCAGAGAAAAACTGGGCAGCCGCAGATGGCCCTTGCTCTCAAAGTAGCTCAAGAACATCTCCCGCAGCTCATTGAGTCCGTAATATGGATGTGACATGTGTTTCTTCCTCCCAAATTTGATGGTATTCTCTCAATCAGAAATCCTGAGCGCCCAACCGGCGTTCTTAAAAAAGGCCCCATTTTTCATATCAATTAAAAAAGCCCCGCCCCATACATAGGGGCGAAGGCCTGCTTCGCGGTACCACCCTAATTATCCCCCCACAGCTGGGACATCTTAGTCATCCGGTAACGGGGATGGGCCGTCCTGCTCCTAACAGGGCGCTCCAAAGTGGCTGCCTCGCGGCGCGGGTTGAGGGATTTCCACCGTCTCCCTCTCGCTGAAAACCGGTCTCACAAAGCTGGCTTTTTCACGGCGTCTCACATTATGAACAGTGATATTATATCCCTTCCTCGGGATTTGTCAAGAAGCTTCCCGCTCTTTTTTGCGCTTCTCCGCCGCCTTTTTCGCCTTTTGACGGTTCTTGATCAAAACGCACTCCCCCGTCCGGATGCACTCTCCGCAGCCGATACAAGGCGTGCTTTCATTTTTCCCGCTGTACAAAATCCCACAGATCACGCCGGGAACCGCCAAAACCCCTATCAAAAACAACCAACTATACCATACCATAGGCCACTCTCCTTTTTTATAAGAATATCATAAAAAAGGTGTCTCTGCCAGTGGCATAAGCAACAGCCGCAGCCCTAAAAGAGGCAGTAGCGGCTCCGGCGGCCCCGGCAGGTCCGGCAGGGGGACTTCCTGCGGCTCTATAACCGCCCCATCTGGCCGGGGGAGGCTCCGCTGGACGCATAGTACCGGCTCTGTCAGGCTGGAGAGGGTCAAGCTGTCCCGGGGAGACAGGCCATAGGTAATTACCGTCTCCGCGAAAAGCGGCGGCGGACCATCTCCCGGCGCCAGCAGAATGCGGCAGGCGGCATCCGCCTGTCCCAGGGATTCTCTACCCTGCCGGGTCAGTGCTAACAAGTCCCAGATTCGCCCCGTCAAATCCGCCGGAGACTTTGCTCCCAGAACGCCTGGGGGCAGCAGCCCCAGCCATGCCGCCGGGCAGTCATATATCGCTCCCTCCATCAAACCACCTCGCAAATAGTATGGTTGCGTATGAAAATTTTACTCGTTTTTTTACCCCAAACATGTTATACTGTCTTTTGAAAAATCTGTTTGGAGGTATGGGTCGTGGACTTCTGGGGCCATCTAAAAACCGTCAACCGCCACAGGGCGCTGGTGCGAAAATACTGTTTCCGCCTGGGCCTATACTGGCAGGGGCTGACCCATGACCTGTCCAAATACTCCCCTGTGGAATTCTGGGCCGGGGTGAAATACTTCCAAGGGGACCACAGCCCCAACGACGCCCAGCGCAAGGCCCATGGCTACAGCGCCTCCTGGATGCATCACAAAGGCCGCAACCGCCACCACTTTGAGTTCTGGACAGACTATGGTCCCGACGGAATTCAGGGTGTGGAAATGCCGCGCAAATATGTGGCGGAGATGTTCTGCGACCGCCTTGCCGCCAGCAAAGTCTACCGGGGCGCGGACTTTGATCCCGGCGATCCCTATTTATTTTTTCTCCGGGGCCAAAATAAACGGCTCCTGCTTCATCCGGCCACCGCTGCGCTGTTGGAAGCCATGCTGACGAGGCTGCGGGACGAGGGCGAGGACGCGGCCTTCGATTACATCCGGCGCGAAATTCTTCACAATTAGAAGTTGTTGCCAATCCTCCGCTTTAGGTCTACTTGATGCTGGCTCCCAGTGTACCCAGCAGCCGCAGCAAAGGCCGCCACAGATCCGGATGGTGCTCCAGCAGGAAGGCTTCCACCTGCGTCCGGGTCAATCCGTCCCCCCATAGGAGGACGTTTTTCCCCGCGGCGTCATAACCCACAGCGGTATCCCCAACAGCAGCTACGCCCACGGCGATCTTCCCAGCCAAGGCCGCCACTCCTCCGGCGTACCAGAGGCCTACGGCCACGGGACCGAAAGCCAGCAGGCCGATGGCCACCGGCCCCAGTGCTGCCGCGCCAAAGGCCAGCGCCCCCAGGGCAAAGAGTCCTATGCTCAACGCTCCGACGCTGACAAGTCCCGCACTGAGCAACCCGACGGCGATCACGCCCACGGCGATATTGCCGATGGCGATGATCCCTCTCGCCGTCTTGCGGCAGCGCAGCATGTGGGGGTAGAAGCAAAAGCAGACGGACACCAGCGGCAGGCCGAAGAGTGTTGTCTCACTGTTCCACTCCCAGGCCCGGAAGTACCGGGAAATCTCCTCCACCTGCTCCTCCAGCTTCGCCGTGGAGGATGCACCTGCCGCCGTCTGCTCCGGCTCCTCCATATAATCCTTCACCAAGTAGTCCACGCTGACGTGGAACATCTCTGAGAGCGCCACCAGCTTGGCAAGCTCCGGCTGCGCCGCGCCGCCCTCCCACTTGCTGACGGACTGCCGGGTAACTCCCAGCCGGTCCGCCAGCTGCTCCTGGGACATTCCCTCTCTGCGGCGCAGGGCCGTCAGCTTTTCAGAAAAATTCATTGAATCTTCGCCTCCCTGTTTGATAGGCCTATGGTACGCCGGTTTGGGAGAAAAAACAAGAACGCAGCAAGTGGAACTTTGTCAACCACAGGTTGCAGGCGCTGGGGCACAACAGATGCGGCGTTCTCAGCCAGCCTTATCCAGGATGGAAAGCCGTTTTCCAGTTCAGTAAAACTTCTGCTTTCCAAACAGCGCCCGCAGCTCATCCCGGTTGCCCCGTTCCGCGGTCACCGGCTGGCGAGACGCAATCCCCGCCATTACCTTCTCCATCCTGGTCGCTGCCGCGAAGAAGAGCCATGTCAAGGTGTCCGGCAATGAGTGGACCCACACTCACATCGCCGGCTCCCAGTTTAAACGGTTTGAAACGGCTCACATGATGTTTGTGGAAGAGTCCGATGCCTTTAATGAGGCTGTCACGGAATTCATTGGCTAGGCCTTGTTTGAAAATTGGCAGAATGCCGGATTGAGGCAGATTTTTTCGTCAGGCAAGGCGATTTTCCGCAGGAATCCTGACGGATTTCAAGGGAAATCAACGAAGTCCTGGTGAAAAAAGATGCCCAGAGACGGCGTTTTTCCATTTTTCAAACAAGGCCTAAAGCAGAACGAAAATAGGAGGAAAATCATGAAACAGATCGGTTTTCTAGGGCTGGGGGTTATGGGACTGCCCATGGCCAAAAATCTTGTAAAAAAGGCAGGCTGCCCCGTGCTGGGGTATGACGTGCTCCCCGGACAGATGGAATCTTTCCAAGCTGCCGGCGGCGTCGCCGTAGAAAATCCGTTGGAAATTTACCAATCCTGCGATATCATTTTTCAAATTCTGCCCACCCATCCTATTATCATCCACTCTGTGGAACAGGCAATTCAATACGGAAATCCCGGCAGAATTGTAGTGGACCTGTCCTCCACTGCACCGGATATCATCCTGGATCTTTTTCAAAAAGCGCAGGCCGCCGGGATCTCCTTGGTGGACGCCCCTGTCAGCGGAGGAAACCCCATGGCTGAAACCGGAACACTGGCCATCATGGCCGGCGGAGAGCAAAATGCCTTTGAGACCATTGAGCCGCTGTTATCCTGCATGGGAACCCCTGTCTATACCGGAGGTCCTGCCAGCGGAAGTGTGACAAAGCTGGTGAATAATATGATCGGCGGCGCCACCCTTGTGGCCATCGCCGAGGGCTATGCCTTCGCTGCTAAGGCCGGAATCAACCTCCAGACAACATTCGAGGCCACCCGGGGCGGCTTCGCGGGGGGGCCGCTGTACGACAATAAGGTGCCTAAACTCATCCGCCGGGATTATGAACCCGGCGCCCGAATCGCTGTCCACCGCAAGGATATTCTCAATGCCAAGCACTACGCCCACCAGCTGGGCGTAGACCTGCCCATGACCGACGTAGTCCTCCACATCATGGACTGGATGTCGGACAACGGCCACATTGACGAGGATCAAATCGCCATGGTCCAATATTATGAGGAGAAAATGAATATCACCGTTGGACAAAAAGCCTGACTTTATAAAGCGCTGAAAAACGGAACGGCCCATAATATGGGCCGTTCCGTCTTTGTCATCCTTCTTCCGCAATCTTCCGCCCCATCAAAACACCCATAATAGAGGCCATCATTAGGCCCCTGGTCCAACCCGAGCTGTCCCCCAGGCAGTGCAGTCCCTGGAGGCTGGTATTGAAATCCGTATCCATCCTCACCCGGTTGGAATAGAACTTCAGCTCCGGAGAGTAGAGTAAGGTTTCCGTGGCGGCAAAGCCCGGCACCACATAGTCCATGGCCTTGATAAAGCCGATGATGTTAATCATAGAGCGGTAGGGCATAGCGGCCGTGATATCGCCCGCCACTGCATCCGGCAGTGTCGGCTTGATATTGGACTGGGCCAGCTCCTTTTCCCAAGTACGCTTGCCATCCAGAATGTCGCCAAACCGCTGGACCAGGATCTGGCCGTTGGCCAGCATGTTGGTCAGTTCGCCCACCTTCTGGGCATAGGCGATGGGCTGGTTGAAGGGGACGCTAAAATTATGGGAGCAGAGAATCGAAAGGTTGGTGTTGTCGCTCTTCATCTCCTTGTAGGAGTGGCCGTTGACCACCGCCAGATTGTTGTCGTAGTTCTCCTGACTGACAAATCCACCGGGATTTTGGCAGAAAGTACGGACTTTGTTCTTAAATGGCTGGGGGTACCCCACCAATTTGGACTCGTACAACACCCGGTTCACCGTCTCCATAATCTCGTTGCGGACCTCTACCCGGACACCGATGTCCACAGTGCCGGGAGCGTGGGCGATGTTGTGCTCAGCGCAGAGCTTCTCCAGCCAATCCGCCCCCCGGCGGCCAGTGGCCACCACCGTGTGCTTGGCGTAAATCTCCAAGTCCGCCTTTCCATCCGAGACCAGCACACCCTTACAGATGTCATCCTCTAAAATCAGATTGCTGCACTCATAGCCGAAGTACATCTCCACTCCATTTTCCTGGAGGAACCGCTCAATCGCCAGATAGATGGCCTGGGCCTTCTCAGTACCCATGTGGCGGATGGGACAGTCCACCAGCTTCAGACCCGCCTGGATGGCCCGGCGGCGGATCTCCTTTCTCTCCTCCTCATGCTCCAGGCCCTCAATATGGGTGTCCGCGCCAAACTCCAGATAGATTTGGTCTGCATAGTGGATCGTCTCCTGGGCCAGATCCGGGCCAATCAAGGTGGGCAGGTCCCCGCCCACCTCATAGCTCAGCGACAGCTTTCCGTCAGAAAAGGCGCCAGCGCCGGAAAAACCGGTGGTGATATGGCAGTAGGGCTTACAGTTCACACACTTATGCGTCTGCGCCTTGGGACAGCGGCGTTTTTCCACACTCTGTCCCTTCTCTACCATGACGATTTTCTGGCGACTTCCCTTTTTGATCATCTCCAGGGCCGTAAAAATCCCCGCGGGTCCCGCTCCGACGATGACAACATCTGCTTTCATAGCTGTTTCTCCTTATTCCTTTGTGTAATTCATCTGGCCGACAGTTCCACGCTGTGACGGATCAGCGTCAGAGGAGGCACCATCCGAGGCAGCTTCATGTGGAGAATCATCCGGGGTGTCCGCGGCTCTTCCACAACCTGCCCCATCTCACCTCTCATCTCCGGCACCACCATGGAAAAAGGCCGGAGGTCCGGCCCCACCAGCTCCACCGTATCCCCAGTGCGGAACTTATTCCGCAGAGACAGCGTGGCGTTGCCCTCCTTGTCGCACTCCTGGACAACGGCGGTTACCTGCCAGTCCCGGATATAGCGGGAATTCTCATAGTACTGTCCCGGGGCGCCATAGTAAAAGCCGGTGGAGTAGGGCCGGTGGCTGACATGCTCCACCTCGTCCCGCCAGACGGGGTCCAATGTCTCCCCTGCCGCCGCCGCATCCAAGCAGTGGCGGTAGGCGGCGGTGACAATGGCGGCATAATAGGAGGATTTGGCCCGTCCCTCAATTTTCAAACTGGTCAGCCCCACCTCACACAAATCATCCAAATGGTCAATCATGCACATGTCCCGGGAGTTCAGGATATATGCGCCCTGGCTGTCCTCCTCTATGGGGAAGTATTCGCCAGGGCGCTTTTCCTCCATAAGCGCGTAGTGATAGCGGCAGGGCTGGGCACAGGCCCCCCGGCTGGAATCCCTTCCGGTCATATAGTTGCTGAGAAGGCACCGTCCGGAATAGCTGACGCACATGGCCCCGTGAACAAAGGCCTCCAGCTCCAGCTCCGCAGGCGTCTTCTCCCGGATCTCCCGGATCTCCTCCAGTCCCAGCTCTCTGGCTAAGATAACCCGGGAGGCCCCCAGATCATACCAGGCCCTGGCGGCCTCATAGTTGCAGATGCTAGCCTGAGTGGAGATATGCCGCCGGCACCGGGGGGCGTACTTCCCCGCGAGAGAAAAGGCCCCCAGATCCGCTACAATCAAGGCGTCTACTCCAGCGTCATTCAACCGCTCCAAATGTTCCGGCAGACGGGCGGCCTCATCATTTCGGGGCATAGTGTTGATGGTGCAGTGAACCTGGACCCCGTGTCCATGGGCAAATCCCACTGCCCGGGGCAGCTCCTCCGGGGTAAAGTTCCCGGCAAAAGCTCGCATGCCGAAATCCGTACCCGCCAAATACACAGCGTCCGCGCCGTAGAGAACCGCCATTTTCAGCCGCTCCATATCCCCCGCCGGGGCCAGCAGCTCCGGTTTTCTGCCCTTATCCGCCATACAGATCGCTGTTGACAAAGTTCAAGAAGCTGTTGTAATCAACGAAATAGTGGTGCTTATGATCCGTCCCCAAGGCATAGTAATAGTAGTCGCTGGTGGTGGGATACAGCGCCGCGTTGATAGAGGCCATGCCGGGATTGGCGATGGGGGTGGGCGGCAGGCCGGCGTACTTGCGCAGGTTGTATGGGCTGTCGGTCTCCAGATCGGCACTGGTGATAGCCCCCTGGTGATCCGGCAGGGCATACAGCAGCGCTGCATCGATCTGCAACATCCGGTAGGTGCCGTGGCTGCCGGTGTCCGCCAGACGGTTATAGATGACGGAGGCGATCATAGCCTGGTCGCTGCCGTCAGTCTCCTTTTCGATCAGGGAGGCAATGGTCACAATCTCCTTCAAGCTGTACGGAGAGGCCTCCACCTCCTCCAGAACATCCTCACCCATCTTTTGCTCAAAGTTGTTGATCAGGCGCTCCAGTGCGCTCTTAGGATTATGATTCACATAGAACTCATAGGTGTCAGGGAAGAGGAATCCCTCCAAACGGCTGACATCCTCAGATTCATTGTCAATGAAGTCGTAGTTGAAATCCGCCGTCTTGGCGGCCTCCAGAAGTTTTTCCTCCGAGTTGACGCCTTTCTCCGCCAGCAAACGAATCGTCTGGGAAACCGTATAACCCTCTGGAATAGTAACGGTCACCGTATCTGCACTCATGCTGCCGGAAGAATTGCGCATCCCTGAGATCAGGGCGTGGTAATCCATATCATTGTTCAGCTCGTATGTGCCGATCCCGATCTTATCCTCGGCCTTTGTAACCTTGGCGAAAAGCTTAAAAAACCATTTATACCGGATCAGACCGGCCTCATGGAGCTTGTCCGACACGGTATTCAACGTG
This sequence comes from uncultured Oscillibacter sp., assembly GCA_910588005.1. GTDB lineage: Bacteria > Bacillota > Clostridia > Oscillospirales > Oscillospiraceae > Oscillibacter. Next base: position 27,207 of record CAJUQM010000030.1, read on the forward strand.
TCCCCGGCAGAGATCTCCACCGTCGATGTTGTCTTCTCTCCCCGGTTGAAAGCGCACAGGTCCGACGCCAGCAGCCAACCCACGCCGGCCAGTGTAGCCGACGCGGCTGCTACAATCAGCACATAGAGAATAACTGCCAGAAACGGATTTATGCGCCTCCGCTTCTTCCGTCGGGTGCTCTTGTTCTGAGGGCGGCGCTCTGCCTGACTGTGACGAACCTGTGCGGCGTCCCAGCTGGCAGTATCCCCATTTTTATAATTTGCCATTGAAACCTCCATATCCGGCGCCTATACCATCAGGCGCTTCATTTTGTAAAATAAAATTTCCTCAATGGCCAGGCTCCAGCCGGAACCCCAGCGCATAGAATATCCCAAAGTCTTTAAGAGAGGTGTCTAAAATGTGCTTTAACAACGGAAACAACAACTCCTGCCTGTGGATCATCATCCTGATCGTACTGTTCTGCTGCTGCGGGAACTCCTGGGGTAATTCCTGGGGCGGCGGAAACTCCTGGGGAGGAAGCTGCGGCGGCTCCAGCGGAAGCTGTGGCTGCTGCTGCAACAACTGCAGCTGCGGCTGCGGCTGCAATAACAACTGCAACTGCAATTGCAACTGCAGCTGCACCGACAACTGCTGCTGAGCATCTTGGAAAGCCGGGGCGCACATGCGCCCCGTTTTCCGTTCAGGAAGAAGGACAGGTTCCTAGTTCTTCCGGCTCTCCCGCCATACATGGACTAAGAATAGGGGCAGCTTCATCATACGGCCCAGCCGCTGGGGTTCCCTGCACAACCGGTAAAACCACTCCAACCCATGGTCACACCAAAACCGCGGGGCACGTTTTACCGTGCCGGCAAATACGTCCAGGCTGCCGCCCAAGCCGCAGAGAAGCCGCACACCGGTGGCTTCTCCATTTTTCGCCATCCAGAGTTCCTGTCTCGGCGCACCCAAACACACAAAAACCGCGTCCGCGCCGCTTTGCCGGATTTTCTCCACAACGGGAGCATCCTCTTGAAAATACCCATCGTGCGTACCGGTGATCCGCAGTCCCGGATACCGCGCTCTCAGCCTCTCCGACGCAATCTCCGCTACACCGGGTTTTGCCCCCAACAGGTAGAGGGCCATTCCCTCTGCCGCCATCTTCTCCAACAGACGGGCGGCAAATTCAATTCCAGGCACCCGCTCTTTCAGCGGTGTGCCAAGGACCGCCGCGCCCTTGATGACACCAATGCCGTCCGGTAACACCAGCGCCGCGCCGTTGACAGCCTCCCGAGCCGCCCGGTTCTCCCGGCAGACCTCTACAATCTCCGGATTGGGCGTTACTACGTACTGGGTCCCCTCCGCATGGAGCAGCTCCATCCCCTGTTCCGCCGCCTCTTCCAAGGTCAAATTGTCAAAACCAACGCCTAACACGTCGACGCGCACGGTATCACCCCACATACATACTCATACAGTTTGTAAGTATACCATAGATCGGCTCTAAAAATCAAGAGGGGCGCACGGCGGCGTGCGCCCCTCTTTCCCTCAAATTCCGGCGGTCTTCTTTTCCGGCAGCTGAGCCAGCACCACAGCCGCCAGCATCAGCACACAGCCCATGTATTCTTTCCCGCTCATCTGATTTCCAAAGGCAACCGCCCCGGCCACCGTGGCAAACACCGACTCCAAACTCAGCAGCAGTGACACCACGGTTGGGTTGGAATCCTTTTGGGCCACAATCTGCAAAGTATAGGCCACTCCGCTGGAAAACACACCCACATACAAAATGGGCCAGGCACAGATGCGCACAGCCTCCCAAGTGGGAGTTTCTGACGCCAGCATTCCCATAGCAGAGAGTACCGCCGCCACCAAAAACTGGATACAGGACATCTCCACTCCATCCACTTTCTGCGTAAAATGGTCAATAATCAGGATATGGCCCGCGAAGCAGAACGCACATAGCAAAATGTAAAAATCACCGCTGGCAATCGTGAACTCCTCTGTGATGCACAGGCAGTACAATCCCGCCACCGCCAGTACAATACCAAACCAGATGCTCCTAGGGGCCTTCTTTTTGAGAAACAGGCCTAAAATGGGCACAATGACGATGTACAGAGCCGTAATAAATCCCGCCTTGCCAGGGCTGGTGCTCTCGATGCCCTTCTGCTGGAGGTTGGCAGCCACCGTCAGCGCCACGCCACAACACACACCGCCCAGCAGCAGATCCCGGCGGTAAGCAGGGGTGGATCTCTCCTCACCCTCTCCGCCGGATTTGCGCCGCATAAGGCGCAGCACCGCGCACAGCACCAGAAGAGAGAGAAACGCCACCGCCGACCGGGCGGCATTAAAGGTAAAGGGGCCTACATAGTCCGCCCCCACGCTTTGAAATACAAATGCCGTGCCCCAAATCAGAGCTGCCAGCACCGGCAGAACATTCTGCCGAATCCAATTTGTCCTCATATGTCTTGTCCAATCGTCCTTCCTGTGATATACTGCTACCTATACTACCATGAAGGTAAAAAATTGGCAAGTCCCTCCTCCTCAATGCCTCAAAATCCCGCCGGAAAGGAGATACCCATGGAGTTTAAACCGATGGACAAACAGGAAATCCGGAGCTGGTACGGCCGTGAATTCACCGAGACCTTTCCCCCTAATGAACAAAAGCCGCTGGCCTTTATTCTGGAATTGGTTGACGCCGGACGGTATACCCTTCTAGGACTTTACGACGGGGAAACACTGCTGGGTTATGCCTCCCTGCAAACCCATCCGGATTATCCCAGCTACGTCTTGCTGGATTATCTGGGCGTTACCGCCGTCCGCCGCAACGGCGGACTGGGCAGCCACATTCTATTCCTGCTGGAAAAACAGTTTCGGGGAAAGGCCTGTGTCATCGCCGAGGCAGAGAGTCCCGTCCCCGGCGGAGATGCGGAGGAGAATGACCTGCGGAGCCGCCGCATCGGCTTTTACCGGCGAAACGGTCTGTGGCCGGTCTATGAGATGGGCGCCTGCGGCATCCGGTGCCAGGTTCTGGTCCTGGGAATCCCCGGAGACCCGGAAGCCTTGGCGGAGGCGCACCGGGCGATCTACGGCACCGGCCGCCCGGACATCACCATTCCCTTAGGGCCAAATGAAACTCCCGCCCCCGCCCACTGGGGTGCAGAGACTTAACAGCAAACAGCAAAGGAGGAGCGGTTATGCTTCTATTTGACATGGACGGCACCCTGATCGACTCCAACCGCATCTGGAAGGACGTGGACCGGGAATTTCTGGCGCGGCGGGGCCTCCCTTACACCCACGCCTATTACGAGGGTGTGGCCCACACGATCTTCCCTCTGGCGGCCAAATTCACCAAGGAATTCTGCCGTCTTCCGGAGTCCTGCGAGGAGATCATGGCGGAGTGGATGGTCTTGGCCAAGGACGCCTATGCCCATGTGGCGGTGAAGCCCGGCGTCCGGGCCTATTTAAAACAGTGCAGAGCCGAGGGACGGCGGATGGCGGTAGTGACCTCCAGCGTGCCGGAGCACTGCCACCTGGCCCTGGAGAAGCTGGACTTGGAGAAGTACTTTGAGCGGATCAACTTTGCTCAGGATCTGGGGCTGGACAAAAAGCTGCCGGACGTTTGGCTGGCGGCGGCGAAAGCCCACAATGTCCGCCCGGAGGACTGCACTGTTTTTGATGACAGTTTGGCCGCCTGCAAAGGTGCCCGAACCGCGAAAATGCGGATCGTGGGCGTGTACGACAGCTTTTTCAGCCATGATGAGAAAGAGATGCGGGGTTTCTGCGACGTGTATATCCGGAGCTTTGAAGAACTCCTGTTGCCGGAACGGCGGCGGAAATGAACGCTGAAAAAGCGCTGCGGCAGGCTCTGAAGACAGCCCAGGATGGCAGTGAAGTGCTGGAAGGCCTGGTCTTTGACCATATAGACGTGTCCGCCCTGGACTTCTCCGAGCTGGTTTACCGGCAGCTATCTCTCCGCGCCTGCCGGTTTACCGGCTGTGATTTCAGCGGTGCCGCCTTCTACGGCTGTATCCTTACAAACTGCCAATTCACTGACTGCCGTTTTCCCGTCAGCTATTGGAAAGCGTGCCGTTTCGACGGCTGCAAGGGCGACGGCGGAGACTTTCGCCGGGGGCGGTTCAAGGACTGCTCTCTAGACGGCAGTATATTCCGCTATGCCAATTTCACCAATACCGTCTGGGATCGCTGTACGCTGGACAAATGCAGCTTCTCAGAGTCCTCGCTCTCAGAGTGCAAAATCTCCAGAACCTCCTTCCAAACCGTGGATTTCACCGGTGCAGAACTCTTCCGCACGCCTTTCAAAGGGATGGACCTCTCCTCCTGTATACTGGACCGGGTTTCTCTCTCCGAAACCTGCGCCGAATTGAAAGGGACAAAAATCCATGCCAGTCAGGCCGCCGTGGTGGCCCGAATCCTTGGAATTGAGGTAGTCCCCTGAAACCGTCAACTTCATATTTCCATAAAGAAGCGCGCTCCCGGTCAGGAGCGCGCTTCTTCTTCACAGCTTTTTCATATGGCTCCCGGCAAATTTCAGCATCAGCCGCTTTGGCTTCTCCACTCCCTGAAACTGGACGGTGACCATGGCATCGCCAGACATGGGCTGGACAGAGAGCACCGTTCCCTGGCCGAAAGCAGTGTGTTCCACCGCATCTCCGGACTGCAGCTGCAGCAAGGGTTCTGTCCTTCCGCCCTTGGCGGCCGCCGGGCGCTGCGGCACGGTCCTTGCCACTGTCTCCCGGTAGGAGCGAACCGCGCTGCCGGTCCCTCCGCCCTCATAACCCCCGTAGGAGGATGTACCTCTATAGGAAAGCCGGCCGTCGTTCCAGCCACCGCCGCTGCCATCCTCTGCGCCGCCAAAACGGGGTTCCTGCTTCCCCTCCCAGCGCATATTGTCCTCGGGAATCTCATCCAAAAACCGGGAGGAACGGTTGCTGCTGGTACGCCCATACAGCATCCGCTGGCGGGCGTTGGTCATTGTCAGCCTCTCCTTGGCCCGGGTCATGGCCACGTAGCAAAGGCGGCGCTCCTCCTCAATCTCCTCCTCGTTATACTGGGCGGAGCTGCCGGGAAAAACGCCCTCTTCCATACCCACCACATAGACCAGGGGAAACTCCAGCCCCTTGGCGGAGTGGATCGTCATCATGGTGACGCAGTCCTCCCCGCCCTCCAGAGAGTCCAGGTCTGTATACAGGGCAATCTCATTCAAAAATCCCGAGAGGGTAGCGTCCTCCGGATCCCGCTCCAAAAAGCCCAGAATGCTGGATTTCAACTCCTCCACGTTTTCAATCCGCCCGCGGCTCTCCAGATCATTTTTCTCCTCCAACGCTCTGACATAACCGGTCTGGTCACACACGGCGTCATAGAATTCCGGCAGGGCCAGCTCCGCCCCCTGGCGGCGGAGGCCGTCGATCAAGTCGGCAAATTTCAACAGCTTGGCTTTAGAGGATTTCAACTCAGGAAACAAATCCGCGTTTCGGATAATCTCGTACAGTGACGCTCCCTGAACCGCCGCCAGGTCCGCCACCTTGTCCATAGTGGTGGCTCCAATCCCCCGGGCAGGGCTATTCACAATCCGCCGCAAACGCAGGTCGTCCAAAGGGTTGTTCAACACGCACAGGTAGGCCAGCATATCCTTAACCTCTGCCCGGTCAAAAAATTTCATCCCCCCCACTACCTTGTAGGGCACGCCATTGCGGCGCATGGCATATTCCAAGGCATTGGATTGAGCGTTCATGCGGTACAATATGGCGGCGTCACGAAGCTTCCTTCCCCGGTTCACCGCCATCATGATATCCCCCACCACATAATTGGCCTCATCGCTCTCACTGAAGGTGGTCTTGACAGTGACGGTCTCACCGCTGCCGTTGTCTGTCCACAGTGTTTTGCCCTTGCGGCCCACGTTGTTTCGAATCACAGCGTTAGCGGCGTCTAAAATGTTCTGGGTGGAACGGTAGTTCTGTTCCAGCCGGATCACCCGGGCATCCTTATACTGCTTTTCAAAGCTGAGAATATTCTCAATATTGGCTCCCCGGAAGCGGTAGATCGACTGGTCGTCATCGCCCACCACACAGAGGTTTTTCCGCCCCCCGGCCAAAAGGCTGGTCAGCAGATATTGGAGATGGTTGGTATCCTGATACTCATCCACCAGCACATAGCGGAACTTATTCTGGTAATAGGCCAGCACTTCCGGCTCCTTTTGAAGTAGTGTAACCGTGTGATAAATAATATCGTCAAAATCCATGGCGTTGGCGGAGCGAAGCCGCTTGGCGTAGGCGGCATAAATTTTGGCCACCCGGCTCAACTTCCAGTCCGCCTCATTGTTATGTTTTGCTGCAAAATCCTCCGGACTCTCATACCGGTCCTTGGCGCTTCCAATGATGCTCAGGACGCTCTTCGGCAAAAACGCCTTTTCGTCCAGATTCAACTCCTTTATGATATCCTTGACCACCCGCTTAGAGTCGTCGGTATCGTAAATGGTAAAATTCTTGTCAAACCCGATTCGGTCGGCATCCCGCCGCAGAATCCGGACACAGGCGGAGTGAAAAGTGGACGCCCAGACATCGTTTGCGGCCGGCCCCAGACGGGCGGCCAAGCGGTCTTTCAGCTCCCCCGCCGCTTTGTTGGTAAAGGTAATAGCGATAATCTCCCAAGGACGCGGCACATCTACAGCGCAGAGGCGGCGGACCCGATCCCGCTCCGTCTCATCCGGATGCTCTAAAAAGGTCTCTAAAAAAATGAGGTCCTCTTCTGTGGCCCACTCCGGAACCTCTTTGGAATCGCTTCCCCGGCCATAGGTCAGCAAATTATAAACCCGCTGAATAAGAACGGTGGTCTTACCGCTGCCAGCCCCTGCCAGCAGAAGCAGCGGTCCCTCTGTTGTCATGGCGGCCTGGCGCTGCATTGGATTCAGCCGCTGGAGATCTTGGGCAATCACTGCCTGCCGGACGGCAATGTAGCGCTGATTGAAATCTTTCATATGTTCACCAGTCTTCCATAATTTCAAAGTCTATTTTAGGACAAAAAGCCCCAAAGGTCAACCGCAGTTTTCCGTTCTCATCCTTCCTTTCATAAGTAAATAACTATGCGTTCTCTATGAGAAACGCTTCACCGCTATCTCCGTAAAAGGCTGAAACCCCCCGCCGTTTTTCAAACGGCGGGGGGTATAAGAAAAGGTCTTAAGAGGGAA
>CAJUQM010000031.1 GCA_910588005.1 uncultured Oscillibacter sp.
GGCTGGTGAACGAGTGGTATCTGGAGGATATGTCGGAGAACATCCGCAGCGTCCTTACCAACCGGCGGCAAAATGGTTTTCACATTGGGGCCTTTGCCCTTTACGGCTACAAAAAAGACCCAGACCAGAAAGGCCATCTGCTCATTGATGAGGAAGCCGCCGCCGTTGTCCGGGAGGTGTTTACCCTCTTTTCTCAGGGCTACGGTAAGACAGCCATCGCCCGGATGCTCAACGACCGTGGCATCCCCAATCCCACCGAGTACAAGCGACTCCACGGCCTGCGCTACCAGCAGCCCAAGCGTAAAAACAGCACTCTCTGGAAGTATTTTGCTATCTCCGATATGCTCACCAACGAGATTTATATTGGCAACATGGTGCAAGGCAAATATGGCAGCGTGTCCTACAAGACCAAGCAGAACAAACCCCGCCCTCAAAGTGAGTGGTATCGCGTGGAGGGAACCCATGAGGCCATCATCGACCGCCCCCTCTGGAACCGGGTGCAGTCCATGGTTGCGGAACGGGCCAAGCCCTTTGACTGCGGCACTGTGGGATTATTCGCCAGGAAAGCAATCTGCGCCAACTGCGGCTATACTATGCGTTCCTCCAAAAATCGCGGGCGGCACTATCTCCAATGTTCTAACCGCCATGTGGCAAAGGACGCCTGCATCGGCTCTTTCATTTCGGTGGAAAAGCTGGAGCAGATGGTCATTGACGAGCTGAACCGGCTGGCGGCGGCGTATCTGGACAAGGACGAGTTGGAACGGAGTATTGAGTTTTGTGAAAATTTGCAAGGCCAGAAAAAGCAGCTCCTGGACACCCTCGCCGCCTACGAGAAACGAATCGCCGAGTACACCAAGGGACTGCGGGATTTATACATGGATAAAGTCAAGGGCCTGCTCAATGAGAGCGACTTCTCTGCCCTCTCCAAAGAGTTTTCCGGCGAAAAATCCCGGCTGGAGCGTGTCCTCCTGGACAGCCAGCGGCAGCTTGCGGAGCTGGAGGATAGAATTGCCGTTGGAGATAACCGAAAAGCCCTGGTGGAGCAGTATGTAAAACTAGAATACTTGACACGGGAAATCGTGGAAATCCTCATCGACCACATCACTGTAGGAAAGCGCGTCCCTGGCACTCGTGACGTTCCCATTGAAATCCACTGGAATTTTTAAGGAGCATAATCCCCATGCAGCCCATTGAAGAATTTGAAAAATCCGCCCAATCCATCGACCATGCGTTAGGCGAAATTGAGCGCACACTGGAGCAAATGCTGACCTTGGCCCGGCTGTCTGCCACTGACCTGGACTTAGACCGGGCCACGCTGCAAAAGACGCTGGAACGCCTTCAAGCCAAGATTGACCGCATTGCAGACACGATTTAGTGTCATTTCCCGCTATTTTTCGCAAAAAATTGTACTTTCGTGATTGCACCAGAGCAGAAAGCCCGCGTGACCTATGACAACATCCTGCGTCTCAGCGATGATCCGGACGTCAATGACGTCATTCGCTTTCTGCGCGCCAGAGAGGTCGTCCACTTCCAGCGGTTTGGCGAGGGCCTTCGACTGGCAAAAGACAAAATGAATGAGAAAAACGTCTATTATATGAATCCTGCTTTCGACAAATAAATGAATGAAAAGCCCGAGTCGAAAATTTTTTCGGCTCGGGCTTTTTATGATATTTACAGGTTGTTCGCATTTACTCCAGCAACTTCGCAAATTCTTCCTCTGTTAAAATGGGAATCTCCAATTCCTGGGCTTTCTTTAGTTTGCTGCCAGCGGCCTCTCCGGCAACTACATAGGTGGTACGTTTGGAGACGGAACCCGCAGCCTTTCCTCCCCGAGCCTCGATCATTGCCTGGGCCGCCTTACGGTCAAAGCGGCTGAGCGTTCCCGTGAGAACAAAAGTCATGCCCGCAAACCGTTCATCCACCAGATGCTGGGTACTCTCCATATTGACGCCTGCCGTCCTCAGGCGGCGGAGCAGATCTTGAGACTGAGATTCTGCCAAATAGTCTACGATGCACTGCGCAGTAACAGCTCCTACATCATCAATTTCCGTTAAATCCTCCACCGAGGCAGACGCCAACGCGTCAAAGCTCTTGAAATGAGAGGCCAGCACCTTGGCTGCTTTTTCTCCTACCTGCCGGATCCCAAGTCCGTAAATCAGCTTACTTAAATCATTGGCCTTGGACTTCTCAATAGCTCGAATTAAGTTCTCTGCCGATTTGGCGCCCATGCGGTCCAGCTTGGCCACATCTCCGGCACGAAGACTGTATAGGTCGGCGGCGGTATGAATCAACCCGCCGTCCACTAGCTGTTGTACCACGGCAGGACCCAATCCCTCTATATCCATAGCGTCCCGGCTGGCAAAGTGCGTAATGTTCCGCAAGAGCTGGGCGGGACACTCTGCGCCGGTACAGCGGAGGGCGGCGCCCTCCAAATCCCGGCACGCAGGAGCACCACAGACTGGACAGACTTCCGGTAGAAGATAAGGTACCGTGCTCTCCGGGCGTTTGGAAAAGTCCACTTCCACGATTTCCGGGATGATCTCTCCCGCCTTTTGAACAATCACCGTATCTCCGATCCGAATATCTTTCTCTGTGATATAATCCTGGTTGTGGAGAGTGGCACTGGCGACGGTTGTGCCGGCCAGACGTACCGGCTCCAGCACGGCCTTTGGCGTCAGCACCCCGGTTCGTCCTACCTGAATGACAATGTCAAGCACTCTGGAGGGTTTCTTCTCCGGCGGATACTTATAGGCTACCGCCCACTTGGGGAACTTAGCAGTACTGCCAAGTACAGTGCGGTCTGACAAGGAATTTACCTTTATAACTGCGCCGTCAATATCAAACGGATATTCCAGCCGTTCATCGTTGATGCGGCTGATCTCCCCCTGACATGCGGAGATGCCGGAGAGCGTTGTATGGGGAATAACCTTGAATCGCTGGGAGATCAAATATTCCAGAGTTCCGGAATGCGTGGAGAATTCCCGTCCCTCCGCCAACTGCAGATTAAAAATCTGAATATCCAACCGCCGCTCCGCACAGATCTTTGGGTCAAGCTGCCGAAGGGACCCAGCGGCGGCGTTTCGAGGATTGGCCATGAGGGGCTTACCCTGCAGCTCCCGCACGGCGTTAATCTCCTCAAACACCGTGCGGGCCATGTAAACCTCACCTCTGACAATGATCCGGGGAAGCTTCTCCGGAAGCGTCATGGGAATGGAGCGGATCGTCTTGAGATTTTCCGTCACATCCTCCCCTACCAAGCCATCGCCTCGGGTAGCGCCCCGCACAAAGACGCCGTCTCGATACTCCAGTGCCACAGACAGTCCATCCACTTTTGGCTCTACAGAGTATTCTGCCGGTGCACCCAAAGCCTCATCCATGCGCTGGCAGAACTCAGCCACTTCTCCCCCATTAAACACATCCTGAAGGCTTTCCAGCGGTACAGGATGCGCATATGTGGAAAATCCATCCAAAAGCTTTCCGCCAATGCGCTGCGTCGGTGAGTCCGGAGTGACCTCCTCCGGATGGGCCGCCTCCAGTTCTTCCAGACGGCGGTTCAGAAGGTCATATTCCCGGTCGCTCATAGTAGGAGCATCCAATACATAGTAGCGGTAGCCATTCTCGTTTAAAATATCCCGCAGCTGCCTGATCTCTTCGCGGTAATCCATTGGAAAATCCTCCATATCAATTGGTACTTAGGATATACTCATCATAGCTAGATGGGACAGTGGCAAAATAAGTGTAAGTGTCCGGTACAGAACCTACGATGATCGTCTCCGCAACAGTGACGGCATTGGAAACCTGGGTATCCGCGGTGAAGCCAGGCAGCAGAATGCTGACATAGACCTCAATATTTAAGACGATCTGGTGCTTAGTCTGATTAATGCCCGCGGAGATGAACTCATTTTCAAACCAGGCTGAGGAACTCCCCACCGATTCCATCCGTACGGAGATCTCCGGTCCCCGACCGGCCAACAGCACAGAGCCGCTGAGACTGCCGATAGAAATGGACAGATCCTGGGGCGGCACTTGGTCGATTCTGTTCAAGATAATATCCAGAATATCTGATTGCAGCCGGTTGCAGGCTACCATATTGCTGTGGACAGCAGTAATTCGACCCTCGTAATCCTTCTCAAAAGAGACCAGTTTTTCATAGCTGATTTCACCGCTGTCAATGGCCTCCTGTACCGACCGGGAGATAATGGAGTTTACTACAAAAGAAACCCTGGTGGTTGCCAAGCTTTCCAAAACCGGACGGAGGTGGGCTGCGGTGAGGATTAATGACGAAATCAACAGCACTGACAGCGCAAAAACAAAAGATCGCAGCAGAGTCCGGCGGTTGAGCCAGCGGCGGTAATAGAAAAAACCAGGTCTCATAAAGGCCACCTCCTCCCGTGATTCTATGCGAAGGCGGCTTGGCCGTATTTCTAGACTATTTTAAAGCGTTGACAATTTCTTTGAACACTTTGCCCCGTTCCATAAAATTGGCAAAGCGGTCAAACGATGTGCTTGCCGGAGAAAGCATTACCACGTCGCCTTCCTCCGCTCGGTTTTGGGCCAGAGCAGCTGCCTCCCCATAATCCCCTACATCGGCAATTTCCAGCCCCGTGTAATTCTCCGCACTTTCAACAGCATGGCGAATAACATTTGATGTAGCGCCGCAGAGGATCAAAAGCTTCACATGTTCATTGAGTTCGGGACCTAGGGCATCATAGGGGATTCCCTTATCCTTGCCGCCGGCAATAAGAATGATCTTTTGGTCAAAGGCGCGCAGCCCGGCGATGGTACGGCTGGGGCTGGAGGCGATGGAGTCGTTGTACCATCGGACGCCCCGCAGAGTTCGAATCAGCTCAATACGGTGTTCCACACCGCCAAAACTCCTGGCAAAATCTCGAATAATTTGATCTGGAACCAAACCGTCTACGGCTGCAATCGCTGCCATATAGTTCTCCACATTGTGAACGCCGGGCAATTTGATTTCAGACGTATGCAGAACCTCTCGCTCGATGCCGCCGTGACAAGAGATCACGGCGGTACCACGCAGAAATACGCCGTCACTTACCTCTCTCTGCCGGGAGAAGAGTCTGGCCCGGCCGCAAGCGCGGCCAGCCTCCTCCGCTGTGATAGAATTGTCGGCGTTAAAGATTGCAATATCCTCTCTTGTCTGATGGGTAAAGATATTCTCCTTTGCAGAAATGTACTCCGCAAAATCTCTGTGGACATCCAGATGATTGGGCGCTAAATTAGTAACTACGGCAATATGGGGGCTGTGTGCCATGGTCATCAGCTGGAAAGAACTCAACTCCAAAACCGCGATATCCTCCGGCCGCATCCCTCCAGTCTCCGCCAGCAGCGGATGTCCGATGTTGCCGCCTAAATGAACCGTTTTTCCCGCGGCTTTCAGCAGCTGCGCGATTATAGTGGTAGTGGTGGTCTTTCCGTCGCTGCCTGTTACCGCGATTTTTGTGCAGGGACAGACCTCAAAAAATACCTCCATCTCGCTGGTGAGCTGGCTTCCCTGGGTAACGGCAGCAGTCAGCTCAGGCAAATCAGGCCGCATTCCGGGGGTGCGGAAGATCACATCTTGATCGAGACCCTGGAGATATCGCTCCCCAAGATGCAGGCGGCAGCCCTGTGACTCCAGCTTTTCCGCCAAGGACCCCAGCGCCTCACGGCTCTTCTTATCACAGGCAGTTACGGAGATTTCCCGGGAAAGCAGCAGCTCGATCAGCGGCTGATTGGAGATGCCGATGCCAATGACAGCCACTCGTTTGTTCTGTAGATCTTTCAAATACTCCTCAAATGTCATGGATGCCGCTCCTTATGCTTTTACCAAAATGATCGATAGATATGAAAATTATACCGCAGGTGGAGGTAAATTACAACGACGGCCAGAAAATTTTTATCAACTTCCCTGTTCTTGCCAGCAATACCACGCTATGATATTATAATGTTGTGCAGGAGAACAGAGATAGAGGAGGTATCTTCATTGCAGCCACAGTATTTTCAAATCCAAAATATTCCCTGTGCCCTTTGGGGAGAGGATTCTGACCGTGTCATTATCGCCGTCCACGGCGCACAATCCCATAAGGAGGACAACCCCTTTTCGCTCTTAGCAGAGACCCTTGGCAACAGTCAAGTCCTTAGCTTTGACCTGCCGGAACACGGAGCACGTCAGGGAGAGGCCACGTTGTGCAAGCCGCCGGTCTGCGTTCGGGAACTCACCGCCGTGATGGACTATGCGGAGAACCGATGGCCGCATATTGGGCTGTTTGCTGTCAGTATAGGCGTTTATTTCAGCTTGCTGGCTTACGGAAGCCGCCGGATCGAACAGGCCTGGTTTCTCTCCCCTGTGGTGGATCTGGGCCTTCTGATCAAAAATATGATGAACTGGTTTCATATATCTCCAGAACGGTTGGAGCGGGAACAGGTGATTCCCACTCCCATGGGCCAGACTCTCTATTGGGATTACTTCTGCTATGTGCAAGAACACCCGATTCTCCGCTGGTCTATCCCGACAGAGATCTTGGCCGGAGGGCAGGATCTGATGTGCGATCCGGCTGTAACAGCCGCTTTTTCAGAGCGGTACTTCTGCCGCATACAGATAGCGAAAGATGCTGAGCATTGGTTTCATACAGAAGAGGACTTAAGAATCTTGAAAAAATGGATACAGGAAACCGGCGGGGATTTTATTCGTTGACAATCCTATGCCTTTCCTGTAAAATGAGTGAGCGAGTAAGACAGGCGGTCGCGTGGGCAGGCCGAAAGGCCGTCCATGAGGAAAGTCCGGGCTCCATAGGGCAAGGATAACGGGTAACGCCCGCCGAAGGCAACTTCAGGAAAAGTGCAACAGAGATATACCGCCGTTGCGGCTTTGCCGTAACGGTAAGGGTGGAAAGGTGCGGTAAGAGCGCACCCGACGGCTGGAAACTGTCCGTCGCTGTAAACTCTATCCGGAGCAACACCGTGGGAGGACACATGAGGCTGGCCCAGCCGTCCTCAGGAGGTGGCTTGAGCGTGCCGGCAACGGTACGCCTAGATAGATGACTGCCAAATACAGAACCCGGCTTACAGTTTTGCTCGCAAAAAATATGGCCCCGGCTGCGGAGCACGTAGCTGGGGCCTGTTTTTTATAGTATTCACTCCCAGACATAGAGGATCTTTCCCTGCAAAAAATCAACCGGCCTGGGATTGATTTCTGTTTGATCTTCAACAATTAAACAAAAACTTGATTTTGTTTAATATTTTTTCAAAGAAAGGAACGGCTTTCGCCGTTCCTTTTACATCAGTCATTATCCCAGTTGTGCCATACGTTCTGCACGTCGTCATTGTCCTCCAGCATGTCGATGAGCTTTTCCATGTTCTTCACATCACCCTCACCGGAGAGCTGAATGTAATTTTGGGGAACCATTTCCACCTCAGCGCTGGCAAAGGTATACCCCTTCCCCTCTAAGGTCTTCACTACGTCGTTGAAAACGTCGGGATTACAGGTAATCTCCAAAGCGGCACCATCTGCCTCAAAGTCTGCCGCACCGGCCTCCAGGGCATCCATCATGACGGTATCCTCGTCCAGCTCTCCCTCTTCATTATCAATAATAATGACGCCCTTTTTGTCAAAGGACCAACTGACGCAACCCTGGGCACCCAGGTTTCCGTTGCACTTATCAAAGGCATGACGGACCTCTGGCGCGGTGCGCTGGCGGTTGTCAGTCAGTGCGTCCACAATGACGGCCACACCGCCGGGGCCGTATCCCTCGTAGGTCACAGACTCGTAGCTATCGGTATTGCCGGAACCCAAAGCCTTGTCAATGGTGCGCTTAATGTTGTCATTGGGCATATTCACAGCCTTGGCCTTGGCAATGACGGTAGCCAGACGGGAGTTATTGTTGGGGTCGCCGGAGCCGCCCTCCTTTACCGCCACAATGATCTCACGGGCGATCTTGGTGAAAGCAGCGGAGCGCTTGGCATCGGCCGCGCCCTTGGTCTTTTGAATATTATGCCATTTGGAATGTCCGGACATAGTGTATTACTCTCCTTCAATATAATACTGAATCACTTCCCGGTGGGAAGTGGATTTTGTAACTGTCAGCTCAGGAAAATTGGCTGATAAATAAGAGACGATCTCACCGCAGACCAGATCCTCTGTGGGAAAATGACCGGCGTCAATGAGATTGATCCCCTTCCCGGCCGCATCCAAAAATTGGTGGTAGCTCAGGTCGGAGGTGACAAAGGTATCGCACCCGGCGGCAATGGCGTCCGCCTCAAAATCTCCGCAGGAACCTCCTCCAACCGCCACATGGGACACCGGCCTCCCGGCTCCGGCATAGCGGACGCCATTACAGCCCAGTGTTTTGCATACCAGAGGGACGAATTCCTGCAGTGCCATAGACTCTGCCAGCGTACCGTGCCGTCCGATTCCCGACTCATGCAAGGGGACGGGATCTGCCAGGTGCAGGGTCTTTGCCAGCAGGTCATTGACGCCTCCTCGGGCAGCGTCCAGATTGGTGTGCATACAAATAGCGGAGATTTGGTTCCGCAGGAGTTTCAGAAGCAGGCGTCCCTGCGGGCGGTCCTCCCGGATACTTTGTACCGGCAGCCACTTGCAGTTCATCACCGGATGATGGGACACAATCAGCTGGCACCCATGGGCCAGGGCCTCGTCCGCCACGTCCTCTGTAATATCCAGAGCCACCAGAACACAGGATACCTTGCCGTCAGGACTTCCCAGCAGGTGCCCCACATTGTCCCAATCCGCGGCTAACTCCTTCGGCGCCCAGCCAAACAGAGCCTGCTCAATTTCATAGACAGTTGGCATGGCGCCACTCCTCTCTCATGGACAACAGTGCGGTCAGAATCTCTCGCAATGCATCCGCTTTTTTCTGGTTTTCCAAGCCGCCGGCCTGGTTTAACCCTGCCACAGCTTTTTGCAGGCAAATCATTTTGGCGATAATGTACCGCTCTCCCAACGGGTCATGGAGCAATTTGGCTCCACCGTAGAGCTGGCCGAGGCTCAACGTCTCCTGTCCTGCCACGGCCTCCATACAGGGATACAGAATCCCCCGGTCCCAAACAAGGGCTTCACGGACAATCCGATAGCCATGTTCCGACAAAAACAGCCGTAAATTTTCCGCCCTGGTCTGTGGCTGAAGCAACAGCGTATGTGCTCCGTCCGCTGTCCAAGGGGCCTTAGAGAGAATGGCGGAGATGTTTTCGCCACCCATTCCGGAGATAACAACGGTATCTGCCTCATTGGGCCGGATTTCGGAAAGACCGTCGCATAAACGGAAATCCACATGTTCCACCCCATAGGCCGCTCCGGTCTTTCGTGCCCGCTCCAGAGGTTCTTTACGCAAGTCGCTGGCAATGGCAGAACCCACGCAGCCGTGGAGCAAAAGCCACACAGGCAGATAGGCGTGATCTGTGCCAACATCGGCGACTTTCGCACCTGGCTGCACCCAACTGGCCAGCAGTTTTAAACGGGGCGAGAGCACCAGGTCCTTCATAGGGAGCCTCCTTGAAAATTCCGTGGAAGGACGCATGCGGAGAACTCCGCATGCGTCCCCTGGATTCTTTTTACTCGGCAGCTTTATTGGCCTCTTCGTTCACCAGGGCCAACAGCTTCTCCACATCCACACCATGAACCATACACGCCTCTTCCACAGTCTCACCACGGGAAGACGGGCAACCCAGGCAATGCATACCGATTGACAAAAAGATCGGCGCGGTCTGAGGCGCCACATCTAAAATATCACCGATAATGGTGTCTTTTGTAATCGTTACCATAGAGATATTTCCTCCATTTCAAATTCTTGATCCCAATACAGCCCTGCATTGGGAATCTAAAAAAGCAGGGCATAACCGCCTATTTGCGACGATTCTTTGCGTATTATACTCTATTATCTGCGTAAGTTCAATAGAAAAACAAAGAAAACCTTGGTCTTTTCACAAAAAAATAGCGTCCGCAAATGCGGACGCTATTTTTATCTGCAAGAGCCAAAACGATAAAGATCGTTATCTCTGCTCCTCGCGCATCTTCGCGAAGCACTCGCTGCAGTAGACGGGCCGGTCAGACTTGGGTTCGAAGGGAACCTTCGCCTCGCCGCCGCAGGCAGCGCAAACAGCGGTGAAATACTCACGGGGACCGCGGGCGGCGTTCTTGCGGGCATCGCGGCAGGACTTGCAGCGCTGGGGTTCATTCTGGAAGCCGCGCTCGGCATAGAACTCCTGCTCACCGGCGGTGAACACGAACTCCTGGCCGCACTCTTTGCACACTAAAGTCTTGTCTTCGTACATGTTTTTACCCTCTCTTTGAAAAGAAAAATATATTGCGTTCAGCTCTCGCTGATATCGCCGGAAAGTAACTGCTGCGCTACCTTGCGCCGGATGCGCTGCACAGCGTTGTCCACGGACTTTGGGGGCCTGCCTACCGTCTTGGCAATTTCCCTGCATGAAAGACCGTCTAAATAGTACCCCAAAATCTTCGCTTCAAATTCGGACAACTGTTTCCGGACACCGGATAAGAGGGCTGCCGTGTGCTCCCTGTCGATCAGATCATCTTCAGGGTCCCGCTGCGCCAAATTACTGGTACCAGAGGTGTAGGAATTACTGTCAAAGAAGGGTGTATCCAGAGGAACCGACTGATTGAGCGGTGCATGCTTATCCCGCGCCGCGGCACGGAGAACGGAATACAGCCGGCTGCGAATGCAAATTTCCGCGAATGTCCGGAAGGATGCCTCTTTTGAGGCGTCGTATTCCCGGACGGCTTTAATAAGGCCCAGCATACCCTCTTGGGTCAAGTCTTCACTGTCGCCGCCAAAGAGGAAAAAGGGCCGGGCACATGTGCGAACCAAACGATTATAGCGGGTGACCAAAATTTCCTCCGCAATACGGCTGCCGCAGGCAACTAGATCACACAGACTCTCGTCTGTCATCTGCTCTAGGGGAAATTGTGGATGCTCATAAGATTTACACATTTTGTATTATACCTGTTTTCTAATAGAAATGTCAAGCGAATTATCAAATTTACCAAGGGAATTTCTGAAAAAACCAGGGATTTTATGAAATTCAACAGCCGTTTTTCAGGGAGGCAGTTCCTATTTTTCTCCAATCAGCCGAATTTCCGCCGCAGGACCCGCTCCGTGGCGGGGATCACCGCCAGAAATGGAAGCATCTGAATTCCCATCAGGACCACGGCGGAGGTGCCCACCGTGCCGATGTCCCGGTCAAAGAGCAGGAGCATCCAGACCAGGGAGACTGCCAGGACGGGCCGGCCGACCCGAACCCAGAACCGCCCGCTGTAGACTTGGGCGAAGTCCCATGCTTCCTGGCTTTGCATGGAGCGGTGGCTCCGGTAACCGTAGCCCATGTTGATGTTTCTGGGCGGTCGGGTCTGAAAGCGGCGGCCGAGATACAGCATACACGCCGGGATCAGCAGTGCTGCCGCCAGCGTGAACAGCCAGAACAGGAAATTCGCCATAGTCCGCCCCCTCCTCTTACAGCGTCAGCTGTTCCATGGGGTTCTCCGCCGCAGCGCCGCCGGGAATGGGCTTATGGAGGTGCTGGTACGCCCTCTGGGTGACGCACCGTCCTCGGGGCGTCCTGGTCAAAAAACCTAGCTGCATCAGATATGGTTCGTATACGTCCTCCAGGGTCACGGACTCCTCGCCGATGGTGGCCGCCAGGGTCTCCAGCCCCACAGGACCGCCGTTGTAGTGGTCAATAATAGCCCCCAGCATTCTGCGGTCCACGGGGTCCAATCCCAGGAAGTCGATCTCCAGGGCGCACAGGGCTTGGTCTGCCACATCCTTGATAATGACGCCGTCGGCCTTCACCTGGGCAAAGTCCCGCACCCGGCGCAGCATCCGGTTGGCAATCCGGGGCGTACCACGGCTGCGGCGTGCAATCTCGTAGGCTCCCTCCGGCACGATCTCTACATTCAGGATCCCAGCGCTCCGGGTGACGATCTTCGCCAGCTCTTCCGGAGTGTACAGCTCCAGCCGCAGCGTCACGCCGAAGCGGTCCCGCAGGGGCGCAGACAGCTGTCCCGCCCGGGTAGTGGCGCCAATTAGGGTAAATCTTGGCAGATCCAGCCGGATAGAATTGGCACTCGGTCCTTTGCCCACAATAATGTCCAGGGCATAGTCCTCCATAGCTGGGTACAGAATCTCTTCCACGGAACGGTTTAACCGGTGGATCTCATCCACAAAAAGAATGTCGCCTTCATTCAAATTGGTCAACAGCGCGGCCAAGTCGCCGGGCTTTTCGATGGCAGGACCAGAAGTGATGCGGATATTGACTCCCATCTCCTGAGCGATGATCCCCGCCAAAGTTGTCTTTCCCAATCCAGGGGGACCATGGAGCAAAACATGGTCCAGAGCTTCCTCCCGCTTCTGGGCGGCAGCAATAAAAACGGCTAGGTTTTCTTTGGCTTTTTCCTGGCCGATATAGTCCCGCAGAGATTTTGGCCGAAGAGATCCCTCCTGTATGTCCTCCTGGAGGAAGGTCTTCGCCACAATGGGTTCTTCGTAGATATCATTTCCAAAGTCGATACTCAAGCCGCCACTTCCCCTCTCTTTCGGACTTCATTCCAAAATAATTGCCAGAAGAATGCAGAGAACGCACAAAGCTAAAAAGCCTGCTACCGCCCCAAGAGCGAATTGAGCCTTTTTCCGGTAGCGCGTCTGTTCTTCCGGGGTCAACTTTTTACTATAAATGAGAATACGGCTATATTTAGAAAACCGCCACATCATAAAAATACTGGCAACAAAACACCAGCCAATAAAATGAGAAAACCGCACTCTCCACGCTCCTCTCTGCCGCGGCGTCTTACCGCACCATCTTCTTTAGGCTTTGCCGGATAATTTCCTCCAAGGGAAGATTTTCCACATCCACACCTTTTAAGGCAGCAGAGACCTCATTGCTGGAATAGCCAAGCACCGCCAAAGCCTGGGCAGCCTCCGACGCCTTATTGGAAAACGCAACAGGAAGAGATGCGCTTTTACCTCCGGAAAAATCGAAACCAGCCGAGACTTCCTTTGACATTTTGTCTTTTAATTCCAATATAATGCGCTGCGCCAACTTTTTACCTACACCAGGGGCGGCTGTCAAGGTCTTTTCGTCCCCTGTGACAATCGCCATTGCTAAGGTTTCCGGTGTACCCACAGACAGGATTGCTAAGGCAGCCTTGGGACCCACACCGGAGACGCCGATCAGCAGCTTGAAGCTGTTGAGTTCATTCTGGGTGGCAAACCCGTAGAGATCAAAGACATCTTCACCTACGTTCAAATAAGTATAGACCCTACCCCGCTGGCCTTTTTTCAGCGAGGAGAGGGTGTTGTTGGTGGTCTTGCAGGCATAGCCCACGCCACCGCAGTCAATGACCACAAGGTATGGCAGCAATTCCGCCACAATCCCGTCAAGATAGTAGAACATAAGAGCCTCCTCAAACGGTCTCTTTTATATTTCCATTCTGTGGAATCCGTGAAGTGAAACTCCTTGCGTGACAAAGGGCCAGAGCCAGGGCATCAGCCGCATCATCCGGCCTTGGAATGGCTTTTAGCTTCAAAATCCGCTTGGTCATGTCCATCACCTGGCGCTTCTCCGCTTTGCCATAGCCCGTTACCGCCAGCTTCACTTGAGAAGGCGTGTACTCATAGAGGGGAATTCCACACTTCTCTGCGGCGCAGAGGATCACCCCCCTGCCATGAGCCACGGCGATGCCGGTAGTAATGTTGGTGTTGAAAAACAGCTCTTCAATGGAGATTCCATCCGGTTTCAGTTGGCCGATTAACTCTTCCATGTCACAGCTGATCTGATATAGGCGGCGGCTGAGAGGTGGCCCCGCCGGGGTTGTGACGGCGCCGTAGGTCACCATATGGACTTGTGCCCGTTCTGCCTCTATCAGACCGAAGCCGATGGTAGCAAAACCCGGGTCAATGCCTAAGATGCGCATAGCGCCCCCCCTTCAAATTGCATACTTAATTAGTATAACAAATTTTATTGGAAAGCGCAACCATTAAAACCATCAAAAAGAGCGCCGGCGGGCGCTCTTTTTGAGCTTGGCTCTATTTGATAGTAATTGCCACGGGATTATCAAAATTGGTAACCCGATTATGCGTGGGTTCCAGGTAAACCACATCGCCGGAAAATCCCAGCAGTGGGAAATTCTCCGCAGAGATCCCTTCCTCCTCGATCCACTCCCCTGTTTCCGGGTCCTGAAAGCTGATGCTGGAGCCGCTCTGCCATATATCGTAGTGGTTCCCCGCCTCGTCCCAGAAGCCGTGGCAGCTCATCAGGTTGCTGGAGCCTCCAATCTCCTGTTCAGAATTCAGGAACGTCACCTCCCAAGAACCGCCGTATAGATGCTCCGCCTTGAGAAATCTGACACCTTGGGGAAGATTTTCCGCAGTGCCCTCAGCCAGATTCAGCCGCACTTTAGGGGCGTCCTTGTCCTTCCATTTGGCTTGAGTGATATAAAGCGTCAGATTTCGGCCGTGACTGAAAAAAGTGCTGTCCAGCCAGAAAGTAGCCATACCATCACCCTCAGGGTCGCCAGAGGCGGTAAGACCGCCGGGACGCTCAAACCGCTCTCCGTACTCGTTTTCCAGATATAGCTCCAGTCCCTGCAAACCGGCGGTATTGCCCGCATTGGACTTCAAATTGACCCGGAGGTGGGTTGGGTATAGCTCCACTTCAGTCAAGGTGAACTGTTGGCCGTCTAAGGTAAAGGTGGTGTCTACTGGAATGATCTCACCTTGGGCTGTGTAATAGGGGTCGAACTCTAAAAGGAATGGAATTTTTACAAGGTAATCCGGTTCCTGGTACTCAGGGATCTCCATCATGGCAGCGTCCGGTTCTGCCCGGTTGCGGGCCTCCCAGTCGTAAAATCCAAAGCTTACGCCCAGGGAGGCGGGAACATTGCTCTCCACAAACTCTAATTTAATTTGCTGGAGTTTACCACTGGTCAGCTGTGCGCTGCCAGAGGAACTTGCCCAGCTGTGGATTTCACCCATGTCATAGTCGTAATCTACGAACAGACTTTCCCTGTCCGAAAATTGTGCCGTATAAAAAATATTTACTTGCTTACGGTCCACAATAACATACTCCACCGTGACAGTGATGCCGTCCTCGGTTTTTGTCTCTCCGATGGGCTGGACGTACTCGTTTTCCACAGCGGCGGAGAGGGAGGGCGAGAACGCCACAGCTTTTGCCAGCTCCCGCAGCCAGGGGACCCGCCCACAGGCGCTGGCGAAGGGAATGGACAAATTCACCAGCAGCACAAAGGCTGTAAAGCAGGCTGCCGCCCCAAGAACTGGGGTCAGAATCAAACGACGTCTTCTTTGTAAGGTGATCTTCCTTGCTGATACTCGCTGCACAATGTCTTTAAGTCCATCCGGCGTCTCTTCCAGCTCCGACAGAAGAATCTGATACTCGCTGTTTCGATTCATACGTTCTCCCCCTCTCCCAATTCCAGCCGCAGCAGCGACAGAGCCTTCCTCTGGCGGGTGGCTACGGTTCCCTGCGGAATCTCCAGTGCACCGGCGGTCTCTGCCTGGGTATATCCGGCAAAAAACCGCAGAACAACCACCTGCCGCAGCTCCTCCGGCAGCCGCCGAACGGCCTCTTTCAATGGCAGATGATCGTATTCATCCGGCCCGGCCATGTCCGGCAGGGCCTCCTCCCCGGTCAGGCGTTTCCGGCGGCGCAGTTCCCGGTGGCACTCGTTGATGAGAATGCGGGTGATCCAGGTCTCAAAAAACTCCGGCTGGCGGAGTTTTTTCAGTCCCCGCAGAGCCTGGTAGACCGCCTCATCCACAGCTTCCAAAGCATCGGCCTCACTGCCCAAGTACAGATACGCGGCACGGTACAGCCGTGCCTTTACCGCCTCTACTCTGCCTGTAAATTCATCGTGATCCAATGCGCCGCCCCCCTCTCTCTTTATCCATTAGAGTCGGCAAAACATCATTTTGTTTTCATTGAATACAAATATTTTCCTACATAAAAAACAGCACGGCAAAGCCGTGCTGTAAAATTGCCTGTTATGCCCGCGGATGGGCCTTTTGGTAGACGTCTTTGAGCTGACGCTTCACCACATGGGTGTAGATCTGGGTGGAGGAGATGTCCGCGTGCCCCAGCATCTCCTGTATAGAGCGCAGGTCCGCTCCGTTTTCCAGCAGATGCACCGCAAAGGAGTGCCGCAGAGTGTGCGGTGTGATATCCTTTTCGATCCCCGCCTTCTCCTGATAACACTTGATGATCTTCCAAAAACCCTGGCGGCTCATACGCTCTCCGCTCATATTGACGAACAGGGCCTCTTCCCCGTTGTCTGCTATCAGATGCGGACGAATATTTTTTACATAGTCCTGCAGCGCCTTAACCGCCGTATGATACAGCGGAATAATCCGCTCTTTCCCCTTGCTCCGGCAGCGAATAAAGCCGGCGGACAAATTTAAATCGTCCAGATTCAAGGAGATCAGCTCACTGACACGGATCCCGGTGGCATACAGAAGCTCCAGCATCGCATGATCCCGAAAGCCCTTGGCATCCACACACCGGGGCTGGTCCAGAAACGTCTCTACCTCCCGGGAGGTTAAGATCTCCGGGTATTTTCGCTCCGCCCTGGCCGCAGTGAGTCCCTTGGCGGGATTGGCATCCACGGAGCCTTCCGCCAGCAAAAAGTTATAAAATGACTTGACAGACGCCAGAAAGCGGGTAACAGAGGCCGCAGATTTTCCATCGTTCAGCATCCAATTCATATAGCCCTGCACCATTTCAACTTTTGCCTGTCTCAAACTGCACCGCTGGGATCTTTTTAAATAATCCGCAAATTGGTTTATATCACGAAGGTATGAGGTGACGGTGTTTCGAGAGGCGCGTTTTTCACGCTCCAAATATGTACTGTACCGTGTAATATCGTCCATTCCCAGAAAAGCACCTCCTCAAATCCCTTTCACAAAACAAGAACGCACAAACTTGCTGTCGAATAATATCTCGGCGCTAAAGCAGAATTTGCTCTAAAACCGCTTGCAGAAATCTAGGGGAGAGAAATAAATCCACACATATTCCCACCAGCAGTACAGTGACTGCGCCGATAAAGCGAATCCAACAGTCGCGGCCATAGATCACCGGAACAACCCGCTTTCCCCGTCCAAAAGACAGTTTGGCCAACGCCGCGCTGCTTCCCCAGGAGGAGACCGCCAGTAAAAGATAACAAGGCAGGGTTACCATACATCGCAATCCAAACACTGCAAAAGCCAGAAGAATACCGTCAACTCCGAAAGCAGCAGTAAAACAACAGACAGAAAAGGAGAGAAAAAAACCATAGGCCACTGTTACACAGGGCAGCAGCAATATGCCCAGCGATGTGAATCCCAGCAGAAAGGCCAATAGCGGATAGCGAAAATAAATGACAGCAGTGGAGGGTATGGCGCCAGCCGCATGACCGATCCCGCCGCCCAAACGGAAATAATCCGTCAAATAACGGCCCAGCTCGTCTCCTGTTGCATCCGGCACCCGGCCTGCCAGGACCTGTCCCAAAAGCACACCGCCGAAAAAAAGCAATGCCAAAAACAGCAGGCAGGGCAACGGGGCAGGCCGCCCGTCTCTCTCCCGTTTTTTCCAAATCAAACCGCCTCACCTCGCTCTATTCTATGAGCAAAGCAGGCGGTTTATGAAATGGTTAACGTAAACCTGCTATCCTTACTATAATGCAAATTCCCAGGATTATCAAGGAGTTTAGCGGAAAAAGCCTCTTTTTGTAATTTGTGAACAAATATTATGTAAACTGTATTATGTAAATTTAAAAAACCAGGCTTTTGATCAGAGCTGTCTGTACGCAAAAGGCGATATCTGGTATCCTCGGCCCAGATGCGGCCCCTAGATCTGCCTCGTCCTCTTCCCTGCCCTTTGTCAAGCCCATATTGCCAACAATTCAGAGGTTTTTTAAATTTTGTGAAATATTACAGGGCCTTCAGTTTTCTCTTTTTCTTTCTTCTGCTTCCCTGTCCCAGCGCTCCGGCCAATAGACCGCCTGCCAGAGCGCAAAGCAGCAAAATACCACCGCGGCCGGTCCAGGTAATTCCCTCTTCCCAGCAAAGAATTCCGATCGCTGTCAATACGCTGGCAAATAACAGCGCACACAGCATTGCGCTGGGGAGCGCACCCCACACAGGCCGCCGCGCACAGAGAAATCCGCCGGCCAGCGCCGCCACAAGGCAGACTGCCGCAACTGCAGGGAAGAGGCTTTCCTCACCTACCGCTCCCTTGACTACCAGCAGTGTGATCAGCAGCTGCCCCGGCAGGTATACCGCAAAAGCGAGAAGCAGCCCCTTCAAAAAGATCAGTCCACTGGGTGCCTGTTTTTTTCCTTTGCCCATAAAAAATCCTCCCTCGCAATTGTTCTTATCCAGAACATATTGCGGGGGAGGCGGTTTTTATGATTGGCTGCTCTTATTTTTCCTCTTTCTCAGGGGCGGGAATCTCATCAACAGAGTCAGTAGGCACCTCGTCCTTTTTCTCCTTCTTGCCTTTCTCCGGCTGCTCACCGGTCTGGACACCTACAGTAGAAACGGCCCAGCGAGTCAGTTCAATGCGGACCCGGTCTTCGCTGGTCTCAATAATAATTGTATTTTGGTCTGTGGAGACGATCTTACCCACAATACCTCCAATAGAAGTGACAACATCGCCCTTTTTCAGGCTGTCCCGCATCTCTTGAGCCTGCTTCTTCCGCTTATTCTCCGGACGAATCAGGATGAAGTAGAAGATCGCCAGCATTGCGACCATCATGATAATAGGTTCCATGTTGATAAAACTCCTTTTCCTTCGTAAATTCAGAATGGTATTATTATACCAGAATCAGTCAATTTTGCAAGAACTTTCTTTTCAATGCACTGGTGCCGGCCCTCCCACCATCAAAATGGTTGCCAATCCGTTGCCGCTGTGATAGACTGATATGGGGGTTTTTAGTCAAATACACACAGAGAGGGGCGAACATCTCTTGAAGCTCTGCATTGTGGGATCTGGGATCGTCTTAAAGAAGTAATCAGAAAAGGAGTTTTGATTATGGCGATTCCAGACTACACCAAAGTATACCCTAGAACCGGGGATACACAGACCGTATATTTGAAAAATGTTGTAAATGATCCGGCAATCCACATCGGAGCATTTACCATTTACCATGATTTTGTCCACGATCCCAGGGATTTTCAAAAGAATAATGTACTCTACCACTACCCCATCAACCGTGATCACCTGCGTATTGGAAAATTCTGCTCTATCGCCTGCGGTGCCCGGTTTCTTTTCAACAGCGCCAACCACACCATGGGTTCCCTCTCCAACTACACTTTTCCTATTTTTTACGAGGCTTGGAATCATGGTATGGCTCCCACGGAAGCGTGGGACAACAAGGGGGACATCGTCATTGGAAACGATGTCTGGATTGGCTATGAGGCGGTGATTCTAGCGGGCGTCACCATCGGCGACGGCGCAGTGATCGGCACCCGCGCCGTGGTCACAAAAGATGTTCCATCCTACACCATTGTAGGCGGCGTTCCAGCATACCCGATCCGGCGGAGATTTCCTCCGGAAACCATTGACGCACTGATAGAATTGCAGTGGTGGGACTGGCCGCTTGAGCAAATCGCGGAGGGAATTCAATTCATCCAGAGCGGCGATATAAAGTCATTGAGGAAATTGGCAGACTGCAGAGCCTGAAGCCGGCATCTTCTTCTGCGCCAGCGTATAAACTGCTTCTCTGCATAAAATCGGCAGCAAGGACGTATCCATATGGATACGTCCTTGCTATTTTCTATACCCGCTCCTCCAGACGTCCGCTATACCGGGCGCGGAAGTCCGCAAATGTGCCATTATCCAGGGCCTTTCGAATTCGATCCATCAGCTCGTTGTAAAAATATAGATTGTGCAGTACCGCCAGCCGCAGGGCAAGTACTTCGTCCGCTTTAAAAAGATGCCGCAGGTACGCACGGGAGAAATACCGGCACGCGGGACAGCCACAGCTCTCGCTAATAGGACGCTGGTCAGCGGCATACTTCTCGTTCAAGATATTGACGGTGCCCTCCCAGGTGAAGAGCTTTCCATGCCGTCCATTGCGGGAGGGCATAACACAGTCAAAAAAGTCCACGCCCCGGCTGACAGCCTCAATAATATTGCTGGGGGTGCCCACCCCCATGAGGTAGCGGGGCTTTTCTTTGGGCATGTGGGGTTCCACGACATCAATCATCTCATACATAACTTCCGCCGGCTCTCCTACCGCCAGACCGCCGATGGCAAAGCCGTCACAGTCGATCTTGGCAATCTCTTTCATATGCCAGGCGCGGAGATCTGCGAAAGTAGCTCCCTGGTTGATGCCGAAAAGCATCTGCCCCGGATTCACGGTGTCTGGAAGACGATTCAGCCGGTCATGCTCTGCTTTGCACCGCTCCAGCCAGCGAAATGTCCGCTGGCAGCTGGCTTTGGCGTAGTCGTATTGGGCCGGATTCTCCACGCATTCGTCAAACGCCATGGCGATGTCACTGCCCAGATTGGACTGGATCTGCATGGATTCCTCCGGTCCCATAAAAATTTTTCGGCCGTCGATATGGGAGGAGAAGTAGACGCCCTCTTCTTTGATCCTCCGCAAAGAGGCGAGGGAAAACACCTGAAAGCCGCCGGAATCTGTGAGAATCGGTCCGTCCCAGTTCATAAACTTATGCAGTCCGCCCATCCGCCGCACCAATTGGTCTCCGGGCCGAAGATGGAGGTGATAGGTATTGCTGAGTTCAATCTGGCATCCAATCTTCCGCAGGTCATGAGCTGAGACGCCGCCCTTGATGGCGGCCTGAGTCCCCACATTCATAAAAACAGGGGTTTGAACAAGGCCGCCGTGGGCACAGGAAAACTCACCGCGCCGGGCGCGGCCCTCGGTTTTGAGAACTCTGAACATGGGCAGTTACTCCTTATTTGATCAAAGACTGTCGAAAAAGGCCCGCAGTGCCACCTTCTCCTCCTGGGACAGCGCCTTCTTGGGGATGCCGGCCTCCGCGCCGGCCAGAGCGGTGAGCTGGTGGAAGCAGGCGGCGGGATCCACCTGGGCGCGGATGCGGAGGAATGCCTCCCGGGGTCCCAGCTTCCGCAGCTGCTCCGGGGTGCCAACACCCACCTGGCGCAGATTGTCCGCCAGCTTGGGACCGATATTGGGAAGGTCCGTCAATTCCATGTAAACATCTCCTCTGATCAGTATAAAAACATGGCGTCGCCAAAGGAGAAAAATCGGTATCTCTCCCGGACGGCCTCCTGATAGGCGGCCAGCACATGTTCCCTCCCGGCAAAGGCGGAAACCAGCATAATAAGGGTGCTCTCCGGCAGATGGAAGTTGGTCACCAGGGCGTCCGTCACCTTGAAGCGGTAGCCGGGATAGATGTAGATGTCCGTCCAGCCGCTTTTGGCCTCCATGTGTCCGTCCTCCCCCGCCCAGGACTCCAACGTCCGGCAGGAGGTAGTGCCCACACAGACGCACCGGCCCCCAGAGGCCTTTGTCTGATTGATCAGGTCCGCTGTCTCCTGAGACAGGATGCAGTACTCGCTATGCATGGCGTGATCTGTAATGTTTTCTTCCTTTACGGGTCTAAATGTACCCAGCCCTACATGGAGAGTTACATAACCAATTTCCACACCTTTTGTCTGGATGGTCCGCAACAGCTCCGGCGTGAAGTGCAGCCCCGCCGTAGGAGCCGCCGCACTGCCGGTGTGCCTGGAATAGACGGTTTGATACCGCTCCCGGTCCTGCAGCTCTGCTTTGATATAAGGCGGCAGCGGCATCTTTCCCAAACGTTCTAAGACTTCCAAAAAGATGCCCTGGTATACAAAATGAACCAGTCGATTACCGTCTTCAAGCTCACCAACGACCTCTGCCGTAAGTTCCCCCTCTCCAAAGGACAACTTTGCCCCCAAACGCATTTTTCTGCCGGGCCGCACCAGACATTCCCAAGTCCCCATTCCCCGGTCCGCCAGCAGCAGCACTTCGCAGGCTCCACCTCCGGGCAGCCGCTGTCCCAGAAGCCGGGCGGGAAGCACCCGGGAGTCATTTAAAATTATGCAGTCACCTGAACGCAGAAAATCCGGCAGTTCATAGAAATGGCAATGCCCGGTCTTACCGGTCACCCGATCCAACGTCATCAGCCGGGAGGCGTCCCGCCTTTCGATAGGCGTTTGGGCAATCAGTTCCTCAGGGAGGTCATAGTAAAAATCACTGGTTTTCATCATGTTTCCGTTCTTCACCAAATGGTGATGTCCGTGTAGTAAAATTCCAAAATCTCCTGATAGCCGTATCCCTGTTCCGCCATAGCGCGGGCGCCGTACTGACTCATACCCACATTGTGGCCGTTGCCAGTACCGGTAATGGTGAAGCCGTCGTTGGAGAAACCGGAGCTGGGACGGGAGGTCGTCCCATTCCCGCCGCTGACGGTGGAGATGCCGGAAGAGGAGATTACAGAGGCAGTACTGCCATCCAGCGTTCCGAGACTCCCCCCCCCGGAGATCACGGAAGCACCGCTCAGTGAGGACAGCTGCCCGCTGCTGGTGACGTAAACTCCACCGCCGCTGCCGGCGCTGCTGCCATTGATATCAAAGCGCATACTGCGGACGGATTTGTTATAGGTGCTGCTGTAGAAAATGGTGCGGCAGGTATCGCCACTAACAGTAGTGGTACCACCACTTCCCTCAAATGTCACCTTTTTTACATTGCCCATAGGGGTGTATTCTGATATATACACATTTCGGACCGTACCAATGGAATACCCTTTCTGCTCCAGAATCCAGGTGAGTTCCGACGCGCTGTATGTAACAGAGTAGCTGTAATTTGGAATGGTGATCTGCGCCTCATAAGGGTCCATCTTCCCAATTAAATACCCCGGATTTCCGCCAAACACGTTCGCAGAATCCTCGGTCGCCCCACCGTCAGAAGAGTGGTACACTGCGTCTTTGACCAATTCGCCTTGGTAATACAGGCGCTCCCCCGCCGTGTTGTCCACAGCCTGATCACTTTGGCTGCTGGGACCGGCACCGCCGCTGCCCAAGCCCCGGTACACCTGGCAATCGGTTCCGTTGCACACGTCAAAGCCGTAAGCCGCCGTATGTTTGCTGTTGCCGTAGAGAAACGTGCGGGCGCAAACAGCCTGGGCCTCCAATGCCGCCAAAGGCCAATCACCGTTCATCTCGTAAGGAATGACGCCTTTGACATATGTCTCCACATCCACCACGTTCATGACGTTGATGTTCCCGCCGGTGACCCTGGCATATTCAAAGGCCCCGGCGTATTTATAGCCTTTAAACCAAGTGGAGGTCTCCCCCCGCCATCCCTCTGGCTGTACGCCAAGGTCCCGGGCGCCGCCACAGTCAAACTCAAAGAGAATATCCTCTGTTCTCGTTACCGTCACAATCACGCCAGTGGAAGAAGACTGGACCACCTGATCTCCACCATAGCGGTCAATATCGTTTTCCGCCTCAGAGCGGGACTGGTAGCTGCCAAACCGCGCTACAAACTCCCCAGAAATCCACGCAGGATAGCCGCCGTATTCCCGGGCGGCGTCCTCTGCCTCCTCATAGTCCCGGAAACCGCCCAGCTCCACATGCCATCCGCCCAAAAAACGGTATCCTCCTGAGGGAATATCCGCGGAATAAGCGCCGCTCCCATTCATATAAATATCTCCAGCAGCAGTCATGGAGATCTGTGTCTCACCGGTCCGCCCCAAAGAGATAAACTCCCGTTCATCCTCAAAATAGCCAAATTCAAATCCCTCTCCCAGACTGTTTTCCAAATTAGCAGAGAAGAGCGCATTGGAGCCGTACCACAGCCCCACTTTTACTGTGTCGTTTACCACTGCCGAGGCGGAGACAGCGGACAATGAGAAAAAAGTCACAACGAACAGGGCTGTCAGCAGTAATTTTTTCATGGAACCTCCCGATTGCACCGGCCTTGACGGAACAAAGAAAGCATGTTACTATACATACAAATGTCCGCCTTAGGAGTACAAGGCCGATTTTTCCTTAATAAATGTCATTATAGTACAAAACGGCGCCGGAAGCAACATAAAAAGACGGCGGAACAAATACAAGCAGGAGGAGCATAGTATGAAGCAGTATAAAGTGGGTATTATTGGCTGTACCGGTATGGTAGGCCAACGCTTTGTCACTTTGATGGAGAATCATCCCTGGTTTCAGTTGACCGCTGTGGCCGCCAGTGCCCGCAGCACTGGAAAAACCTATGGCGAGGCCGTAGAAGGCCGCTGGGCCATGACGCGTCCCATTCCCCAGGAAGCCCGGGGGCTGACGGTTTTGGATGCGGACGCCGATGCGGAAAAGATGGCGGAGCAGGTGGATTTTTGCTTCTGTGCCGTAGACATGAAAAAAGAAGAGATCCGCGCATTGGAAGAGCGGTATGCCAAGCTGGAGTGCCCCATCGTCTCCAACAACTCCGCCCACCGCTGGACGGAAGACGTGCCTATGGTGGTACCGGAGATCAACGCAGAGCACTTGGCGGTGATTGAGGCTCAGCGCAATCGCCTGGGAACCAAGCGGGGGTTTATTGCGGTGAAGTCCAACTGCTCTCTCCAGAGTTATGTCCCCGCCCTGCATCCCCTTTTGAAATACGGTCTGGATCAGGTTCTCGTCTGTACCTATCAGGCCATTTCCGGCGCCGGCAAAACCTTTGCGCGCTGGCCGGAGATGGTGGATAACTGCATCCCGTATATTGGCGGTGAGGAGGAGAAGAGCGAACAAGAACCCCTGAAACTCTGGGGTAAGGTGGATCATGGCAAAATCGTTAACGCCGCCGGTCCCTCTATTACGGCGCAGTGCTTCCGGGTGGCCTGTCAGGATGGCCACATGGCGGCTGTCTTTATGAAGTTCAAAGAAGGCCGCACTCCCTCTCTTGAGCAGATCAAATCCGACTGGGCCGCCTTCCGGGGTCCCGCTCAGGAGTTGAACCTTCCCTCCGCCCCCAAACAATTTCTCCATTACTTTGAGGAACCGGACCGTCCACAGACCCGGCTGGACCGCAATCTGGAAAATGGCATGGCGGTCTCTCTGGGCCGCCTTCGGACGGACTCTCAATATGACTACAAGTTTGTGGGTCTAAGCCATAATACCCTGCGGGGTGCGGCCGGCGGCGCGGTGCTGTTGGCTGAACTGCTGTGCGCCAGGGGATACATTGATGCAAAATAGCCGAATTACCGCTTCTGCCAAAGAGACGTTTCTGGAAGGCCAAAAGACTCTCTTGAAATTGGGAACGGGAGGAAAACAATTTTGCTTCCGGCTGATGTGACGTCTGAATTTCTCATTCCCAAATCTGAAAAAAAGGGGTGTGCTTTGTGAAAGAACCGATCTTTACCGGTTCCGGCGTGGCCATCGCCACGCCCTTCACGAAAGATGGTGTTGACTTTGACACTTTGGGAGAGATGCTGGACTTTCAACTCAAGGAGGGGACGGACGCCGTCGTCGCCTGCGGCACCACAGGGGAGGCCAGCACCATGACGCCGCAGGAACGGATTCAGGTGATTGAATTCTGTGTAGACCGTGTGAACGGCAGGGTTCCCGTTATCGCCGGATCCGGTTCCAACTCCACAGAGGTTTCCGTTTCTCTCTCAAACGATGCGGAAAAGGCAGGCGCCGACGGACTGCTATTAGTAACCCCCTATTACAACAAAGCCAGCCAAGAAGGGTTGATTAGGCACTACCGGGCGATTGCCGACAAAGTGTCTCTCCCCTGCATCCTCTACAATGTGCCTTCCCGCACCGGGGTTTCTATCGCGCCGGGTACTTATGCGGAGTTGGCAAAGCACCCCAATATTATTGGCACTAAGGAAGCCAGCGGAGACCTGGGAAAGATTCAGCAAACCCGGAACCTGTGTCTGGAGGATTTCTACATCTGGTCGGGTAACGACGATGAAACCGTGCCAATCTGCACGCTGGGAGGCATCGGCGTCATTTCGGTAATCGCCAACATTATTCCCGCCGAGATGCATACTCTGACCCAGCTGTGTTTAGATAATGACTTTTCTGCCGCCGGAAAGTTGCAGTTATATCTAAAGGATTTCTGTGACGCCATGTTCTGTGAAGTGAACCCTATTCCTGTGAAAACGGCGCTGAAACTGCTGGGCTGGAGAATGGGGGACCTGCGTCTGCCGCTCTGCCCGCCCGGTGAGACAAATCTGGCACGAATTCGGGAGACCCTGGTGAAATATGCGCTGCTTCCGGCAGAATAAGTGTGCAGGCGGGGACTTCCCCGCCTGCGCTCATTCTTCGATCCCCTGTTCATTTTTCCACTCCGCCTCCATCCGGTAAACGGTCTCCTCCAGCGCCTCCCGGCTATCTAGCCGCAGGGCGCCGCCAAATGGATAAGACTGTATCTGAAGCCCAGGAATATTGGACTGGAATTCCCCATCCTCGGTACTTATCAGCAGAGTGCTGTACTCCAAATACCCATGGAGGTCCCAGAGAAAACCTACCAGGGCATCCACATCATATTGGTGTCCCTCCATGCGAAAATTGCAATCCCAGATTACGCTGTTTTCATGGAGAATCTGCTCAATGCCGGCGGCATTGAGCGAGATTACCTGAAATGAATAGTCCGCCCATCCCTGATACATGGTTGGATGATACCGGATCAGATAGTCCTGCCCGTCTATAGAGCAGGCAAAAATGCTTGTCCAACCAATATGGGCGGTGTGCGCTCCCACCTCCCACAGAGTGTTGCCCTCCTCGCCCACCACGGCAAGAGTGTAGGCAGCCGCGCCGGGATCACTCCGTCCAGACTCTCTGACAGCGGTCAATTCCACTGTTTCCAACACACCATCATGGTCAAAGTCATAGCCGTCCGGAAGAATCTCCGTCACCGGTTCCCAAGATTGACCTGTAATTGTTCCGTCCTCCGTGGAAAATGTACAGAGATAGCGCTTTGGGGGATCTTCACTACCCCGGCCGACCGTCAAATTCAGCGTATATTCATCTTGCCACTCTCCCCACGGTTCACTATAAGGCAAAAATGTGTATTCCGGAATAGGATTTCCGTCCGGTAGGGCAAATTCCCAGCTGGTCCAATTCTCCGTCTCAAAAACCGTCACGGAACACCAGGTTCGGGCCGACCGGGCCAAAGCCAAAAAACCGTCCTCGGGTGACCAGAGGGCTTCTTGGCTTACCATACCCCTGTCTTCCCACACGACCTCGTCCGTAGAGCGGTTTACCACCTGGATTTTCTCCGGAACCCGGACACCGCTGACATAGGAATCCGTGGCACCTACAGTCCGGACCAGAAATCTCTGGTTGTGGGAGATCGTCTCCCCTTCCACAACTGCCAGAGGCACGGAAGACAGAAATTCCATATAGGCGTCTTCTCCCTCCAGCGGGTCCTTCGCCGTCTCTAGTGGGTAGTTTGAAACCGCAAAAATCGTTCCCGCTGCCAGCAGAAGCAATATACACAGTCCGACAATCTGTTCTCTTTTCACCGCGATCCCCCCGTATTTCCGTCGATGAGGAGAGTATAGAAGAAAAAAAGTATTATGTCCACCTCGACCCGGTTACAGAGAAGTGACAGGTCAGTAACAGAAGTAACGGCATGGTTACAGGAAAAAGTGGGAAGAGCTATGGCTCTTCCCACTTTTTCCTCATTTAATAAGGACTCGGTGATAGACTTTTTTGCCCTTTTTGATAATAACGCCCTCTCCTTCAAAGTCGGACCGGTCAAAGGTTTCGCCGATATCCGCCACCTTTCGGTCATTGACGGCCATTCCCCCCTGCTGGATCAGCCTCCGGGCCTCACCATTAGAGGGACAGAGTCCGCAAGCCACCAGCAGGTTGATGGCGCCAATCTTTCCACCGTCAAACTTTCCAGCATCCAGCTCCGTAGTGGGCATATGCGCTGTGGAGCCGCCGCCGGAGAACAGGCCGCGGGCGGTTTCCTGCGCGTTGACGGCCTCCTCTTCCCCATGAACCAGCTTGGTCAGCTCATAGGCCAGGATCTCTTTGGCCCGGTTCAGCTGGCTTCCCTCCCACTTGTCCATCTCGTCGATCTGCTCCAGGGGGAGGAATGTCAGCATCCGAATGCACTTGAGAACATCATTATCCCCCACATTCCGCCAGTACTGGTAGAATTCAAAGGGACTGGTCTTGTTGGGATCCAGCCAAACCGCGCCCTTGGCAGTCTTGCCCATCTTCTTACCCTCGGAATTCATCAGGAGGGTAATGGTCATGGCATAGGCATCTTTGCCCAGCTTACGGCGGATCAGCTCCGTGCCGCCCAGCATGTTGCTCCACTGGTCGTCTCCGCCGAACTGCATGTTGCAGCCCAAGGTCTGGAACATGTGGTAGAAGTCATAGGACTGCATGATCATATAGTTGAACTCCAGGAAACTGAGTCCTTTTTCCATCCGCTGTTTGTAGCACTCGGCCCGCAGCATATTGTTCACAGAGAAGCAGGCGCCTACCTCCCGCAGCAGCTCTACGTAATTCAACTTCATCAGCCACTCAGCGTTATTGACCATAATGGCCTTCCCCTCGCCAAAATCAATAAACCGCTCCATCTGCTTTTTAAAGCAGTCACAATTGTGCTGAATCGTCTCGCTTGTCATCATCTGGCGCATATCTGTGCGGCCGGAGGGATCGCCGATCATGCCGGTACCTCCGCCGATCAGGGCAATGGGCCGGTTTCCCGCCATCTGGAGGCGCTTCATCAAACACAAGGCCATAAAGTGGCCCACATGCAGAGAGTCCGCCGTGGGGTCAAACCCAATATAAAATACCGCCTTGCCATTGTCCACCAGCTCCTTGATCTCCGCCTCGTCCGTTACCTGGGCAATCAGCCCGCGGGCTTGCAATTCCTCATAACAGGTCATAACTCTCTTCTCCTTTTGTCAAACTAAATTCGCCCTCTGTCCCGGGCAGGGACAGAGGGCGAAACAAATTTCGCGGTACCACCTCTGGTTCGCCGTCTCCTCGCGGAACCGGCCTCGTGGAGTGCCAACACACTCCTGCGCGGTAACGGGCGCACCCGGAGCACGCCTACTGAGTCACTTCAAAAAGGACCGTTGGGGTGCCGGCTCCAAGGGGTATTCTCCGTCCGGCACTCTCCCCTTTTCAGCGGACAGGGTCTCTCTGTGCAGCTCCAGGACAGATACTATTCCTCTTCTTCGCCATATCGTGAAATGCATTCTACCCGAAAATTCTTAGATTGTCAATAACCCTTTCGGCCTGATCTAAGAAATATTTGAAAGGGTAGATATTTTATTTTGTCCCAAAGGGGAACTCTATCATACATTGTTTCTTTACTTCTTGCAAATTAGAACTGAGGAATACCCGAACAGTCTGACAAAATATTGATAAAATCAACTTGATATAATGCGTATTTTGAAAATAATTCAAGGCTCTTTCGGGCTTTTTCAGCGAGAACAGGTAAGCGGGGCCTCCCTGCGGCCCCGGCTGATCTGGAGAGCGATATTCATTGAAAGGACCGGCGGTTAAACCGCCGGTCCACGCCCTCATCACAAGGTCTTGCGGTATGTCTCGGCCTCATCCAGCAGCTCTCCGGCGCTTTCCAGCAAAGCATCCGTTACCTTACTGCCTCCGGTGATCCGGGCCAGCTCTGCTTTTCTCTGCTCTCGGTCCAATTGGACCACACGGGTATAGGTTCGTCCCTTCCGCTCCCCTTTTTCTACAGAAAAATGTGTATCCGCCATAGCAGCCAGCTGAGGCAGATGCGTAACACACAATACCTGTTTATGCCGGCTGACCTGGGCCAGCTTCTCCGCCACTTTTTGAGCCGCCCGGCCAGATACACCGGTATCTACCTCATCAAAAACCAAGGTTCCAATGGCCTCCTGTTCCGCCAGAACATTTTTCAGCGCCAGCATAATGCGGGCCAACTCTCCACCGGAGGCAATCTTGGCAATTGGCCTTGGAGTTTCTCCGACATTGGCGGACATCAGGAATCGAATCACATCACAGCCGTCTGCAGCAGGTTCTTTTTCCGCAAAGGTAATACAAAACCGGACTTTTCCCATGTCCAGTTCCCGCAGTTCAGCCTGAATTCGGGATTCCAGAACCTTTGCCGCATCCTTTCTCGCCTTAGTGAGACCTGCGCCGGCAGCCAAGGTGGATGCTTCCGCTGTTTGCAGCTTTTTCTCCAAATGTGCCAGCGTATCATCTGCCGTCTCAATGGCGTCCAGTTCCATCCGGCATCGTTCCAAATAGGCGAGGCAGTCCTCCACCGTGGCGCCGTAT
Organism: uncultured Oscillibacter sp.; assembly: GCA_910588005.1. Lineage (GTDB taxonomy): Bacteria > Bacillota > Clostridia > Oscillospirales > Oscillospiraceae > Oscillibacter. Next base: position 30,262 of record CAJUQM010000031.1, read on the forward strand.
TTCTTTTTCAGGCGGTACAGCTGATCAAAGCGGCTTTCCACAGCATCCAACTCCGCTGGAGAAAAGTCAAATTCCGCCTGCTTATCCCGAATTATTTCCGCAAGGTCGAACACTTCACAGCGCAGCGCTCCCAATCGCTTATATAGCTCTTCCAGGTCCTCTCCCAGCGTGCGGATAGAGGATAGAGCGCCCTCCGCATCTCGGAGCTGATTCACCGCACCGGTGTTTTCGTCATCGCCATTTAAGCAGTAATCCGCTCCGGACAGGGCGGATAAATATTTTTCCCCGTTGCGCAGAAGACTGCGGCGGGCATCCAACTCTTCCTCCTCTCCAGAGACCAGCTCTGCCCGCTCCAGCTCATCAATTTGAAAGCGGAGGCTGTCCACCCTCCGTGCTTTTTCCGCCTCATCCATTTGGAGGGCGTGAATCTGTTTTCGCAGGGACTCCATAGCTTGATACGCCGTTTGATAGGCGGCCAACGTCTCACCGGTCCTGCCAAAACGGTCGAGATAAACGCCGTGCTGTTCCTCATCCAGCAGCTGTTGTCCATCGTTTTGGCCGTGAATATTCAACAACTCCCCGCCGATCTGGCGGAGCTGGGCAACGGTGACAGGCCGTCCGTTGACCCGGCAGAGATTTTTCCCATCTGCGGCAATCTCCCTTTGGAGAAGCAACGTCCCGTCCTCCTCTGGGACAATGCCGTTCTCCCCCAATCCCGGCAAATTGGGGGGAACCTCCGAGAAAGCTGCGCTGACAAAGGCCTTCTCCGCTCCAGTGCGGATCAGATCCCGGGAAGTCCGTCCGCCCAGCACAGCGCCCATGGCGTCAATAACAATGGACTTACCTGCGCCGGTCTCACCGGTCAGGGCATTAAAACCTGGACGGAAGTAGATGTCCGCCTCCTCGATTACCGCAATATTTTCAATATGGAGAAGCTCCAGCATTGCAGTCTCTCCCTTTCTGTGGAAAATTTATAGCATTTCCTTAATTTCCTCGCAGAAGGCCTCTGCAGATTCTGTATCTTTCATCAGTAAAAATGCCGTGTCGTCCCCTGCCAGAGAACCCACCACATAGGGCAGTTCCATATTATCTAAGGCGGAACAGGCGGCACTGGCCAGACCCGGCATGGTCTTAATCACTACAATATTTTGGGCATAGGCAATACTGGTAATGCTCTCCCGAAAGATCGTACGCAATTTTTCCGCAAAGTTCAGCCGGTTCCGGTTATCGGAGACAGCGTATCGATAGACCCCTTGTCCCGCCGGCTGTTTAATAAGGTGCATTTGCTTAATGTCTCGGGAGATGGTAGCCTGAGTGCTGTTGATCCCCCGCGCTTGAAGCCGTGAGAGCAATTGCTCCTGGGTCTCGATGTTTTCCTGGGAAATGATCTCCAAAATCATCGCCTGACGGTTATTTTTCATCATCCAGCCCTCCCGGCAGCATTTTTTTGGCAAATATCTCGCAAAAGCTTCTCCCCGACAGACGGGCCAGCTTTGTCACGTGTTTGCTCCGGCGCACCAAAACCTTATCATCAGACCGCAGCGCAAAAGGCCTGCTCTCATCCACAAAGAGATAGACCGGTTTTCTGCCGTTGCGCTCCAGCTCCACTGTCAGCGTGTGTTCCGGCGACAGCACATAAGAGGAAAACCGCATATTGTGCATGCAGATCGGACAGACCACCATTGTCTGGGCCTCCGGCTCCACCACCGGTCCGCCAGCCGACAGGGAATAGGCTGTGGAACCTGTTGGAGTCGCGATAATCACACCGTCCCCAGCGATATCTGTCAGATGCCGTCCGTCGGAGGAAATTTTCAAATGGATCACGTGGGAGATGGGACCCTCCCGGATCACAGCGTCGTTCAACCCCAGATTTGTGAAGATCTGACGTCCCTCCCGGAGAACCGTCACATCCAGCATCATCCGTTGTTCAACGGCAAAATCCCAGTTCTCCAGTTTCCGCAGGGACTCCAATTCTCCAGCCTCCAGTTCCGCCACAAAGCCCAGTCCACCCATATTGATGCCAAGTACCGGAATCTTATTCAGCGCGACCAGTTTTGCCAAGTGCAGAATCGTACCGTCCCCACCGAAAGTGATGAGGAGATCTGCTTCTCTCAGCTCCTGGAGCAAAGGGCGAATCTCATACCCGGCGAAAAGTCCTGGCTTTTGATCCTTAAAGGGGGAACAGACCACGGTCTGAAAATCCAGCTCCCGGAGAATTCTCTCCGCGGCCTGGGTGACCTTCATCCCTTGATCCCGGTTGGGGTTGGGGCACAGAATGATCTTTTTCCTGTTCATTACAGATTCCCCTCTCCGTGTTCCTTCAAAACCTGGTGTGATTCCGCCACCAGCGTGTCCAAATCAAAACTCATAGGGACCCAGGCCCCTTTTTCCAGATAAGCAAGATACTCAATATTGCCCTCCGGTCCCCGGATGGGAGAATAGGTCAGCCCCAGGACAGTAAATCCGGAATCTCCCGCATGGCGCAAAAATTGCTCCAGCACCTCACGGTGTACGGCCGGATCCCGTACGACGCCCTTCTTGCCCACATTCTCCCGCCCCGCTTCAAACTGGGGCTTAATCAGTGCGGTCACATGTCCGCGCTCTTTCAAAAGAGCACAGAGGGGCGGCAAAATCAATTTCAAAGAGATGAAGCTCACATCCACAGAGGCAAAATCCAGCACCTCCGGAATCTGCTCCCGACTCAAATGCCGGGCATTTGTCCGCTCTAGGCAGATCACACGGCTGTCGTTTCGCAGCTTCCATGCCAGCTGACCATATCCTACATCTACAGCATAAACCCTGTCGGCGCCGTTTTGCAGCATACAATCCGTAAAGCCGCCGGTGGAAGCACCAATATCGGCGCAGACCGTCCCTGACAAAGAGATCGGAAAAGCGGTCATGGCCTTCTCTAACTTGAGGCCGCCGCGGCTGACATACCTTAAGGTATGTCCCCGAATCTGGATCTCTGCATCGCCGGGAACAGCGGTTCCAGGCTTGTCCACCCGTCTGCCCCCGACAAATACCAGCCCGCTCATGATCATAGCCTGCGCCCGCTGGCGGCTCTCTTCCAATCCGCGGTCCACCAGCAGCAAATCCAGCCGCGTCTTATTTCCCATGGTTTACCGCCTCCCATACCGCCGTGGCAATACCGCCGGCATCCAGACCGAAGCTGTGTTCCAATTGAGCAACAGACCCCTCCGGGGCAAAGGTTTTGCCAAGATTCTTTAAAATCAGTCCTCCGGGTCCCCGGCCATGCTCTGCCAAAATCGCGGCGATCCGCTGGCCCACACAGCCCGCACCGAAGGCGTCCTCCAGTACCGCCAGAGTTTCACCGCCTTGAAACCAGGGGTCCAAAAGGCTGATGTCCAGCGGCGCAGCCTGATTTAATTTCAGCACCCTCACATCAACCTTATATTTTTTCCAAAGTAGCTCCGCAGCCTCCAAAGCATGATTTACCATGAGACCGTAAACCAATAGCGTCACATCCTTCCCCTCGCGGAGGCAGACTACCGGCTCTGCAGAGGCGTCCTTTTGAAAAATCCCCTCGCCTCCCCGGGGATAACGCACCGCAACAGGACCCTGAATCTGAAAAACAGCCTGCCGCAGCATGGAACGCAGCTCCGCAAAGTTGGAGGGGCACAAAACCGTAAAGCCGGGGATCTCCGACAGAAACAAAACATCAAAGCAACCCTGATGAGTCTCTCCGTCAGGTCCCACCAGCCCAGCCCGGTCTACCCCCAGCACCACGTGGAGACCCTGG